>CAVBCV010000020.1:0-26007 GCA_963594125.1 Lachnospiraceae bacterium
GTTACACCCTAGATGCTAATGGTAATTGTGTCCCAACCTGTCCGGATGGATATTCTACCGATGTTACCTCTTGCTCTACCGGTTTTAAGTTAGTTCGTGATTCCAATAACTCCCTCTGTGGTAAGTGTGTCGCTAAATCTTGTGAAGATTATGGGTATCAGGGTAGCTCTGGAGACTATTTATACAAAACAGAAAGAGTACAGCTTGGTAACAGCACAGGTGTTTGTTTTGACATCCGTCCATGCCATGACGCTGGAGGCACCTATTATGGTCGCGAATATGCATATACATGTAACCAGTGGTGCGAAAAAGCTGGTAATGGCTTGTTTACCTTTAATACCGGTGTGTCAGTAACATTTGGTGAATATTCAGGCTCATGTACCGAAGTTTACTCAGATAGTAATGGTAATTGCTGTTGTATAGACTATGGGGCACAAGCTGTTGCTGACTGTATGTAAGAACCTCAAAACCCTCCGCTATTAACATAACGGAGGGTTTTGTTTGCCTAAATCAACCCCACTGTAAAAACTCCGACAATTTACATACTTTTTACACTACACTGTAAAAACTCCGTCATTTTACATACTTTTTACATTACACTGTAAAAACTCCGTCATTTTACGTACTTTTTACATTACACTGTAAAAACTCTGACATTTTACATACTTTTACATTACAATAAAAAACTCCGAAAATTTCGGAGTTTTTATATAATTACTATTATTTCACAAATTAGGAATGTGCTTTTGGGCTTTTTGGCGGCGGAGTTTTAAGCGTGTCAGTTTATCGCTGACCACAGATGTGTCGCGCCCTGATTTTGCCAAGCGGTCATACATGCGCTCAATTTCTTTTTCAAGATAAGCGGTTTCAATTTCAGCTGCCAAGACCTGACGCTCTTCCAAAGTGCCGGAAGTGCGTATTTGCTGAATTTCTGCCCAAATGTCTTCAACCAAAACCTTTTTATTTTCTTTACGCTTAATAAAATAAGGCAGTTCATAAACCAGTTGCCGCGCATTGGCATAAGCTTCGCGCCCGTCGTCGCATTTGTTGTAACGCAATTTTAAGAGCCGGAACGCAATTTCAAGCTCTTGGCTGTTATCAACCACAATAAACGGCACCGGGTCTGAAAAACCTTCTGCGCTTAATGACTTTAAAAATTCCAGCAAGTGGTGGAAAAATCCGTTAATGTTGTAAAAAATAAAAGGTTTCATGGCAAGCAAACCGTCTTGCATGGCCACGCAGTCATAGGCAAGCTCGTCTAAAGTGCCAACTCCCCCAGGAGCAAACACCACAAAATCAGCGCCGAGTAATTTTTGTTTGCGCTCTTCTAATGTTTGCGCCAAAATAACTTCTGTTTGCGCAATTAAATCATCATCGGAAGGGTAAAGCTTAAAATATTCTTTGGTGGTAATACCCTGAATCGGCGTTTCAGAGTCCGCGCATTGCTTTTTGTTCCAACCATCAAGCACGCCGCGGGCAACAGCCCCCATAATGCCGCAATTTGAAAGCCCAAAGTCAAGCTTAAAGTCCATTTTTACAATTTGCCGCCCCAGGTTATAGGCTTCTTCTTTGTAAATTTGGTCGTTGCCCGAGCGCGAACCTCCGGCAACAAAAACTCTGATGCCCTCTTTTTTGTTTTCTTCAATAAATGAGCTTAACACATGTTCTTGATTATTGCACGCATCAGTCATTATTAAATCTCCTCAATGTCTCCTTTAGCCTGATTGGCGTAAAATTCAGCGCAAAATTCTGATAATGTGTCAGTGGCAATCGCGTTGCGCAAACCTTGCATAAGGCGTTGATAGTATCTGATATTATGCCATGTTAAGAGCATTACGGCAAGTATTTCGTTGCATTTTTGCAAATGGTGAATATAAGCGCGGTTAAAATTACGGCAGAGCGGGCAGTCGCAATCAGCTTCTAACGGGCGTGTATCTTCACGGTGACGCGCGTTTTTAATGTTTACCGGACCAAATTTAGTAAACGCTTGCGCCGTGCGTCCGGAGCGGGTCGGCATAACGCAGTCAAACATATCAACCCCGCGCAAAACCGCGCCGACAATATCATCAGGACGCCCCACGCCCATTAAATAACGAGGCTTATCTGAAGGGAATGAAACCGGCGCGTAATCAAGCACTTCAAACATTTTTTCTTGCCCTTCGCCAACAGCCAAACCGCCGATAGCATAACCGTCAAACCCTATCTCAGCAAGCTTTTGCGCCGATTCGTCACGCAAATCCTTAAAAACGCTGCCTTGTTGAATACCGAAAATTCCGTATCCGTCGCGGTCAATAAAGGCGTCGCGGCTGCGCTTTGCCCACCGCATAGACATCTGCATTGATTTTTTAGCCTGCTCATAAGTTGCCGGAAATGGGGTGCACTCGTCTAAACACATGGTGATGTTTGAATCTAATTTATGCTGAATTTTCATAGATTCTTCCGGGCTTAAAAAGAACTTTTTGCCGTCAACGTGCGAGCGGAATGTAACACCTTCTTCCGTCAGTTTGCGCAAACCGGTTAAACTCATAACCTGAAAGCCGCCGGAGTCAGTTAATATCGGCTTGTCCCAGTGCATAAATTTATGCATGCCGCCCATTTTTTCAACCAAATCGGCTCCCGGTCGCAACATTAAGTGATAAGTGTTGTTAAGCAAAATTTCCGCCCCGGTTGCCGCAACCGATTCCGGCATCATGGCTTTTACCGTGCCGCAGGTGCCCACCGGCATAAAAGCCGGAGTGTTAACAACGCCGTGTTTAGTGTAAAGTTTGCCCAAACGGGTTTTGCCGATTGTTTTTAAAATTTCAAATTTAAGAGCCATGTTTTTAATTATCTTTCATTATTTGGGGTTGCGTTATATATTTTGCTTCCGGTCGGAATTTCTGCGCCGATGCCTTTTTTTAAGTATTGCTTTTTTATAAAGCCCATTTCGCCGTTGTCAAGCATAACTCTAAACCATTCTTCATCAGGCGAGTATCCGGTAACTCTGACTGTTTGTCTGCGTTTGCCGGTGGTTAACACGTCAAATTCTTCTGACGGACCGTACATAATTTCCGCGCTGCTCCTAAGGTGAAAAAGCTGCTTGGTATCGGAAGTGTCAACCGGAATATTAAATATTTTAGAAACCACCACGTCATCAACTGTTTTGGCGCCAGTGTTAAACTTAACCTGCTGATAATAAGTGATTTTATCATCATCGTTATGCTTTTCGGGCACAAGTTGCAACAACAGCGGCGTAATGGCGATAATCGCGGCCAAAATAACGCCCGCGCCAAGCGTTAGCGGAATTTTGAGCTGAATTTTTTTAAGCTTCTGATAATTCCACTGCGGGATAACGGTATTTACCGGCGGCAGCAACTCAACAAACGGCAACAGCAGGGCTTTTTGCTCTGCCGTGGCATATTCAAGCGCCTGCAGGGCTGAAAGTTTAGCTTTGTCGGTTTTGCCGATGTCATAATAAACCGCCGCGTTGTGCACTAACATTTTAAAATTATCGGCTGCATTTTGCCCGATATTGGCAAAATTGTTTTTAAGCGCTTTAATAGTAAGCTTTGCACCCGTTGGCGACCACCAGCCTTTAAGCCAGTTGTGGCGGGTTACGTCACTGATAAATTTTTGCGCGTCCTTAAATGTTCCGATGAGCTTTTCTTCTTTAATTTCATGGTGTTTGTTCCAAACAATTTTTTGCAAAGTAAACACTCGTAAAAACGGATTTTCATCACCGTTGGCGGCTTTGTATAATTTAAGATTTTTCATATCCGGAAACGTTGCCGTGTCATAAGCCAAAGCCAGCAAATTATAAACCGTGCGGGTTTTAACCTCTTTTAAAATTTCATAAGCGATTGAAATTTTCTGAAATTCTTCCAGCGCGTTTTCCGCCTTGTTGTGGTCAGGGTGCCAAAACTTAGCTTTTTCACGATAGTTGATTTTTAAAATCTTTTCATCGGTGTTGTAATCGGCATTTAAGCAGCGGTAATAGCCCAAAGGGTCAAAAATCATGATTGTTCCTCCAAAAACCGGCGCGCAACGGTAACGGAATCTTCGGCTCCTTCGCATTTTGCATAGCGATTCAGTAGCAAAGCTTTATTGACAACCGAATCTCTGATACGGGCATCTTGCCGAATTATTCCGAGCAAATTTAAATCAACTTTAATATATTCTTTGCTTGCTTTCAATAGCGTTTTATATGTTTGCCGCCCTTCTTCATACGATAACGCCCGATTAATAACAATGTCAAATTTGGCGTGCGGAGCAATAGTCTGCAATTCTTCAATTTTCTTAAATGCCGCTATGGAAGATGACGAACAGGCGTTTACGATAATAATTATATTTTTGCAAATACTGAAAAACGGATTAATTTGTTTACTTCCGTCATCGGAGCAGTCAATAAAAACATAATCATAATATTGTGCCAAGTGCGCTAAATCACCGGCTAAAATTTGCGCTCTGCCGATAGGCGCCGTGGTTAAAGCATCCTCGCCTGATGGTGATGAAATAACGTCAAATTTACCGCGCTCAAAATGGAAAACGGCATTGTTAAGCGTGGTTTTGCCGCTGATTAATGATGTATAAGACGTGCTTGCTTCCAAATTGTTTTGATATGAAATATTTTCAAGTCCGCAATCGGCGTCAAAGTAAAGCACATTTTTTTTCATTAAGCTTAAAGCGTGGCATAAGGCGGTTGCAAACCAGGTTTTGCCGATTCCGGTTGTGCCGGAGCACACCGCCGAAATGCAGCTTTTGTTATAAATTTCTTTAGGCGTCTTTAGCGCTGAAACTTTTAATTGGTTTTCCATTTTTGCAAAATTCCTTATGTGGCTTAAAGTTTGGCAAAATTTGCAGAAAATTTCAACCGGTTAAAATCTTTTTAACACAATTTGTTTATATTTTTTACTTAAATGGAGTATTGTAACAAAAATTAAGGCAAAAAGCGGTGATAGCATGAAAAAATTGTGGCTGATTTTGATAATGGTAATGCAAATGGTGCCTCTTTCAGGATGGGCGCAAACCATGGTTACAACCAAAATGCACATGGGAACGCAAAATTTAACGCTCACTTCATTTCCAAATTATCCCCCGATTGCCACTACTGAGTATGATGACCGCAATGCTGAGTATTTGCAGACTATTTTTGATGATGCTTTGCAAGAATTTGCCAAACTCGGCGAATTTAAGTTAATTTATATTTTATCAGAAAACTATGACGAGGCAATCAATGTGGTTCGCCGCGGCAATGTAGATGTTTTGCTTGGTATTTATTACGGAACCAAGCGTTATTCGGGGCTTGAATATGTTTATCCGGCAGTCATCAATAATCCGATAAACATTATTATGCTGCCGCAAACCGTTGCAAAGGTAAAAAATACTAATGATTTAAAAGCGCTTAAAGGCACATACAGCAATGAAGAATATTTTAGCGATTACATGCTTAAAAACTTTGAATCGTTTAATATGAAGCCGACTGAAACCACGCTTTCGGCTTATGAAAAACTTTTTTCCGGCGAGGTTGATTATATTGCCGGCACTTATTACTATAATTATGCCAAGGTTTGTGAATTGGGGCTTAAAAATTATGTGTCGTTTTCACAGGCGGCTTTATGGAGCATGCCTATGTTTATCGGCGTTTCAAAAGCCTCGCCGAAGTATAAACGGATTGGCGCGTTTTTGAAAAAAACAGTGGCAAGCCCTGAATTTTCGCAAAAAATAAACAAGGCGCTCAAAGATAAAGTAAAAGAAATTGAAATAAAATCGCAAGGAGTTGTTCCTCCGGAGTTTATTCGTAAAAATATAACCGGAGAATTAACTCCCGCCGATGAACAGGCAAATAATTTTATGGAAAATAAGGGGGAATAATAAAATATGGTACTTTTGGTTCATCATAGCATTTCGCCGCAATCGCGTAAAATCAGAATGCTTATGTCTGAAAAAAAGATGCTGTTTGTATTAAGAGAAGAAGAGCCTTGGAATCTCTCTCAAGAAATTCGCAAGCTTAATCCGGCGGGAGAATTGCCGGTGTTTATTTTTGACGGCAATATTATTTCCGGCAACTACCCCATAACCGAATATCTGGAAGAAAATTACCCCGAACCGCGCTTAATTACCGGCGATAACAAACACCGCGCGGAAGTTAGACGCTTAACCGATTGGTTTGACAACAAATTTTATAATGAAGTTTATCGTTATATCGTTATGGAAAAAGTTTATAAACGCTTTCGTGACGGTTCGGCGCCCGATTCGCGCATTTTACGAGCCGGAATGAACAATCTTAAATATCATTTGAGTTATGTTGAATGGCTTGCCGAGCGCCATAATTATCTTGCCGGTGAAGAGTTTTCATTAGCGGATATTACGGCGGCGGCGCACCTTTCCGTAATTGATTATTTAGGCGATATTGCTTGGGATAATTATGAAAACGCTAAACTTTGGTATTCAAAAATAAAGTCACGCCCGTCTTTTAAGGATATTCTTAAAGATACCATAAAAGGAATACTTCCGGCAGAACACTACACAAATTTGGATTTTTAATATGAAAAAAATATATTTACCTTTAATTTTACCATTGTTATTTTCAGCCTGCACCTGGCTTTCTGAGGGTGAGGGACAAATAGTGTACCACTGGGAGCGCCCGCGTACCGGCGTTGAAAAATTTGCCCGCGACCATTCGGAATGTATGCGCAAGGCGGAAGATTTTAAATTTTTGCCGAATATCAAGAGTTGGTTTTATTCGGAAGAAGCCCGCTATGACATCAGAGCCGACTGGCACTCCGAAAAAGGCATTTGGGCAAGTTATGTGCCTTATACCGGAGCTCAGCCGATAGTGGTAAATTCTATCCGCGATGATTCCGATTCCAGCCCGCGTAAATATCGCAAATGTATGGAATCCCGCGGTTATACCCGCCGTCAGCATGATATTCCGACCACTACTAATATCTTTGTGTACAAACCGCAAGATATTAATCAGGACACTCCGTTTGAAAAATATTATCGCTAACCGCTTGCTTTAATTATATCCGCCGCCGGTGGCTTTGTAAAACGCAATAATGTTTTGATATATTGCGCCGTTGCTTGCCGCCAAGTCAGTTTCAGCCTGCAATAGGTCTTGTTCGGTTTTTAATAAATCTGAAAACTCAATCAGCCCGTTGCGATATTTGCCGCGAGTGGCTTCAAACGCCTGCCGCATACGATAAACCGCATTGCGGTGCGCTTTGTTGGCGGCAAATTCTTTTTGCGTTGCGGTTATGGCATTGCTGAGCTCTTCAACTGCTTGCAACAATGTTTTCCGATATGTTTCATAATCTTCAGCTTTAATTTGCTTTTGTAACTCAACATTATTTTGCAGTTTATTCCAATTAAATAATGGCATAACCGCTGACGGAACATAGCCGTAAGCCTTGCTGTCCGAGTTAAAAAGTTTTGAACCGGCGCTTGATTGCAGTCCGAACAATCCGCTTATGCTCAAATTCGGGTAAAGTTCCGCCACGGCTTGCCCGATAGCCGCGTTTTGCGCCGCCAGATTACGTTCCGCTGCTTTAACATCAGGACGGGAGCGGATAATATCGCTTGGCAGATTGTATAAAAGAGCGGTGTTGTATTTATAGGCCTGCTTTATCGGATTGCAGTTGCCGGTGTTTATTTGCTGCGGGAGCATGCCGGTTAAAACCGCCAAAGCGTTTTTATATGCCTCAATTTTATATTCCAAAGCCGGAATTGCCGCTTTGGTGGTCTCCGTAATATATGCGGCCTGATTAAAAGCGGCGCTGTCGGTTAAGCCGGAGCGGTATTTATCACTGACTGTGCGATAAATATCTTGTTGCAGTTTTAAATTATTTTGCGCGATTCGTAATTGCTCCTGCGCGGTTTTTAGGGCAAAATAAGTTTTGGCGGTTTCGGCAATCACCGTAACTCGCAAATTACGCAAACTGTACATGGCGCTTGCAAATTTTGCTAACGACTGCTCATTAAGTCTTCTTCCGGCGCCCCATATATCAAGCTCCCACGAGGCGTCAAGCCCGAGCTGAAAATAATTAGTATCGGCGGCGAGCCCGATATTTTTGCTTGCCTTAGCGTAATCGTATTTGGCGTCGGCATTAAGTATCGGTAAATACTGCGCCCGATTAATTTCGGCGGTAATGCGCGCCTGCCGCAAACGGGCAATTCCGGCATTAAGGTCAGAGTTATGTTTTAACGCGGTTTCAATTAAAAAATTTAAATTTTTATCATTAAATTGTTCATACCATTGCTGTGATATTTTTATTCCGCTGCCTTTAAGTTTTAATGATTGGCTTATTTGCATATCTTCATATATTTGCGGGGCTTCATAATCAGGTCCCACTGTGCATGCGGCGGTAAATAACAACAATAAACATGTGTAATTTTTAATCATTTTGAGCTCCTTTCGGTGTTGCAAAATGTTCTTTAATGGTTTCAAACAACGCGAACAATGCCGGAATAAAGATAATGCCGACGCTGGTTGCCGCAATCATGCCAAAAAACACCGAGCTGCCGATGGCAATTTGCGAGCTTGCGCCGGCACCTTTTGCCACTACCATCGGTAATACGCCCAAAATGAAGGTTAAAGCCGTCATCAACACAGCTCTGAACCTCTCTTCCGCGCCTTTTTGCGAGGCTTCTAAGATGCTGTAACCCTGTTCGCGGTATTCTTTTGTAAATTCCACAATTAAAATGGCGTTTTTGGCGGATAGACCAATCAGCATAATCAAGCCGAGCTGCGCGTAAATGCTGAGCGGCTGCCCCATAATGTGCAGACCGATAATTGCGCCCAAAATGGCAAATATGGTTGAAAACATAACAGCTAAAGCCAGCATCCAGCTTTCATATAGGGCTACTAAAAATAAATAACAGAACACCAGCGCCAGCCCGATTAACACAACCGCCAATCCCTGAGTTTCAACCTCTTGCAGGCTCAAACCTGTCCAAGCAAGCTGATATTCTTTCGGCAAAGTTTGTTTGGCTAATTTTTCAATGTTGGCAATGGCGGTGCCGCTGCTCACATTTTCTTTAGCGGCGGCAGTAATTGAAGCGGAGTTGTATTGATTGTAACGGTATATAATTTTAGGATTAATTTCTGTTTTAATGCTTGCAAAACTGCCGAGTTTTACTTGCGAGCCGTCAACTGAGGTTACATACAAATTCATAACATCGTCAATATCGCTGCGATACTCAAAATCGGCTTGCATAATAACTTTATTAATCTGTCCGTTAAGGGTTATGTTGTTAATATAGCGCGAGCCTAAATTATTTTGCAGCGCGGTGAATAAATTTGCGACCGGAATTTTATATGATTCTGCTTTAGTACGGTCAATATCCAAATAGATATGAGGCGTGTCGGCGCTGAAAGTGCTGAATGCATACTCTAAATCAGGTGAAGTATTAAGTTTTTCCAGTAATAACCGCAGATTTTTATATAAATCTTGCGATGAAATATCGGCGTCAGTTGCCAACAACTCAAATGAAATACCATTGCTTTGCCCGATTCCGGGGATTGCCGGCGGCGCAAAAAAGTTAAATTCACCTAAGCCGCTGCCTGCAAATTCCGCTGAAAGTTTTTGCGTGATAGCTTCAACCGAAAGTTTTTTGCTTTTGCGCTCATTCCAGTTATCAAGCCCGATAACGCCCAAAGCCACGTTTTCGCCTTGTCCGCCAAGCAGGCTATATCCGGCAACGGTTATGCAATATTTTACCCCCTTCATGGTTAAGGCTTTGTCGGTCAAAATCTTTAACGCCTGTTCGGTTTGATTTAAGCTTGCAGTGTTGTTTAATTGAATATTGGCAAAAACAATACCCTGATCTTCTTCCGGTAAAAATGATGTAGGCGTAATTTTAAAACCGATAAAAATAAGCGCGATGGTTGCCAAAATTAAAAATGTTGTGAGCCATAATCGCTTGGAAAAAAGCGTTACGGCGCTGAGATAATGTTTTTTGCCGAAGTCTAACGAGCGATTAAACCAATTAAAAAATCTTCCTGATTTTCTGCTGTCTTCCGGTTTTAACAAAACGGCGCAAAGCGATGGGCTTAACGTTAAGGCGTTAAAGGCTGAAAACGCAACTGAGGTGGCAATCGCCACGGCAAATTGCTGATAAATTTTGCCGGTAATGCCCGCCATTAAACCGACCGGAATAAAAATAGAAAGCAACACAAAGGTGGTGGCAACAATGGCGCTGCTTATTTGTAGCATGGCTTTAAGCGCGGCGGCTTTTGGTTCCAGCTTTTCATGAAGCATTAAATATTGCACGCGCTCCACCACAATAATCGCGTCATCAACCACTAACCCGATGGCTAAAATCATCGCAAATAATGTTAAAATATTTATATCAAAACCCAATGCGTAAACCACTATAAACGTGGCGATTAATGAAACCGGAATCGTAAATAATGGGATAAGCGTGGTGTTAAATTTTTGCAAAAATATAAACGTTACCAAAACCACCAAGGCAAAAGTGATGAACAGTGTTTCAACAATGCTGTCAATAGAAGCGCGCACATAGTCGGTTGAATCATACGCGATGCTGAAAGTCATGTCGTCAGGGAACGTTTCCGATAATTTTTCAATTTCAGCGCGCACATTATCCATAATGTTAAGCGAGTTAGAGTTTGGAGTTTGGTTAAGCGCCATAATCACGGCTGGTTCATTTTTATAGGCGGATTGAATGCCGTATGAATTTGCTCCAAGCTCAATACGCGCCACATCTTTTAAGTATACCACGGCGCCGGTATTGTCAGTTGCGACAATAATATTTTCAAAATCTTGCACGCTGGTGAGCAATCCTTTGGCGGTTAAAGATAAAACCATGTTAGTGTTTTCGGGCGCAGGTGCTGAGCCGATACTTCCGACCGAGGCTTGTACGTTTTGCTGTTTAACTGCCTGCACAATGCTTTCGGAATTTAAGCCGAGCGAGGTTATTTTGTTAACCTCTAACCATATACGCATACTGTATTGTGGTCCGAAAATCTGCACATCGCCAACCCCCTTAACGCGCGCGAGCGGATTTTGCAAATGACTGTAAGCGTAGTTGCTTAAAAATAAGTTGTCGTATGTTTTGTTTGGCGAGCGCAAAACCAATAACGCCAAAATATTTGGATTTTGAGTTGTAACATCAACCCCTTCTTGCGTAACAACGGTTGGTAGTTCAGAATTTACCTGTTGCAGCCGGTTTTGCACTTTAACTTGTGAAATATCCGGACTAGCCCCCACGTTAAAAGTAACGGTAAGTGTATAATTACCCGAATCATCTGAAGAAGATGACATATAAAGCATATTTTCCACTCCGTTGATTTTGTTCTCAATCGGTGTGGCGACTGTTTCGGTCAAAACCTCAGCATTAGCGCCGGGATACGTGGTTTTTACTATAATTTGCGGCGGCGTAATTTCAGGGTATTGCGAAACCGGCAGTACGACAATAGCAAGCAAACCAAGCAACACCATCACTATTGAAATCACAATGGCAAAGCGCGGACGGCTGATAAAATAAGCTGAAAACATTATTTTTTATCCTCTCCGGTCAAGTTGTTATCGGCAAATTTAGGCGTTATAGTACGGTTATAATAAGACTGCCGCATCGCCTCGGTTAATAAAGCGTCGCCTTTTTTGAAAGTGTTTTCTAAAATAAAATCATTTTTTTCTGAGGCTAAAATATTTACTTTTTCTTTGATGATTTTTCCATCTCTGATTATAAAAACATAGTTGCCGTCATTTTCCAATAACATTAGGTTTTTGCTCACTTGAACACTGTATTTAAAAATGTGCTTTACCAAAACGGTAACATAAGCATTAGGAACTAATGTTTTGCCGACGTTGTTAAAATCGGCAAACACGGCAATGGCGTTACTTGCCGCATTTATACTGTTATCGGTATATTTAAATTCGCCGGCATTGGTAAAAATAGTGCCGTCGGCAAGTTTAAGGAAAATTTTATCATCATAAAAAGGCGAGGGCTTGGAGCTTTCAGTCAAAAATTCTTTGTCGGTAACCGAAAACATAACCCGTATCGGAGAATATTGCATAATTGAAAACAACTCGCCCGATGAAGGCGAAACATAATTGCCGACCGTTAATGAAACATCGCCGACTAAACCGTCAATCGGCGAGCGAATAACGGTGTAATTATAATTAACTTCCGCTGCGGCCAGATTGGCTTTGGCATATTCAAACTTGGCTTGCGCGCTTAAAAATTGCGCTTTGGCATTATCAACTTCAGTTGGCGAAACGCTGTTTTTACCGGCCTTTTGTATGCGGGTGTAATAGGTCTCCGCGTTGCTTAAATCGGCTTTAGCTTGCAACACATTAGCATAAGCGGCTTCCAATTCGGCAAGATATTGCTCTTGCTGCAAGGTGAGCAAAATATCGCCTTTTTTAACATGCTCGCCGCCTTTTACATAAATTTTTTCAATAAATCCGCTGATAAACGGCTGCACTTTTGCTTCATGTATCGGCAAAATTCGCCCGACATAACTTTGCGTAAATTCAATATCGCGCGGAGTTATTGCCTCTGCCGCAAGCGCCAGTGTGTCAGATACCGGTGCCTTATGAGTTGCGGCAGAATTTTTATGTTGCAGCGCAAAACAACAATATCCTGCCGCAAAAGCAATCGCCATAAGTAAAATAACAATCAGCCACCAAAGTTTTTTTAACATTTTTCTGCCCTTTACTTGTTTAATCTTCCGTTTTAAATAATCGGAAAAGGGCATAATTCAATGTATGCTTAAAGCTTTTATTGCAACGTGCCTACCGCGCGGGTAATTTTACGAACCGAGTTTAACTCAATTTGCCGTACGCGCTCTTTTGATATGTTATAAAATTTACTTAAATCATCAAGCGTCGCGGCTTTTTCAACCATTCTGCGCTTGAACAAAATATCTTTTTCACGCGGGTTTAATACCGTTAAAGCATTGTTAAACAAACGCCTGCGATACTTCATGGTTTCATTATATGAAAGACATTCTTCCTGATTGGGCTTACTGTCAGATATAAAATCAAGCCACTCGCTGGTGCTGTCAGACGAGCTGTTTAACACTGTATTTAAAGAGCCGTCATGCGCTTTGAGCCGAATGTTCATATCGGTAACGTCTTGCGTAGTTACATCAAGCGACTGCGCGATATGGTTAATCACCGGCTCCGACATTTCGCGGTCATCGGTGAGGTTAAGTTGATTTTTAATTTTGCGTAAATTAAAAAACAGTTTTTTCTGCGCGGCGGTGGTGCCGAGTTTCACGAGCGACCATGAATTAAGAATGTATTTTTGCACGGAAGCTTTAATCCACCACAATGCGTAGGTTGAAAACCGAAAACCTTTTTCCGGTTCAAATTTTTCAACCGCATAAAGCAACCCGATATTACCTTCGGCAATCAGCTCGCTTATCGGCAAGCCGTAACCGCGGTATTTTGAAACCACTTTTACCACTAATCTTAAATGCGATGTTATAAGTTTGTATGAAATCTTTTTACTGTGAGTTTGTTGATATTCAACTGCCAAATTGTATTCTTCTTCCGGCTCCAAGATGGGAAATTTACGAATACACTGCAAATATCTTGCCAGATTATATTCCGGCGAAAAGTCAAGTCCGATAAGTCCAGAAGTAGTATCCATAGCCTTATCTCCTTTTTTGGGTGTTAGGGAGTCACATCTTAAACAAAATAAAATGAATCACAACATAGCAAAAAGTTTTAATTTTAGCCAATGCTTATCTGGCGCAATTTGCCGGTCAATTCTTTAAAATCAGCCGGAAAATCAGCGCTGAAACTTAAAATCTCGCCGGTGCGCGGGTGCACAAAACCAAGTGTGGCGGCATGAAGAGCCTGCCGCGGAAAATTATTGATATAATTTTTTATCTCCGCCGGAATTTTCAAAGCGCTTTTATGGTTTTTTTGGTAAACTTTGTCGCCGACAAGCGCGCAGCCGATACTGGCAAGATGCACTCTGATTTGATGAGTGCGTCCGGTTTCCAGATTGCATTGCACCAATGCGGCAAAATTTTTAAACGGCTCAATGGTTTTGTAATGAGTAACGGCATGTTTTCCGCCAACGGTCAGCAACGCCATTTTTTTACGGTCATAATGCGAGCGCCCGATATTGCCGATGATGGTTCCGCTTAACGGGTTGGGAACATCATAAGTAACGGCAAAGTAAGTGCGCTGAATGGAATGATTAAAAAATTGTTCGCTGAGCTTTTGGTGCGCCAAGTCGTTTTTAGCAACTACCAACAGTCCGCTTGTTTCTTTGTCAATACGGTGCACAATTCCGGGGCGCTTAACTCCGCCTATACCTGAAAGATTATCGCGGCAGTGCCAAAGCAAAGCGTTAACCAACGTTCCGTGATAAGCTCCGGCAGCGGGATGAACCGTCATACCGGCGGGTTTGTTTACCACAATTAAGTCATTGTCTTCATAAACAATATCAAGGGCAATGTTTTCCGGCTCAGGTTCTGCCTCTTCCGGCGCCGGAATTTCAATTTGGAAAATATCGCCGCTTTTTACCTTAAAAGAACAGTCATAAATTTCATTTTCCTCGCAAGTGACGAATCCGTTCTTAATCAGCCGCTGAATTTGGCTGCGCGACAAGCTTTTAAAGCATTCGTTTTGCGCTTGTAAAAAGCTTAAAAACTTATCAAGCCGCAAGCCTTTTTGCTCATCGGTTACCGGTTCGCTTAAAAAAATGTTAGAATCCTGCTCGCTCATTATGGTAATCTTAAAGATATGTTAGACATTTTGCTATAAAAACAGCATATAGCAAACAAACGTAAATGCAAGGATTGTTTATGGATAAGCTCAAAATTGTTAAAATCGCGGTCTTTTTGTTAACATTCTGCCTGATTTTTTTGTTGTGTTTTGCCGTTTCCCAGATTATTTTAAAATCAAACCGACCGGTTCAAGCGTTTAAAATCAGCTTGCCCGCGGCAAATAGTCGGGTGAGCGGCATGTTGGCAGAAGGCAACCGCTTGTTTATTGCAACCGACATTCCGGCGGTGTATGTCGTAAATTTGAAAGATAAATCCCTTGAAGGCGCTATTTATCTTAATGGAGAAAATCACGATGGCAAAGAAAAATAAACGCAAATCCGCAGCTTCAAACAGCAATAGCATAATAGATGTTAATCAGTCGGTTGTTAATATGGAGCCGGTTGTGCAAAGCGAGCCGGTTAAAGACAGCGAAGACGATGAGTTTGAAAAGCTTTTGAACAGTTTTCTGAGCGGTGATGACGATTCGTCCGAAACTCCTGCCGAGCCAGCGGAAGAAACTCCGCCTGAACCTGAAAAACATAAGGATTTAGAAAGCTTAAATATTCTGCCGCCTGAAAATAATGATGAACCGGCTGATTTTACTTATACCGCTCCGGCTGAGCCTGAAGAAGTTTTAAACTTAGGTTCTGATGAGGCGGAACTTGCTCAAGCTTATGACAATTTTTTAGGCGCGGTTTCAGCTATGGCGGCTATCCGAGATATTCCGCTGCCTGATTTTATTTTTCGCAAAAGAATGTTAGTGCCAAATTACAAGCCCAGTACCGGACGCAAAATCGGTGAAGACGCCTCATTGTGTTGGGATGTTATGCTGATGTCGTTTCCTGAAAAACTTTCAACCATTAAGCCCAACGCCACTGATGAAGAGTTCTTAAATTTTGCCGAAGGTGTTTCTGACCAAAATTTGCAGCTTGCCATAATTTCTTATGTTGAGATTTTGATTGATATTGAAAATTGTGAAATCTCGTATGAGGCAAAACGCTTAAAGGCTCAGCGCCGCCGCATTGAAAAGGCTCTGTATGAGGAATATCAGCGCCGTAAAGAACGTAAGCAAAAATTTGTTGAGGCGGTGCAAAAACGTAAATTTCCGGTTGATGCTGAACGCCTTATCGGCAACTATTTTAAAACCGCGCAAAAAGATGCTGAAGGCGCTTATGAGGCTTTAACCAAAAATCCGGCGGTTTATGCTCCGATAGAAACGGACAAAATTAAGCCGCGTTTTTTCGGACTGATTAAGCCGACCCCGAAAGACGGAATCCGCGAAAACTTCCGGTTAGGCAAGTTTTTGAAGTATTTGAGGGTGTAGTATTTTTGTAACAAAAACATTCTGGACAAAAACAAAAAACAATGCTAATATAAAAGCAAATAAACTCGGAGAACCATAATGGCTGATGAAAAAAATAACATATCGGAAGAAAATTTGGCAAAAGCATCTGACACTCTGTTTGCTTTGTTAAATAAGCAGGAATTAACGGAGCGCGACAAAATTGATGTTGACGATGTTGTCAAAAAATATCCGGCAATCCTTGAATGGCGCGACTTTTCCGCCAAAATCGCTTTGCCTGATTTAATGACTATGCACAATCAAAATAAATCTACCGATGAAATACTTAAAACTTCCGCCGAGTCGTTAAAGACCACAGAAAGAGTGTTAGACAATCTGCAAAAGGTTAAAGAAAGCGGTTGGCTTTCCTCCGTTGACAATCCGGCGGCGGCAGCTGTTGCCGGAATTGCGCCTAACGGCGAAACTATCGGTACGCAAACGGTTAAAAATATTGGCTTTTTACAAGCGTTGCAAAATGAACAAGGCTTATCTGATGAACAAAAAGCGGCGGTCAAACACCATAACACGGTTGAATATCGGGGGTTTATTGACAAAGCCTATGATGCAAACGGTTACGGCGCTGATGAAAAGCAAGTCAATATGCAAAAGCAAAACCCAAAAGGCTTAATGAAGCAATTTGTTGAAGACCGCAAAAACTTAACGGTGGAGTCGGCTGACCGTAAAAATATGATGATTAATGGCAAGCAGGAAGCTCCGCGTAAAACCATGACCATTGACGAACTTAAAGACTTGGCTTATCTGCAACCGCTCACTATTGACCAAACTAATCAGCTGCGGCAGGCCGAGGATAAAAAGAAAATTGCCGATATGAACAACGTGCCTGGTGACCGTAAAAAACAAAATCATGAAAGTAAAGACAAATTCAAAGATGAAGATGTTATTAAATACATGTATGAAGAATGGCTATTAGGCGGTGCAAGCTGGCTGTTTAATACGATTGAAGATAAAATTTTAAATATTGTTGACGCGGCAACTGAAATTTATGTTGACCGCAGCAAAGCCCGTTCTTCCGCTCCTTCTGCCGATAAAAAGATACCGTCGGGCAACGGGTTGCAGGAAGCTGTTAAAAAATCTAATACGTTTTGTGATATGGTATCCCAAAACCTGGCCGGTTTAAGTGATGATTGCGCCGGTAAAAAAGCTTCTTATGATGCAATTTTATCTGATTTATCCGACAACTTAAACAATCCTCGTCCTAATTGGAAATATTTTGATAAAGATGATGAGTTTGTTAAAAAATTGCAGGCTAATCCGACCAAGAGCGCCGCATTTCTTGATTATGCATCTAAAGAGCTCGGCAATCGCACTCAGCTTATTGAAATGACTGGCAAGCTTGCCATGATGATGACTTCTGCCCGTATGACAGAAGAGTTTATGAGCGATGATAAAGCATGGCGCCGCAATGGTGAGTATTTATCAGATGATGAGTTAAAAGTGCAATTTACTCAAAAGACCAAAGAATGTCAGAAAAACATTTTGAAGGCGGTGGCAGTAATTTCTGAAGACACGCGTTTGCTTTCAGAAGCCGCTTATGACAATTTAGAGGGCAATAAACCTGATCTTAAAACTTTTACGGCTGAAAATACCAGTCGCGAAATTAACGCCTTCTTGAAACAGTTAAGTGAGGCTACCAAAAATGCGGTTGCTACTCAGCAAAAAGATTTGGATGATAACGCCTTTGATTCATTTGGTACTAAAAAGCATGACCGCTCAGTTGCTCGCAGCCTGAATAACGTTGAAAAATTAATTTCGCAAAAGGTTAGTAACGGCGCGGTTTATGACAACTCAATCTTCAAAGAGGAGCATTCTAAAGAACGTATTGAAGCCAAAACCGGTTTGCTTGAAGAGGCAATCAAAGAAAATTCTACGAACAGCATGGCTAAAACATTTGAGCACATGAAGCAATTAAATCAGTATCAGGCTCAAACCAATGACGCGCGCTTCCGCGGACCGGAAAGCCGCAAACAAGATGTGCAAAGGTTCAAAGATAAAATTGTTAAGCGAGATTCCTCAATTTTCAATCACATTGTACAAAACAACTCTGGAAAAGGAATGTAAGTGCTTAAAAAAATATCAAAATTAACCAAATGCCTGTTAGTCGGGGCAATATGGACGAGCATATTTTTGTACATCGCTCGCCTGTTGATGATTTATGTTTGGAAGTTTGACATTTTTTATGCCAAGCAGTGGAGCGTGGTAAAAGGCTTTTGGAACAACAATGGCGTTATAGAAGGCGCCGCTGATTATACCTTTTTTCTGTCATTGCTTCTTATTGCGGTAATATGGGTGATAGGCTGGGTGAAACTCTATCGCCTTAATTATGTTAAGCTTTTGTTAGCTCCGCTTAATTACCTTGCAAACCGCGACATCAAAAAATATGAAGAAACAGACACGCACGTGGTGATAAAAAATATCAAAGTGGGTGAAAAAATTACGGTTGAAGACATAATCCAAGACCGTATTAAGCAGGAAAAAACCGAAAATGTGAAAGAATCTGACGCAATCCGCCGCAGTCTTTCGGAAAAAATTATTAACCACAAGGAACAATAAATAATTGTTAACCAATACAGAATATGATAACCTCCAAAGCAGGAGAAAAATTTGAAACCGTTAAGAGTTTTGGCACGAATAGCTTTTGTAGGATGCCTGTGGAGCATAGTCTTCATTGAAGGCATAAGAGTTATTATGCTTGAAAACTGGCATTTTGACATTTTTTGGCCGCCGCATTGGATGCATGCTTGGAACTTGTGGCTTAATGGCTGGGTTATAGACACTGCCAAAGAATGGGCGTTTATTTTAATCATACTTGCATTTATTCCGCTATGGTTGACCGGTTGGATTGCGCTAAGCCTTATTCCGTGGGAAATGTGGGCATTTAAGGCGGTTATGTACCCGATAAATTTGGTGCGCTCAATGTTCAATCCGTTAAAGATTGTTACCAAAACCCCGGTTGTGGTTAAGAAAAAATCATACAAAGAAATTCGTCCGAGCGGACCGCGCTCGCCGATTTATGATTATAATGACGCTCCCGCCGCGGCGCCGACACCGGCTGTTACTATTGCTCCTGCCGCGCCTGCTGTTGCCGTTCCGGCTGAAAAAACTCCTGCGGCTCGCGCTGACCTGAAAAACAAGGCGGCAACCGCGCGTGAAACTTTCAGTCATGCTCTGTTTAACTTAGATGATGACGATGATGATTTTGACTTAGATTTTGATTCATTCGGCAAATCGTCAGATATATTTAAAATAGACAGCCAAAAGAAAAATGAAAAACCGGCTCCCAAGCCTAAGGATAGCCGCAACAACCGCTTTGAATTTAATGAAGCCGATGATGACGATGAGGACTATCGCCCGTCGCGCCGTGACAGCAAACCGCGTCGCAATGATAATGACGATTATGACAATCGCTCTCGCCGCAAAAAATATGATGACGATGATGATTTTGACGACAAGCCGCGCCGCCGCGATGATTCTCGCCGCGATGACCGCAGTGCTCGTGACAGCCGCGATAATGACCGCCGTGACGCTAAAAAAGACGCGCGCCGCCGTGATGATGTTCGCCGTGATGATACCCGCGTTAAAGACGATTCTCGCAACAATCGCCGCGCTTCATCTGCTGATGACCAACCGGTACAGCGCTTAAATCCGGTGGCGGATATTTTAACCCAAAAAGGGTATGAAGTTATTTCCGGTGTTAATATCAAAAACACAGTGATTGACTTTGTGGGTGTTTCATCGGATAAAATTTGTTTATGCCTGCTTGATAAAGAACCCGGCGACTGGTTAGCCGATGAAGAGCGCTTTAATGATGAAGAGCCTTTGTGGTTTTCTGAAAACAGTCATCGTATATCGCCGGTGCGTCGCGCCGATGTTGCCAAACAGGCATTAACCGATAGTCTTGAAGGCTCAGACTTGAACCTTCAAGTTTACGCTTATGTTGTTATTCAAACCGGCAATATCATTAATGCAGATGATATGTTTGAGGTTTGGAACGATATGGGCGTTGAAGTTACCCGCATTAACCGCGGTATGCCAAAAGAGATTAAACTCTTTTCAAAGACGATTGAGGAGGCTGAGGATAAGCCCGATAAATCAACTTTGGATACCGTTAAAAAATTAATTCGCAGTTTAGCATAAGAGGATAAAAATGGCGTTAAGACAAAGAGGAGAAGAATGGGAAGAATATGACAATGCCGTCCGATGGATGGCAATGACCATGATTATTACCCTTATAATTACCTTAATTTTAACAATCTTTTCATTGCCGCTCGCTTATTTAATTGAGCAGGGCATATCTAAAAAAACGATTGCAAGCGTTAAAATGTTTTTAAACGCTATTCAAGATCACCCGTCATTTTTATTCAAACAATACGGTAACTGGATGGAAAAGCTCATGTCAAGCAAGGGCTTTTCAATCAGTCACTGGCTGCCGATTTTGCCGTTTATATCTTTGCCGGTTGGTTTAATTACCGGTGCGGTTTCATGTCCGTATCGCTTTCAGTCTAATGTTCATGGTTCCGCCCGTATTGCCACCTTGCGAGACATCAGCCGCATGGAATTACTGGGCTTTGACGGCTTTTGCCAGGTTGTCGGTAAAGTTAAAGGTCGTATGCTGTTGTTAAAAGAAACGCTTTCAACTTTGTGCTGCGCTCCTCCGGGAACTGGTAAAACTGCCGGTGTGGTTATTCCAACCATCTTTAATTCTAATAAATTAAGCTTGATTATTAATGACCCTAAACCGGAATTGTGCTTTAAAACTTCAGGCGCGCGCGCCAAAGTCGGACCTGTGTTTGTTATTAACTGGGGTGCTGAAGACAGCCCGTCAGAAGGCATTTATTACCCGAGTTGGAACCCGCTTTCGCCGAACGCTTTGCCTGAAATGGGACCTGACCGCGATATGTATGTGGATTCAATCTGCAACATTTTGGTTGAAGACCCTAAAGGCGGCGCCGACCCGCACTGGTCGCAAACCGGTCGTGCGGCGTTAAACGGTTTTATTCACTTTATTTGCTCAAAATGCGAACGCGCCCGCGCCAACGATTATTTTATCGGACGCATTTATGAGGGCAAGCTTGATGAAGAAGACAAGCGTGTTTTGGAAGGTTATTACCGCGATATGCGTGACCCGATGGTGCCCAAGGCAATGAATGACCTTAAAAACGGCACAGTCACTATTGATAATTACCTGCCTATCGGTACTTGGAACTTGCTACCGGAAAAATGGATTGGGCGTGAGTCAAGTATCGCCATGATTTTGGAATGGTTAACTGAGGCGCAAATTAAGCAGGCGCAAGACATTAAGCGTCGTTTAGCCGAGGGCGACCAAATGGCGGCAATGGCTGATCCGATGCATGACTTGCTTGATGAGGCGGTTGAAGAAGCCCGCAAGTTTGGATACTCGCAACGTTGTTACACTGAGTTGAGCTCGCTTTCCGCCATGCCGGATAAGGAGCGCGGCTCTGTTATTTCAACTGCGTTTGCCGGTATTAACATTTTCAAAAACTCGGCGGTGGTTGCCCGTACCAGCTTTTCAGACTTGCACTTTAAAGACTTGCGCGGTGTTAAAGATCCGGTTACCGGTGAGTGGAAACCTATTTCGGTGTACTTGTCCATTAACCAAACCGATGCCCGCGCTTTAGGTATGATAAGCAGCGTGTTTATTGAGCTTATGAGCTCATACTTAATTTCAAACCCGCCGAAATATGAAAATAAAACCGATGGTAAAATGGGTCCGTATCCGTGCTTGTTCGTGCTTGACGAGTTTCCGCAAATGCCTAAGTTGAAAGCGGTTATTGACGGACCGGCGGTTGGTCGTGGTCAAAAAGTTTCGTACCTGCTTATCGGACAAGATTTAGGACAAATCTCCGGTAAATACGGTAAAGATGACCTTGAAACGGTAATTTCTACTACCGCCTGCAAGATTATTCTTTCCCAAAACAACGAAGTTACCGCGCAGCGTTTTTCAAAGATGATTGGTAACCGTACGGTTCAAACCACATCATATTCTAAAAATGAAGGCGGCTTGGGCAAAGGTTCAAATCCGTTTGCTAAAAACGTTACCTATAACCTGCAAGGTGTTTCAGTTATCAGCACCACGCAGCTGTTAAGCTTGCCGATGTTAAAGCAGGTTGTTTTGATGCAAAGTTACATTGACCGCCCGATTATGGCGGATTCGCCAAGATGGTACTTAGATAAAAACATGCGCAAACTTGCCTCTTTAAAACCATCGCCGTTTGTGCCGGATTGGGTTGTTGCTCAGCGTGAAGATATAAACGATGATATGCTTTCAAAATTAGGTATTGATTATGATCCTAATGCTGAGGATACCTTTGAGGAAGACACTGAAACCGAAAATGCCGGAGTTGAAAGGCAATAATCCGTAATTAAGGAACAATTATGGCAGAAAGCATTAAACAAATTCCGGTAAAGCAAATTTTTTGGCAGGCATATTTATATATGCAAACCAACTTAAAGCAAATCAGGCTTTTTTGGCTGGCTAATTTTGTGCTGTTTGCTTTGTATAGCTTTATACCGCAAACTGCGCCAACTCCGTTGTTGGTGCTTGCGGTTTTAAGCTATTATTACTTTTTGTTTGTGTTTTTCAGAGTTTATTTTCACAAAAAACCCTATTTTTTAACCATGGATTTTTTCGGCAGCGTGATACCGTCCACCAAAATGTTTTTCTTTATGTTTGTGGTGGTGTTTTTGCTGGTAATTTTACCGTTTTTACCTTTGTTTATGGGGTTTAACGAGCAATACTTGCTGTGGTTTGAAAAATATATGGAAACTCTGCAAAATATTGAAGGAAGTATCTTAAATCAAATGGTGTTTGCGGCAGTGTTGTTGTTTTTATCGCCGTTTATCATTAGCCGCCCGACTTTTGCATGGCTATCGGCTCTGCAAGGACTGAATGGTTCTATGCACAAGGCTTTTCGTAAAACGCAGGGTAATTATTGGCGCTTTGTACTAGTTATGACCTTGCTTGATGTTCCGTGCTTTATTGCTTATGGCGCTGATGTTTTGCTTGGCTGTCATAATTGGTTGTTTTTGGCGTTCGGTTCTCTGTTTTGCCTTTATTTCAGTGTGGTTTTTGCCAAATTATATGACTTCTTTTATGACGAATAGTGGAGATTTAAATGCCTGATATTGCTAATATGTCTGAACAAGAGGCTAAAGCGGAATTGGCGCGCTTAGCCGCGGAAATTGCTAAATCGGACGCCGCTTATTATCAGCATGATGATCCGTATTTAACCGATTCTGAATATGATGAGCTAAAACGCCTGAATGAACAGATTGAGGCTGAGTTTCCACATTTGATAAGAGCCGACAGCCCCTCAAAGCGGGTTGGCGCGCCGGTAAAAAGCGAGTTTGGCAAAGTTGAGCTTAAAGTCCCGATGCTCTCGCTTGCCGATATTTTCAGCGAAGGCGAGTTGTTTGAGTTTGTAAAAAGCGTGCAGCGCTTTTTGAACACTTCTGATGACATTGAGTTTACATCTGAACCTAAAATGGACGGGCTTTCATTCTCGGCTCGTTATGAAAACGGCGTTTTGGTATGCGGCTCCACTCGCGGCGATGGCAAAATCGGCGAAAATATTACTGATAACCTTAAAACCATAGCGGGACTTCCGCATAAAGTTTTTGCGCCTGATTTTCCAAAAATTATTGAACTCCGCGGCGAAGTTTATATGTCAAAAGCTGATTTTATGGAACTTAACGCCAAAAATGCGGCAGAAAACAAAAAGCCGTTCGCCAACCCGCGCAACGCCGCCGCCGGTTCATTGCGGCAGCTTGACGCCAATATTACCAAGCAGCGCAAACTCAGCTTGTTAGTTTACACATGGGGCGAGGTGTCTGAAATTTTGTGGCGGTCGCAAAGCGAGTTTTTGCAAAAAGTAAAAGAGTGGGGTTTCCCGATAAATCCGTATAATCGCTTGTGCCATAACGTACGCGAGATTGCCGATAGCTATGAAAGCTTAGAGCAAACCCGCGCCGATTTGCCTTATGACATTGACGGTATTGTATACAAAGTAAACAGTTTGGCGTTGCAAAACCGGCTTGGCTTTTTAACCCGTACTCCGCGGTGGGCAATTGCGCATAAATTTCCGGCGGAAAAAGCCATTACCCGCATTAACAATATCCGTGTTCAGGTCGGGCGCACCGGCGCTCTAACTCCGGTGGCAGATTTAGAGCCGATTAACGTGGGCGGAGTGATAGTTTCGCACGCCACTTTGCACAATGAAGACGAAATTAAGCGTAAAGACATCAGAATAGGCGATTATGTGGTTATTCAGCGCGCCGGCGATGTGATTCCGCAAGTGCTTAGCGTTGAAAAAGAGCGCCGTTCCGCCGATTCGGCTGAATATGAGTTTCCGCATTATTGTCCGGAATGCGGCGCGCATGCTATCCGTGAAGAAGATGAGGCGGTGCGGCGTTGTACCGGCGGGTTAAGCTGTCCGGCTCAGGCGATTGAGCGCTTAAAACACTTTGTTTCCCGCGAGGCGTTTAATATTGAGGGCTTGGGAAGCAAAATCATAGAGCAGTTTTTCAATGAGGGAATTTTACGCAGTCCGGCGGATATTTTTTCATTGGAGCGCCGCAATTTCGGCAGTGATGATTTGTTCTCAACCGGCGAGGGATTGCACCTTGAAAACCGCGAAGGTTGGGGCAAAAAATCGGCGGAAAACTTGTTTAGGGCAATTAATGAGCGCCGCAATATAACCATGCCGCGTTTTGTTTATGCGCTTGGCATCAGGCAGGTTGGCGCGGCAACTTCTTTGCTGATAGCCCAAAATTACGGCTCGTTTGCTAACTTTATGCAGCAAATGCAGGCAGAAAATTTAGAAAAACTTTTGAGCATAGACGGTATCGGCGCCGCCATGGCTAAAGACATTGTAGAATTTTTCAAAGAAGCGCATAATATAAAAATCATTAATGAACTGCTAGGCGAGGTTAAGGTTGCCGATTTTCAAGATACCGCTAACCATAATTCGCCGCTTTCCGGCAAAACGGTGGTGTTTACCGGCACGCTTGAAAATATGACCCGCGCCGAGGCAAAGGCAAAAGCTTTGGGTATGGGTGCCAAAGTTGCGGGTTCGGTTTCAGCTCATACCGATTATGTTGTTATGGGCGCGGACGCTGGCTCTAAAGCCAAAAAAGCCCAAGAATTAGGCGTCAAAATTTTAAGCGAAACAGAGTTTTTAAGTTTAATGAATGGCTAAAATATATTTAGGTCATAGCCGATAAGTATAAAAACAAAACAAGAAGCGGTATCCTCACATACCTTGCATGCATTATCCATCTTAACCATATCCATATCGCGCAGGTAATTGCTTTTGCCGGTTGCTTGGTTGCCGAAATAGTTGGTTAAATTAGTTACCCCTCCATCGGTTTCAGTGCGTTGTACATAAACAGCTGTAATATCATCGGCTCTTAGTTTAGCCATGGTCATAAAATTGCGACAAATTTCAGAAGAGTAATTGCTGTTATTAATTTCAATTCCGATGGCGTAACCATAGCTTGATGAAGTTGCCGTGTGATTTTCTACTTTAATCCGCGAGTTAAAAACATCATAAACATAACGGCTGTCAGCTTTTATCATTTCATCAGGTACAATGCCAAGTTTGTTTAATGTATACTTCATTTGCATAAGAGGTACTTTGCGAAGAGCGTCTTGATTGGCGATAATATAGTCTAAAATATAGCCTATTTGGGTAGTTTGCTTGTTTAATTTGTACTTAAACATCGCCTTGCTATAACCGCTGATAGCGCCAACTGATAAAACGCCTATAATAGCGAGCACGCCAAGCATCTCCACCATAGACCGACCAGATTGTGTATACATGAGCTAAAATCCTCTCAAAAAAGTTATTTTGAGAAGATTTTAGCTCGCGTTTTTTTTTTGCAATATTTACGAGTC
>CAVBCV010000021.1:0-25599 GCA_963594125.1 Lachnospiraceae bacterium
GCGGTTGGCAAAGCTTTTGTTTTTAATGCCATTGCTTGGTATTTTTTACAGACTGTTTTCTGCTCTGTTTGAATAAAAATTTGAGCAGAATAATATAACCCCGCCGATGATAAACTCACCGGCGGGGTTAAAATAAATTCTATAATGCCGGAGGCATTTGCAGGCGTTTGAAAGCTGTTGCCTGATAACGCTTTATTACCCATTCAACTGTTGCTTTTTCAAATCCGGCAGCGATGATTTCCGCCTCATTTTTATGCTCATCAAGATATAAGGCTAAAATTTTATCCAGTGTGGCATAAGGCGGAAGGGTGTTTTCGTCTTTTTGATTTAAGGCAAGCTCAGCGCTTGGGGCGCGGACAATAACTTCTTGCGGAAGAACGCGGCTTTGCTCATTGCGCCATTTGGCAAGCTCAAAAACTTGAGTTTTATATAAATTGCCGATAGGGGCAATGCCGCCGCAAGTATCGCCGTATAAGGTGCAGTAGCCGGTGGCGGCTTCAGATTTGTTGCCGCAGGCTAACACTAGTTCGCCGTATTGGTTTGACCATGCCATTAAAATTTTGCCGCGGGCACGCGCTTGCAGGTTTTCAATAACTATGCCTTTGGGTTCTTCCGCAAAAGCGTTATGCAAAAAGCGGCACTCTTCATCAATTAAGTTTTGAATATTTAATTCATGATAATTTAAGCCGTTAAGTTGGGCAATCTCGCGGGCAATGCTTATGCTTAAAGGCGAGGTGTATTTAGTGCGCATCATAATCGCGGTGACGTTTTTACCGCCTAAGGCATCGGCGGCGAGCACGGCGGTTAAAGCCGAGTCAATACCGCCGGACAGCCCTAAAATTACCGTTTTAAATCCGTTGTTTGCGCAATAAGTTTTAAGTTTATCTTTAAGATTATTCCATAATTTTTCAGTCATTTTAACGCTCCTGATGTTGTTTGATTAATTGTTGCTGCAAGGTGTGTAAATTTTGCTCTAAACCAACGCCGTAAATATGCGGGTTGGCAAGCCGTTTGTACGCGCTGTCAAGGCGGCGTAAATTTTGTTCGGCGCGGCTTTTTATTTCAAGCAAACTCTCAAAATTCGGGTTGATTAATTTGCCGTTTTTTACCACCGGTTTTAACAAAGAATAGGCTTCTTCGCCGCATTTGAATACGGCATGTTCGCCGGTATCGGAATTTAGCCGGTATGAATTAAGACTGCGGGTCAGTTTTCCGTCTTTAATAAATTCAGTGCCTTGCGAGGTAATAATATCGCCTTCAAATTTGCCGTTGCGCACAATTCTGATAACATCGGTTGCGCCCGGAATGGTGGTTTTGCCTTCGGCAATTTTAATTTTGGGCTCGCCGTTGTATGATTTGGTTTTGAACACGCCGCCCAATGCCGGAGTGTCATACGCGGTTACCAGTTTGGTGCCGGCGGCAAAAATATCGTAAGGCGCTTTTTGCACCATAACGAGGTTTTCAATTAAATGCTCGTCCAAGTCATTTGAGGCTAAAATTTTGGTATCAACCATACCGGCTTCATTAAGCAATTTTTTAGCCTCTTTTGCCCAATAGGCAAGGTCGCCGGAATCTATGCGCACGCCTTGCAATTTTACGCCGGTTTTTTGCGAGGCGGTAATGGCATTTTTAATACCTTGGCGAGTGTCATACGTATCAACAAGCAGAGTGCTGTTGCCGACAGAAGCTTTAAGGTAGGCAACAAAGGCGTCAAGTTCATTTTCATAGCTCATAACAAACGAGTGCGCCATGGTGCCTTTGGGCGGAATACCATAATATTCGGCGGCTTTAAGGTTAGAGGTGCCGGAGCAACCGCCGATAAAGGCGGCGCGGGTAGGGGCAAAGCAGCCTATATCTTGCGCGCGGCGTAAGCCGAACTCCATAATCGGGCGATTAACGCCGTCGGCGCAGGCGGCGTTTACCATACGCGAGGCCTTGGTGGCAATTAAGCTTTGAGCGTTAAAAATGTTTAAGAACGCCGCCTCGCACATATCAACCTGCCAGCAGGGACCGCTTACGCTTAACACCGGCTCATTAGGAAAAACAATTTCGCCTTCCGGCACCGCTTTAATGTTTAAGGATAATTTCTGTCCTTGTAAAAAGTGTAAAAATTCAGGCTGAAACATAGCGGAGTTGTCAGAGTTTTTCAGCTTGGCAAGGTAAGCAATGTCTTTATCGGAAACATGCCAATTTTGCACCCACTCCAAAAACTCGTTTAAGCCGGCGCTTAATAAATAGCTTCCGCCGAACGGGCATTTGCGGAAAAACGCTTCTGAGGTTTTAGGTTCGTTATGCTTGCCGTCAGTAAACCACGCCTGCGCCATGGTTAAGTGGTATAAGTCGCAATAAAAAGGGGTTCCTGATTGTAAAAGATTATTCTGCATGGCTAAATTCCTTTGAGGTTGGGGTAACTAAATTATGCTCAATTTTTTTATTTAACAGTTCTGAGCGAAAAAATTGAGCGGAGGTGATACTTTTTAACTGTCCGCTTTGAAGAGCATCAGCATATTCGGGGCGGGATAAAATATCCGGTATCTGTTCATTTAATCCCTGGCACAAATCTTCAAATACGCAAACTTTGGCGCCGCGTTTTAACAAGCCGTTCATGGCTTGAACTACGCAAATATCACTTAAAACGCCGCATAAAAATACTTCTTTATCAGTAAAATCTTGACTTAATGCCGAGTAGGTGCGTTTTTCATTCCAGATGTTGGTGGTGGATTTAAAAATATTTACCACTTTAATGTTCTCTTTGAACGGCGCGGCTGATTGCCAACCCCATGTTCCGTAAGCACAGTGCAGCGGAAAGTTTTGCGATTCAATAGTTTGGTGGTAGTTTTGCGGAAAGTGCGTGTCATATGAGTCAATGATGGTGTCAAACATACCGGCTTGCAGATTGGCGCAAAATTTTTGATGACGTTCAATAAGATTTTGATTGCAGATAGAAAGGTCACCTTGCGGGTGAACAAAGTCATTTTGAAAATCTATCCGCATAAGAATACGGTTGTTCATGTTAAATTCCCTTTCAGGCTTAGAGGGTTAAGTAACGCCTGTCTTTTATAAGCCCTTTAAAAGACGCAGGCGGTTGGCGCGGAGCGCGCCTTAAATAATAGCTTTTTTACGATAAAAATGGTCTTCAATAATGTGGTAATTTTCAGGGTGGATAAAGTTTTTCCAGCGATTGTCGCCGAATTTTATCATATCGCGCACCATGGTTCCGGTAACAAACGGAAACGCGGGGTCGGTGCGGTCAACCAGCTCAATATGCTCAAAGCAATCTTTGAACCAGTGGGCGTCATACGAGCTGCCGGCGTAATAGGCATCGGGTTTGGGCAGGTCGGGGAAAGTTTCGGCAATAAAGTCAAGCACGTATTCGCCCCATTCGGCCGGATTGTTAATATCAAACAGTCCGATGATTTTTAAGCGCTCGTATTCAGGACGGCTGCGGTAAATGTTTTGAATCATTTTTTTGCGGGTGGTGTAGTTAAGCGGATTGCGCGCGGTGCCTTGTTCTTGAATGGAACCTAAAATTACGGTTACGCGCTCGCACTCTTTGAGCATACGGTCAATCAGCAAGGCGTGCCCGATATGAAAAGGCTGGGCGCGCATAATGGTAAGACCGTGTTTGTATTTGAAATCAGACATTAAAAAACTCCTTTATAAGGAGCTCCGGCAGATAAAAGAATAGTTTTATCCTCTTAAATAACCTCGGCTCGGTTGTATGATGTTCCGTGCTTATAAGCCCTGCAAGCACCAAGAACAATTTTAATGTAACATGCGCCGCTTAAAAGTCAAGCAAAAAAAATACCGCACTGTGAACAATGCGGTATAAATTGCTTTTAAAAGCGGCTATTTTTCACCAAGCGCGGTTAAAAAGCGCTCGGTTTCAATGGCGGCCATAGCGCCGGAACCGGCGGAAGTAATTGCTTGACGGAATTTGGGATCTTTAACATCGCCCGCGGCAAAAACACCGACGACATTGGTGGCGGTGCTGTCAGGCGCAGTGATAATATAGCCTTCTTGGTCAAGTTTAAGATATTCGCGGAAAATATCGGTATTGGGATGGTGTCCGATGGCAACGAACAAGCCGTCTAAGTTAAGGGTGGAAGTTTTATCGGTTTTAACGTTGCGGATTTTGATGCCGGTAACACCAAGCGGTTTATCGGAGCCGATAACTTCATCAACCACACTATCCCACAGAATTTGAATTTTTTGATGATTTTTAACCCGCTCCTGCATAACAGCGTCAGCGCGCAGAGCATCGCGGCGGTGGATAAGATAAACTTTAGAAGCAAAGTTGGTTAAATATAATGCTTCTTCCGCAGCCGAATTGCCGCCGCCGACAACGGCAACTTCTTTGCCGCGATAGAAAAATCCGTCGCAGGTTGCGCAGGCGGAAACGCCAAAACCGATGTATTTTTTTTCAGACTCTAAATTAAGCCAACGGGCGGAAGATCCGGTGCAGATGATTACGGTTTGAGCCTTAAAAATGTTGCCGTTTTCAGAGTTGCAGATAAATGGGCGTTTTGAAAGGTCGGCTTCGGTGATTTTGTCGTCTATAATTTGAACGCCGACGTTTAAGGCTTGCTTGCGCATATTTTCCATAAGCTGCGGACCGGAAATCGGTTCGGCAAAGCCGGGGAAGTTTTCAATTTCAGTGGTGATGGTGAGCTGTCCGCCGATTTGACTGCCTGAAACCAAAATAGGTTTTAAGCCGGCGCGGGCGGCGTAAATACCGGCTGTGTATCCGGCAGGACCGGAGCCGATGATTAAAACTTTAGTAACGTATTCTGACATGTTATTTTCTCCTTTGAACAATAAAATAAGGAGTAAAGATTATCTTTGCAAGCTAAATTAATAATCATGCGGCAAGGTGTGAATATCTTGAGGGGAAAATTGGAGGTAGTTGTTGTTGACAATAAAAATATTTTTGCATATAAAAGAAAACGTCTGATGCAGCAACATCAGACATTTCTTTAACTCAGAAAGGGTTAAACCCGATCTTTAACTACTTTCTATGTGTTAAAGATAACCTATATTTCATAAAAAGTCAAGTGCTTTTTAGATATAGGCTGGTTTCCCCTTTCCAACCGCCTCTATGAGGCTGAAAGGAAAGATATGGTAATAAGACTAATTATTATCATTCGGAAAATCCGAATTTTCTTTTCTATCAGACGATAGATAAAGAGGGTAAAGGGCAGGAAACTGCCCTTTATCTATTTTAATATGGCATTAATTGATTCTTTGTTCAAGTCTTAAATACTATTTATATACAAAAACACCGCCTTTTAGGCGGTGTTTTTGTATGGTGCCAACAGAGAGACTTGCTCTAGTTCGTAAGTGTTGCAGGCAACACTAACTCACTTCGGTCACCGCAGTTGTAACGCTTAAAACCGTCGCTGTCGCTTGCTTTTTCACTAACAACAGCGTAACCTGCGGTACTCCTCTCTAGTTCGTAAGTGTTGCAGGCAACACTAACTCACTTCGGTCACCGCTGTTGTAACGCTTAAAACCGTCGCTGTCGCTTGCTTTTTCACTAACAACAGCGTAACCTGCGGTACTCCTCTCTAGTTCGTAAGTGTTGCAGGCAACACTAACTCACTTCGGTCACCGCTGTTGTAACGCTTAAAAGCATCGCTGTCGCTTGCTTTTTCACTAACAACAGCGTAACCTGCGGTACTCCTCTCTAGTTCGTAAGTGTTGCAGGCAACACTAACTCACTTCGGTCACCGCTGTTGTAACGCTTAAAAGCATCGCTGTCGCTTGCTTTTTCACTAACAACAGCGTAACCTGTGGTAAAAATCGCCAATTGCTTTTGGCGATTTTTATCCTCGTCCCGACCCAAGTGGGTCGGAAGTTCAAGTCTTAAATACTATTTATATACAAAAACACCGCCTTTTAGGCGGTGTTTTTGTATGGTGCCAACAGAGAGACTTGAACTCCCGACCCACTGATTACAAATCAGTAGCTCTACCAACTGAGCTATGTTGGCGCTATGTGCGCACTTATATATTATGCTTTAATCGTTGTCAATAAAAAAAATCAAAATATTTATTTATCTTATTTATCAGCAGGGTATGAGAGGTTGTTAAAGGTTTTGTTAATCGGTTGTTAATATCTTTTATATTATAGTATCGTCATTACTTCTGTATATGTTAAATTTTACAGTTGCAATCTTGCTTGTTTGTTATATGATATTTGTATCATATTTAACTTATCTCTATCTTTGGAGGATTGGATGATAAAAATTATTTCTTCTAAATGGTGCAAGGCTACTATTGCATTTGTTACGGCATTATGCTTTAGTTTTGAATGCTTTGCGGTTTCTTCTCAAATTGTAAATTCATTTTACAGCTATGCTCATTATGGTCAAACGGCGCAAATGCGTCAGTTGATGAAAATGGGCTATGGCATTGACGTGCAAGACGATAACGGCGTCAGCGCTTGGTGTGTTGCCAAGAAAAAAGACGACGAGCAGGCTTTGCGCGTGTTAAGGTGGATGGGCGCTGATCCTAAGCAAAAATGCCCAACTTGTACGGGCGCAGGCTGCGTAGGATGGCCGGTTGCCGGTGCGGTTGCCGGTGCTTTGGTTGTGGGCGGCGGTATTGCCGCTTTAGCCGGAGGCGGCGGAGGCGGCGGTTCTGACCCGTGCTCAGACAAGCCGAATTCCCATGATGAAAACGGAACTTGCGTTTGTAATGCGGGTTACATTGATCAAAATGACACCTGCTTTAAAGATTTAGGCTGCGATAGCAAAATCGGTTCTGATGGTACTCAAACTCAAGATCAATGTAATTGCAAAACGGGCTACAATGGCACGCTTTGCGATTCTTGCGATGAGGGGTATCTTAAACAGAACGGTGTATGCTATCTTGACTTAGACTGCGCAAAAAAAGTTGGCTCAACCGGTGTGCAAAACGCTAATCAGTGCGTTTGTAAAGCCGGATATACGGGCGCGACCTGTGAAAATTGCGCGCAAGGCTATTATAAAGACAATGCTACCGGTATTTGCTATCCGGATAAAGGATGCGTTCATGGCGAGCAACAAGGTAATACCTGTAAATGCGAACCGGGGTATGTAGGTGACTTGTGTGATGGTTGCGCGGATAATTATTACAGAGATGAGGCTACCGGTATTTGCTATGCTGAAAAGGATTGCGGTCATGGTACACAACAGGGCAATACCTGCAAATGTGAACCGGGTTATGCTGGTGCTAACTGTAAAGATTGCGCTGATAACTATTACAAAGATACTGCTACCGGAATTTGCTATCCTGATAAAGGATGCGTTCATGGTAAACAACAAGGCAATACCTGCGTATGTGAACCGGGGTATGTAGGTGACTTGTGTGATGGCTGCGCTGAAAATTATTACAAGGATGAAGCTACCGGAATATGTTATCCTGACAGAGGTTGTGTTCATGGTAAGCAAGATGGTAATACCTGCGTATGCGACCCTGGTTATAAAGGCGTAACCTGCGCTCAGTGCGATACCGATTATTATATGGATTCTGCTACCGGAATTTGCTATCCTGATAAAGGATGTGTTCATGGTAAGCAACAAGGCGATACCTGCGTATGCGAACATGAGTATGCCGGTGAGTTGTGTAATACCTGCGCTGAAGGGTATGTAATGGATGATGCTACCGGTATTTGCTATGCCGAAAGAGATTGTAATAATCATGGTACTCAGGTTGGCAATACTTGCGAATGTAAAGACGGGTATTCAGGCAACTATTGTGAAAGCTGTGCTGAAAATTATATAAGAGGTACTGACGGTACTACCTGTTACGAAAAAATTAATTGTAATCACGGTGTCCAGAAAGATGACAGTTGTGTATGCAATCCGGGATATGCCGGTGCTTATTGCGATACCTGTGATGAGGCTAAGGGCTATGTAAAGGGCGATGACGGTCTTTGCTATCCGGAGAAAGGTTGCGTTCATGGTACGCAAGTTGGTAACACCTGCGAATGTGAACCAGGATATGCAGGGGCTTACTGCGATACCTGTGATGATGGCTATAAGTTAGGTACTGATCGCACAACATGCTACAAAGAAATTAACTGTGGTGATCATGGTAAGCAAGTAGATGATAAGTGCGAATGTGCCGATGGCTGGGCCGGTGACAAATGCGATGAGTGCGATGAGGCTAATGGCTATATACCGGGTACTGACGGCAGATGTTACAAAGAAAAAGATTGCGGCGAGCATGGCACGCAAAACGGTGATACCTGCGACTGTGAAAAAGGTTATACCGGTGATTACTGTGATGCCTGCGATGAGGCTAATGGCTATATACCGGGTACTGACGGCTCCACTTGTTACAAAAAAATTGATTGCGGTGAACATGGCACGCAAGTAAATGATTACTGTGATTGTAGTGACGGTTGGACCGGTGACAAATGCGATACTTGCAATATCAGTGCCGGATATATTGAAATAGATGGCTCGTGCTATTACGATTTGAAATGTTCAACTCATACTCCGGGCGCTACCGGTGTGCAAGAAGGTGATAAATGCGTATGTAATGACGGTTATACCGGCGATACGTGCGAAGAGTGCGATGATGACCATGTAATGGGTACCGGCGGCGTATGTTTTGATAAAATAGACTGCGGCGAGCATGGTAGGCAAGTAGATGATAAGTGCGAATGTAACGATGGCTGGACCGGCGACACATGCAATACTTGCGATAAGGCTAATGGCTATACTGAAATAGATGGCTCATGCTATCTTGATTTGAAATGTTCGGAACATACTCCGGGCGCTACCGGCGTACAAGAAGGCAACCAGTGCGTATGTAATGAAGGTTATACCGGAACTACATGCGATGACTGTGCTACCGGATACGGTCACCATACTCCCGGCGATGATAAAACCTGTAACAAGGATTTAGATTGCGGAAATGGTACGCAAAATGGTGATACCTGCGTATGCAACGATGGTTATGTTCTCGGTTCTGGTCCTAATTTCTGTACGCAGTGCGATACGGCAAATGATTATGGTATGAATACTGAGGGCGTATGCGTGAAGAAAGGTACTGATATTACCGGTAGATCACAAGATAATGTTAACTATAACAGCGGTAATATTTCAATTGATACAGCTCGTGATCAATTTAAGAATGAGTATGCTGATTTGTATGGCTTGAAATATAGCTATGATGAGGCTAACCCTTCTAGTAGTGCTATTGATGCAAAAGATAGCTTGTATAATGGTCAGTCCTTACCGACAAGCGGTGGTACTTTTGATCAAAGCAATTCTATTACTCTTGTTCAAAGAAGTGATGGTAATGTCTATGGCTTGTATTCCGATAATGCTGTTAGCATTTATAATATGTATGTAAAATATGAAGAAGCTGCTGCCAGTGTTGATGTTAAAGCAAAAATTGACATTACACAAGAAGGTAACGGTGACGCTTATGGTATTTGGGGTACCGGTAACTTGTATAACGCATGGATGAATAATGGTGAAGAACCGGATGATGCTTATAAAGTAGCCGGAAGCATTATTATTACCAATAACGGTACCGGCTCAAGCTACGGTATGTGGACTGATAGCGGTAATATTGACAACAATGGTCATTATAACTCCACCATTTCAGTTACCAACACTTCTGAAGAAGGCGGTATGGTAACGGCGGGTGTTCGTTCAGCCGGAGGTGATATCTCAAACAGCGGTGAAATTACGGTTTCAGCCGCAAGCGGTACAGCATACGGCATTTTGTCAGAAGGTACCGGCACTGTTGATAACAGCGGCACCATTACGGTTACCGGTTCGGATAAATCTGATTTAGTTATCGGTATTTACTCTGACGGCGGCGAGGTTACCAATAGCGGTACGATTGATGTTTCAGGCGCCAGCGGCAAAACCTATGGTATTGTTGCGGCAAACGGAGCGACCGTATCTAATACGGGTACCATTAAAGTTAACGGTTCGTCTTGCACTAACTGCACTACGGATGAAAATTCACCGTACATTGTGCTTGATGATATTTCAACTTTGAGCAATGCCGGTCTTCTTGTTTCAGAGGGTGATTTGAACTTTGACAGCTTTGGCGGAACGGTTATGCTCACTAAGGGCGGAGCTTTTGAAGCCGCTGGTGAAATTGCCGGTAATTTGGCAGTTGACGCCGCCGGTATTTCAGCGAAAACCTTTGATGACCGCTATGTTGCTGAAAATGCCTTTAACGCTGATGAAGTTAACGTTAACTTGCGTTCAAACTCCGCGATGTTTACCGCTGAAAAAGAAGGTAATGATGTGGTTATGAATCGTGTTTCGTTTAATGACTTGTCAGCTGACAGCAGTGTGGCTGCGTTCTTGGAGCGTAACTACAACAGCGGCAACGGCTTGGAATTGTTTGAATCATTAAGACGCTCACCGACCGGCGATACTTTCAGTAAAGCTGAAAGCCAGTGGCTCGGTTACGGCTTGTTGCCAAACTTCAGCCGTGAAAATATGCGCTTTATGCAAAACTTAAACAGCGCGTTGAATGACAAGTTGTTTGATACCGAGGAAAATTCTTCCGTACGTAAAATGGTTGGTTATGACTACTTTACGCAGGATCGCGATAGCCGCGGAACTTTAACCGGTTATGACAACTATGCCAACAGCGCATACTTTATGTATGACCGTGAAGTAAATGCTGATTGGCGCGCCGGTTTTGGTATGAGCGTAACGCATTTTTACAGCAGTTACGATGATGATTCCACCCGTAAAGAAATTATGGTTCAGGGATTGTTGCCGTTGTTCTATGATGCCGGTAACGGTGTTAAGACTGCGTCAATCTTCAGAGCCGGTTATGGTAACGGCGAATACAAACGTCATACTCATGACGGCAACTTTGAATCAGACTTGTCAGAATGGATTTACGGCGTAAGCAACTCAGCTCGCTATGAGGTTGACCTTGGTGTGGTTAAACTTTCACCGGTGGCTGAATTTAATATCTTGGGATATTATCAAAACCGTATCCGTGAAGATAAGAACAAAGTCGGCGCTATCAGCGCTGATGCTGAAAACAATTTGTCAGTTGAGGCAGGGCTTGGGTTCAGACTTAACAAAGACTTTGAATTAAATGAACATAACAAAATTTCATTTAAGGCAGGGGCAATGTATTATCACGAGTTTGCTAACCCGTATCACAGCTTGACTGCTTCGCAACACGGAATGGAAGGCACCTACCGCATTACCGATTATGAAGGAATTTATGATCGTGACCGCGGAGTGCTCAATGCCGGAGTTGACTATGATTGGAACGAGTTTACTCTGTATGGAAACTTTAACCAATACATAGAGGATGAAAGTCCGTTCAGCGTAAATTTGGGATTAAAATATAACTTTTAATCCGATGAAACTCCCGAAAGTTTTGAAGCTTTCGGGAGTTTCTTTTTGGGCCTGCGTCTAGCGGGCTCCTGCTTGCAAGTTTTTTCTTTATGTAGCGGTTTAGTACACCGCAGAAAAAACTTGCGGCGCATTAGCCTCACTATCCGCAGGCTTGGATGTGTTTGTTAAAAAATTTATGGCACATTAACCGATTTGGCTATGTTTGTTATGGCGTATTAGCAGATTGGGCTATGTTTATTTTTTCCATATTATTTGAAATTGTATCGGCTCGCTAACGCCGCGGTGGGCGGTGCAAATGTCATAAATATCATTTATGTTCATATCTTTGAGGCATTTGATTGATGATTGTTCATCGCAACTTGAATCGCCGCGCAGCATTTTAACAATGCTGTTTTCGGTGTTATAATTGCTGGTGGTGGCAATATAATGTATGTTGCCTGAATTTTCTTTGGCAACAGTGAGAATGTTCTGACAAATTGCCAGGTTATTATCAGATGATGTTCTTAATGAACTGTTTTCATCAGTGGCTAAAAAAATAGTGCTGTTTTCACTGTTAGTAAAAATCATCCAGCTTTGCCCGAAAATGTCAAAAATGTGGTTGGTGTTACCTGATTTAATCATCTCTTGCGGAATTTCACCCATTTTGATAAGATATGGGACAATAGTTCTTCCGCCTTCTAAATTACCAAAGCTATGCGCATTGCGGGCAACGGCATTGATAACAGTATTCATCTGCTCAGCGTGCTTATTAAGCTTATACTTCATCATTGCTTTTGAGTAACCGGCAATCGCCCCAACGGATAGCACGCCGATAATCGCGAGTACCCCAAGCATCTCCACCATAGACCGTCCAACATTCTCAATGTTGTCACCATCGGGCTTGACCCGATGGTCCAGGTGGAACAAATTTGCTAATTGGTTTGACCTGGACTCTCCGATCAAGTCGGAGAGTGACAGTGAAGGAGTAGATACTTGTTTTGTACCGGAGTGAAGCAGAGTGTGGTGTAAAAAGCGGATAAAATATGTATACATGAGCTAAAATCCTCTCAAAAAGTTAGTTTTGAGAAGATTTTAGCTCGCGTTTTTTTTTTGCAATATTTACGAGTCCATGCTGTGCATAAGTTGTATTTAAATCCGCAATAAAAAATTCCCCTCTATAGAGTCGCCGCTATTCTTAAAATTCCCCTCTATGGAGGGGTGCCGAAGGCGGGGTGGTCACATTCCTATCTAACAACGCGTTAAGCGGTTGTTTTTATATTACAAAATTTGAAACATAAACAACATTTAGGCTTAATTTTCAATCTTATATTTTCACCACCCCGTCGGCTGTCGCCGCCACCCCTCCTCAGGATGGGAATTTAAGCGTATGAGGTATGCATAAGTTGTGTTTTAAATCTTCTGTTGGTGTTCACCGCCACTTTTTCACGGGATGGGCATTATTTAGAGTCTTCAGCCTCCTCCATAGAGGGGAATTAGTGGTACTCTATATAAATTACAAAAATGATGCTGATAATTACTTTTCTATGGAGCGGTAGTGCTATATTTAAAATTCCCATCCTGTGGAGGGGTGCCGAAGGCGGGGTGGTTACATTCCTATCTAACAACGCGTTAAGCGGTTGTTTTTATATTACAAAATTTGAAACATAAACAACATTTAGGCTTAATTTTCAATCTTATATTTTCACCACCCCGTCGGCTGTCGCCGCCACCCCTCCTCAGGATGGGAATTTAAGCGTATGAGGTATGCATAAGTTGCGTTTTAAATCTTCTGTTGGTGTTCGCCGCTACTTCTTCACGGGATGGAAATTATTTAGAGTCTTCAGCGTCCTCCATAGAGGGGAATTAATGATACTCCATATAAGTTACTTTTCTATGGAGCGGTAGTGGTATATTTAAAATTCCCATCCTTAGGAGGGGTGCCGAAGGCGGGGTGGTTATTTAACCAACTCACCACACTTTCAATGTCGCGTTTTATATCAGAATCTAAAATATGTATAATAACAAGTCCTAATCCTTGCAGAAATTTGTCTCTTTTCTTGTCATAATTTGCTTTATTATCGTGCGAGTAACCGTCTATTTCTATAACAACACCTAAATTTCCGCAATAAAAATCAACAATATAATTGCCGATTATTTTTTGCCGGTCAAAATCCAATCCTTTAAATTGTTTGTGTTTTAGGCGGTTCCATAATAAAACTTCAGATAAATTGCCAGCTTTACGTAATTCTTTTGCTTTTTCTTTTAAAGTGGAATTATATGGCAAATTCAGATAGTTTTTCGTGTTGCGTTTCACCACCCCGTCGGCTATCGCCGCCACCCCTCCACGGGATGGGAATTTTTGTTGCGTTTTCATATTATTACTCCATTGGTATCTATCGCCTTCTTTTTATAGATACGCCTTTTAAATTTAACCACCCCGTCGGCTAACGCCGCCACCCCTCCTCAGGATGGGAATTTTTACCGTGGTTATGTATATCACCATGGCAAAAATTTGAGCTTTTTCTCTTTTTTAGCGGCGGAGGGGGTTAAATCAACGGTGGTGAGCATAATTTTTTGCCAAATTTGCGCCGGAAGCGATGAGCCGCCGACGTTTTTCATCGGACTGTTATCGTCATTGCCAAGCCAAACGGCCGCAATATATTTATCGGTCCAGCCGATAAACCATGCGTCGCGATAATCTTGGGTGGTTCCGGTTTTACCGGCGGCAAAGGTCGGCAGTTTGGCTTTGCGTCCGGTGCCGTTATTAATCACATTTTCAAGCATGGCGGTAATTTGTTTAACGGTTTCAGGATTAATAATCTGCAAGGCGTCGCCGGCGTCATGCTGGTAAAGTTGAATACCGTCTTTAGAATATACTTCCGTAATGCTGTACGGCCAAATTGCTTTGCCGCCGTTAGCCATTACCGCATAAGCCGCCGCCATGTCTATAACTTTTACTTCCGCAACGCCCAAAGCCAGTGCCGGAGTGTTGGGTAAATCAGTGGTGATGCCCATTTTACGAGCATTGGCGATAATATCTTTGCGGTTTAACTGTTCCGCCAAATTAATGGTGGCAAGGTTAAGCGAGTGGGTGAGGGCATAAGTTAAACTAACGTCGCCATAATATTTTTTATCATAGTTTTCAGGCTGCCAGTTGCCGATTTTAACCGGCGAATCGCTGATAATATCGTCTGGTTTCCACCCTTGTTGCAAGGCGGTTAAATAAACAAACGGCTTAAAGGCAGAACCGGATTGGCGCAAAGCCTGAACCGCGCGGTTGAATTGGCTTTTGTTGTAGTCAATGCCGCCGACTAAGGCTTTTACCGCGCCGCTGTAATCTAAAATTACAATAGCGCCGTCACTGATATTTTTGCCGCGGTTTTGGTTTACGGTGTCGCGCAAAATCCATTCGGCTTTTTGCTGTAAATCTTGGTCAAGCGTGGTGCTGACGTATATGTCTTGATTGCGTTCGCCGATATAAGCGTTTACTTCGGTTAAAACCATATCGGCAAAGTGGCGCGCGCCTTCAACCTTATATTTGGTAACATCGTGCAGAGGTTCTTTTAAGGCTTTGTTCATTTCCGCCTCTGTGATAGTGCCGTGCTCAAACATTAATTTAAGCACCACTTTGGCGCGTTCTTGCGCTTTTTGCGGATTGGTAATGGGGTTGTAACGAGCCGGAGCTTTGAGCATTCCGGCTAAGATTGCCGCTTCTTTTAAGCTTAAATCACGCGAGCTTTTGCCAAAGTAACGGTTGGCGGCCGCCTCAATGCCGTAAGTGCCGGCGCCCAAGTAAACGCGGTTGATGTATAAAGTTAAAATCTGTTCTTTGCTGAATTTACCTTCAAGCCAAAAGGCAAGCAATAATTCTTGCACTTTACGTTTTATGCTTTTTTGCGGGGTTAAAAACAAATTTTTGGCAACCTGCTGCGTAATAGTGCTGGCGCCTTGAGCGTAACTGCGTTTGATTAAGTTGACAGCAGTGGCGCGGGCAAAGCCGATAACATCAAAACCAAAATGAGCGTAAAAACGGCGGTCTTCAACGTCTACAATTGCCGCCGGAACATAATAAGGCAGGTCTTCAAGATAAATAACCTCAGAAAAGCTGTTGCCGAAAGTAAAAATCTCGTTGCCGTTTTCAGCGATTATGGTGGTGGAAGGCTGGCGGGTGTGTGAAACAGCGTCATTTACGTCAGGGAGCGTTGCATAACAATAGCCGACATAAGCGGCAACAATCACAATTCCGGCGGCGCATACGGCAAGCAGCGGTTTAAGCCAAAACAGTTTTTTGCTTGATTTGCGTTTGCCGGTTTTGCGAGTTCTTTTGCCGCTTTTAGCTTTGGGTGTTTTGCTGCTTTTAATGCTCTTTTTGCCTGCCATAATTGTTCTCCGCCGATTGAAATTTGGCAAAATTGTAGCTTAAAATAGGTTAAAATTGTTTTTATGCCGTATAATTTTTTTAATTTACTTGGCGAACGGTAAAATATCGGCTATATTGAAAGTAATTTGCAACAGAAAGGAACATAAATGCCGAAAAAAGTGTGCTTAATTGATGGTTCGGGTTATATATTCAGAGCTTTTTACGCCTTGCCGCCGCTTTCAACTCCAAGCGGAACGCCGGTAAACGCGGTGCTTGGCTTTATGAATATGTTTATGCGTTTAACCGCAAAAATCGGCTGTGATTATTGCCTGGTGCTGTTTGACGCCAAACGCAAAAATTTTCGGAATGAATTTTTTCCCGATTACAAAGGCACGCGCAAAGAAATTCCGGAAGATTTAATTCCGCAGTTTCCGATTATTCATAAAGCGGTTGAGGTATTAAACCTTAATCATTTGGAGATGGAAGGTTATGAGGCGGACGATTTGATTGCCACTTATGCCCGCAAAGCGCGTGAAGAAGGCGATGAAGTGGTGGTGGTTTCAGCCGATAAAGACTTAATGCAGTTAATCCGCGACGGGGTGGAATTTTATGATAGTATGAAAGATAAGTTTTTTACCCCGGACGACGTTAAAGAAAAGTTCGGCGTGTATCCTGATAAAGTGGTTGACGTGCAGGCTTTGGCGGGCGATGCTACCGATAATGTTCCGGGGGTTGCCGGAATTGGCTTAAAAACGGCGGCAGAGTTGATAAACCAGTTTGGCTCGCTTGATGAAGTTTTGGCGCGGGCGGCGGAAATAAAGCAAAACAAGCGCCGTGAAACTTTGCTTGCCAATATTGAAAACGCTGAAATCTCGCGCCGGTTGGTTAAACTTAAAGACGATGTGCCGGTTGAGCATGAATTAAGCGAATATGTTTGCAAGGCGCCGGATAAAGACAAAGTTATGGCTTTTGTTGACGAGTATTACTTAAACAGTTTGCGTCCGCGGGCGGAAAAATGGGTCAGCGAGCAATGCGCGCGCTGCGGCGAGCGGATCGCAGAACAGCCGCAAGAGATTGCAAAGCATTATGCGTTGGTGCAAGATGAGGCGGCATTAAAACGTTGGGCAGATAAAATTTTGCAAGCCGGTAAATTTGCTTTAGATACTGAAACAACAGGGCTTGATCCGATTAAAGATAAAATTGTGGGCTTTTCATTGGCGGTTGCCGCCGGCGAGGCTTGTTATGTTCCGTTAGCTCACGGAGCCGAGCAAGGCACGGCGGATTTATTCGGGGCGGCGGAGCATTCAGAGGTTAAGCAAATTTCAGCTGCGGTTGCCGCCAAATATTTAAAGCCGTTGTTAGCCGACAAATCGGTTTTGAAAATAGGGCATAATATAAAATTTGACATGCACTTTTTAAGCCAAATTATCGGGGAAGATGCGGAATTTTTCCCGATTGAAGATACGGCGGTGCTCTCATACGTGCTTGATAGCTCTTCGCATGGTCATGGTATGGACGAGCTGGCGGAATTAATGTTAAATTATACTACCATAAAATATGAAGAAGTTTGCGGCAGCGGCAAAAATAAAATTACTTTTGATAAAGTGCCGCTTGATAAGGCTTTAGATTACGCGGCGGAAGACGCGGATATTACTTTACGGCTGTATGATGTGTTAAAAGCCCGCTTGATAAAAGAAAAGCAAATTAATGTGTATGAAACGTTTGACCGTCCGCTTATCAGCATATTAAAGCGTATGGAAGATAACGGTATTATGCTTGACACTGCCGCTTTAATGCGCTTGGACGCCGATTTTGAGGTGCAGCTTAAAATTTTAGAGCAACAAATTTATCAGTTGGCGGGCGAAGAGTTTAATTTGGGTTCGCCCAAGCAAATCGGCGAAATTTTATATGTGAAAATGGGGCTGAAAGGCAAAAAAAATGCTTCCGGCAGTTTTCAGACCGGTGCTGATGTTTTGGAAGAATTGGCGGAAGAGCATGAACTTCCGGCAAAAATTTTGGAATGGCGCGGGTTTGCCAAGCTTAAATCAACCTATACCAAAGCGCTGCTGAACCAAATGGATAAAAACAATCGGGTGCACACTACTTTCAGCCAAATTGTGGTGAATACGGGGCGTTTGGCGTCGTCTAACCCTAATTTGCAGAATATTCCGGTCAGGACTGAAGCGGGACGTAAAATCCGCGAATGCTTCGTGGCGCCTAAAGGCTGTAAATTAGTTTCCGCCGACTACAGTCAGGTGGAATTGCGTTTGCTGGCGGCGGTTGCCGATGTTAAAGCCCTAAAAGAGGCGTTCCGGCACGGGGTTGACGTGCATGCCTCAACCGCGTCGCGGGTTTTTGGCGTGTCGCTTGCGGAGGTTGACGCCAATATGCGCCGCCATGCCAAGGCTATTAATTTCGGCATAGTGTACGGAATTTCGCAATACGGGCTGGCGCGGCAGATTGACACCACGCCGGAAGTTGCCAAAAGGTATATTGACTCTTATTTTGCCACTATGCCGGAAATTAAAGAATATATGGCTAAAACCATAGATTTTGCGCATAAAAACGGCTATGTGGTTACGCCGTACGGGCGTAAATGCTCCGTGCAGGGCATTAATGATAAAAACAAGCGCTTGGTTTCGTTTGCCGAAAGAGCGGCGATTAACGCGCCGATACAGGGCGGAGCTTCTGACATTATTAAACTGGCCATGCAAAAGGTGTTTAACGCGCTGCATGATGGCGGATATAAAACCCGTATGCTGCTGCAAGTGCATGACGAACTTATTTTTGAAGTGCCTGAAAATGAGCTTGAAGAAGTTAAAGCCTTAATTAAAAACGGTATGGAAAAAGTGGTTAGTTTTGATATTCCGTTTGTGGCGGAAGTCGGCGTCGGCGACAATTGGGGCGAGGCTCATTAATTAATCATTGGTCAAAATTAAAAACCCCTGAAGCGCGGCTTCAGGGGTTTAAGGTTGCTTAAATTAAAGGTTATGCAGCTTTCGGCGCAGCGTTAATGCCTAATTCTTCAATAACCATTTTCTTTAAGGTAACGTTGTCGGTTTTACCGGTTGCAAGCAACGGAATTTCGTCATGATACAAAATTACGCGCGGCAGGAACAGTTCAGACATGCCGTTGTTTTTAATGTAGTCATGCAAAACATCAGATTTAACTTGCTTGTTGGTGGTTACCAAAACAATTTGCTCGCCTTTGCTCTCATGCGGAACGGCAACAACGCCGTAGTTAAACTCAGGTCCCATCCATTCATAGGCTTTAACAACCATTTCCTGAACGGCATTGAGCGAAACCATTTCACCGCCGATTTTGGCAAAGCGTTTAATGCGGTCTTTAATGAAAACAAAGCCGATTTCATCAATTTCAACCACGTCGCCGGTATGGTACCAACCATCTTCAAGCGGAACCAAAACTCCCGGATTTTCAGGTAAAATGTAACCAAGCATAATGTTCGGACCTTTAACAACCAATTCGCCGCCTTTTTCAATGCCCGGAACCGGCTCAATTTTATACTGAATGGCAGGCAAGAGCTTGCCGATAGAGCCGAAACGGTTGAAAATGCTGTTATTGGCGCAAACTACCGGAGCGCACTCAGTGGAGCCGTAAGCTTCCATCATGCGGATACCCATGCGTTCCATCCACATATTACGGGTGTCAAGCTTAATGGCTTCAGCGCCGCCATACATAAAGCGGATATTGTGGAAGTCATACGGGTGAGCAATTTTGCCGTAACCGCGGAAGAAAGTATCAGTGCCGAACATAACGGTGGCGCCGAGTTCGTAAACGAGTTCGGCAACAATACGATAATGCAGCGGAGAAGGATACAGGAACAAGCGGGCGCCTTCCAACAACGGGAACAGCGTGCATACGGTAAGCCCGAAGCTGTGGAACATCGGCAGTGCGTTAAAGACCAAATCGGTCATGTTAATAGTTTCAAGCGCAGCCATCTGCTTGATGTTAGAGATAATGTTGGCATGGCTTAAAACAACGGCTTTAGGCGCGCCCTCAGAACCTGATGTAAACAAAATAACCGCTTTTTTGTTGCCGCCGTCTTTGTGCGGAACGCGTTTGATTTTGTAACGCAGAAAAGCGCCGATTTTATTAACTAAGGTTATCTGTTTGGCAAGAGATTCCAAATAAAAGATTTCAACGCCGTTAGCTTTTAATACCTCAACTACCGACTCCATTTTAGCGGTTTTAATAAATTTTAATGAGGTGATAACCAATTTAACATTAGCGGTGCGGCACATTGAAACCATATTCTTGGCGCCGACCGAGAAGTTAATCATTACCGGAATGCGCTCATAGGCCGACAAACCGAAGAAAGTGCAAATTGCGGCGATGGTGTTTGGCAGCATTAAGCCGACATGCTCAAAGTGGTCGGTTCTTTTTTTGAAAAAGCGACCCAAAACAAAAGACTTAATGATGATGTCTTTATATGAGTTGGGTTGACGCTGAATATCTTCCAAAACGCGCGGACGCTTAAAGAAAAAGCCCTTTTTGGAGTGAACTTTACCGGTTTTCATCAGTTGCGCAAACAATGAGATATTCGGGTTGTAGTTAAAGTCAAAGTGCATGCCGCGCAAAATTTGGTAAACCTCATTGCTGATGTGGTCGCGTTGGCGGCGCAGTTCGTCTTTTAACTTAAACGGACGAGGTTTGCCGACGGTAATGCGCATTTTAGGCAGCGGACGGTGAGGGAGTTTGCCTTTGGTTTTGGAAAAATAGCCGTATTGCGGACCGTCAATCCAAACCGGAATGAGCGGAGCTTTTGATTTATCGGCAACCAAGCCCGGAGCTTCATAAATTTTCATTAAGCCGCCGCTTTCGGTAATGCGACCTTCGGCAAAAATAACTACTAATCGGCCGCTGTTTACTTTAGAGATTAATTCTTTAATATCGCCAGGTTCAATCGGGTTGAACAAAACAGTGTCGGCAAAGCGCATTAAAAAGCGTATCCACCGGCGGCGGTGCAGGTGTCCGTTAAGGGCAAATACCGGATCACCGGGGAGAAAGGCGTATAACAAAATCGGGTCAAGATATGACACGTGATTGGAAACATACACACCTTTACTAGGAAGGCGATTAACATCAAATTCAATTTTACATCTTGTTTTAAAAATATAAAAGAAAGTTCGTAAACACCATTTTACAAAGTTATTCAAATTAGTTCCTCCATAGTTACGACATATATGCTTTGTATACAAAAACCTCTTTTTTGTAAAGATAAAAATATTATTCGGTGGAAAGAGTATAAAATATGCAGGATAACCGTTTGAAAATTAACCATAATTTAAAATTTATACCATGGACAAAAGTTAAAAACTTGCATTTTATTTTTTTTTAATATATAACGCCTCGCGTAACATATTATGTACAAATATAACAAACCGCCGCAAATGTTACAAAATATTACAAAATAAAGAATAAGGCATAATAAATAAAGAATAACAATCAGTCGGCATACTATGTTGCGTTGGATTAACTATAGAAGTGAAAAAATTAATGAAAAAATTTCATACTTTAACTTTAACCGCATTAGGCACGGTTTTACTCGCTGCCAATGCTCAGGCAGCCGGCTTTCATTTAAGAGAACAATCAGCCGCGGCACAAGGTAATGCTTTTGCAGGCGCTACCGCCGGAGCAGAAAATGCGTCTTATGCTTATTTTAACGTTGCGGGCTTAACCAGACAAAAAGGCACGCAGGTTAATATGGGCGGCACTTATATTTCGCCGCGCGCGGAAGCAAACAATGTTTACGATGAATGGGACGATCGCGACCACGATGTGAACAATATTGTACATGCGGCGATTGCACCGAATATGACAATTTCGCATCAGGTAAACGAAAAAGCTTATTTGGGCGTAGCCTTAAACGTACCTTATGGTATGATTACCAAATATGACCATGAGTATGCCGGTTCTGACCATGGCGTTACATCTAAGGTTATTTCCGCAACCGTAACTCCGATGGCAGCTTATAAAGTTACCGATAAACTTTCACTCGGCGCCGGTTTGCAGCTGCAATATTTCAGAGCCAGACTGACCAATACTGTTGCCGGTCCGTATAGCCCGATGGCGGCGGTTCACGGCGATGCTTTTGATGTTGGTTATCAGTTGGGCGCTATGTATGAGTTTAATGATAAAACCCGCGTCGGCGTTGGCTACCGCAGTGAAGTTAAGCACAAGATTAAAGGTAAAATTGATAGCGAGATACCGTGGTCTATGTTAAATCAGAATATTCATACTAACTTGACTACTCCGGATATGCTCTCTTTGGGCGCTTATCACCAAATTAATGACAAGTGGGCGGTTATGGCTGAATATCAGCGCGTATTTTGGAGCTCGTTCCAAGATTTGAATATTTACGGCGATGAATACGAGTTTGCAAGTATGACCAAAGAAAAGTGGCGCGATACCAACTTTTTTGCTTTGGGCGCAAGCTATCAGATTGATAATCAGTGGAAGCTGCGTTTAGGCACCGCTTATGACCAGAGCGCCGTTCGCGTTCAGCACAGAACTCCGCGTATTCCGGACTCGGATCGTATTTGGTTGTCAGGCGGCTTAAATTATCAGTATAATGAGCACTTAACTTTTGATGCTACTTATACTTATATTAAAGCCCGCAAAGCTCACGTTGATACCAGTTTGACCGGCAATGAAGGCTATGATGTTACCGCTGAGTATTCAAACTCAATTCAGTTGTTTGGTTTTTCGCTTAACTACAAGTTTTAAGCCAAATGATTTGGATTTGCCGCAAAGCCCTGATTTATTCAGGGCTTTACTTTATGCTTTTTTAATAATTATGTGCGAGTATCATTATAAATTTAATTTTATGAGGTAGCTATGAATTATTTGCAAACACGAGCTTTTGCGTTGGGAACTCCGCGTACCGGATATTTAAATCAGGTTATCGGCGCGCTTACTTCAATATCTGATTTGTTCGGACTTCCTTTTGATGAGCAAAATTCGTTTTTGTTGCCGGAAGGGTGTAAAACTCCGGTGGATATGAGCGATACAATAGTGCCCTTAAATTTTCAGGATTACGAATCGTTTAAGGATTATATGTATTTGCTGCTTGATAATTATCTTAAAAAAACAATTTTTCCGCCGAAAATTTTTGTTACTCCGTATGATATGAGCGAAAAAACTTCCGCAGCGGTAAATGCTGATTTAATTTGCCGCGCAGTTAAAGAATATTACTGCGACAAAAATTTAGGTTTTGTTTTAACGGCGGTGATTAACGGACGGATTTATAAGTATAAATATGTTGATTTGCTTAATGTTCCAAAGCATCTGCTGACCTTGCGTTCACGCATTAAAATTTTGCAGGATAAAGATTTGCGCAAAAAGGCTTTGTTTACGGTTGGAACAATTAACAATTTTAAGCGTTCTACCGTTACGGAAAAATTTGCGGCGTTGCTTGAAAAACTTACCGCGCTTAAAGAAGATAAGGAAGTCAGCGGATTTATCAGCAAGTTTGAGCGGTTTAAAAATGCTAAAAAACGCGTGGTGTTTTGCTTGGGCGGCAGAGTTGAGGGTAATGAAATTATCTTTGACATTAGTTATGCCCGCCATTTGTATCAACAGGCTGAACGTTTGGTTAAGGCAGGCTTTGGCGTTATTTTCTGCAATGGCCCGCGGACTCCGAATGATGTTTCAGATTTTTTGTATGAGGCGGCCTTAAACAATCAGGATATAATTTTTCAAAACAGCAAACCGATTGCTAAATCAGATGATGAGAGGCAACCTTCAAAGTGGCGGATTTATTCAGGTAAATATGAAAAAGGATTTACCGTAATGCAAAAAATCGGCAATATTTATCCGGCGGTTTTGGGGTTTGACAACACGCTGGTGGCGCACACTATGGATTCATATTCGGGCTGTGAAACTTCCGGCGCGGCGATTCCGACGGCAATCAGCGCCAAGGGTTTGTTTGTTGACCCTGAAAAGCGCTATGACTGCCATAATCTGTATAAAATTTTGTGTCCGAAATATGCGGTTGATTTTGATGAATTTGTTGATTTGGCGTGCAATTTAAAAATTGAGCCTGATGATTTAAAGTTATCGGTTTTACCAAATTCGCTGCGCGTTTTTGCGGAAACGGCTTTTAACCGCTATAATCAAGAGGCAAAAAAGCTTAAACACAAATAAGTTATTTGGTTTTAATCCACGGATTTACGTTTTGCACAATTTGCATAATAACCGCTTGCTCGTTAATTTCAGTATTGCTGCGGTTGATACTGATTTCCGCTTTAATATCGGCGCCGGTTTGCGCTAAGGAAAGGGCTTTTAAGCTTGCGGCAACCGCAACGGCTTCTTGAGCGGTGGCGGCGGTAAAGGTAGCGGTATTGCCGCTGCCGGATAAACCAACATAAATTTTTTGCGCAATATAATCGGTTTTGATGCTTAGCCCTAAATAGCCCATATTTTCAATTTCGCGATATATGGAGCGGGCGTCTTCATGACAGAGGCGCAAAGCCAAGCGCATGCCGATGGTTAAGGCAATGTAGGGCTTGTAGCTTTCCATGGCAGAGATATTGTCTTTAACCTTAAAAACAACGCATTCAAGCATGTTGGGCAGGTGGTACGCCTCAACAAACATGGCAACCGCCAGCAGGTTTATAGAGCAGTTTTTCGCCTGATTGCGGATAATTATGATGCGAGAATCGGGATATTCGGCAATAATAGCGCGGGCAAGCTCTTGATAATGCGTAAAATCAGCGCCTGAAAATTCGTTTACTTCATAAAGCGGGCAGGGCTGATTTTTAAATAAATCATTATCGTTGTTGTCTAAGGCAATTTCTATCATTTAACTTGTCCTGGCTTAAAGTTTTGATACGGCTTGCTCCAATAAGTCAATGTTATTGCTGCATAATACCGGCAGAATCTTATTTAGCTGTTCTTCAGTATATTGATAAATGTTTAGTTTTAACAAACGCTTAATGGCGGTGTCATCAAAGCGCTTTTTTATCGGTTTGGCAGGATTGCCGCCGACAATGGTATAAGGCTCAACATCTTTGGTAACAATTGCCCCGGCGGCGATAACCGCGCCTTCGCCGATTTTTACCCCCGGCATAATCATTGCCCGCATACCAATCCAAACTCCGTCGCCGATTACGGTATTGCCGCGCTGCTGATATGATTCAACAATTTTTTCAGCAAACGGGTAGCATGAAAACCAATCCATGCGGTGAGTGTTGTTTCCGCCCATTAAAATTACCGCTTCCGCGCCGATGCAAACATAATTAGCGATATAAAGCTTGTCATATTCAAAAGGGGCTTCAAAGTGAGCGCGGCTGTATTTGTCGCCGTACAGGTAACGCACAACATAATCTTCAAAATTTTCGGTATAGGCGTTGGAATAATAGCTTTTGGTGCCTTTGATGATAATGTTGGGGTTGGTTACGCTTTGGTGTAAATATTCAACTTTTGACCAATGTTTTTCCATGAAATTTTCCTTTATGCGGGAGAAGAAAATAAATGCTAAAGGGGGTGGTTAGCTTCCTTGCAGTTACAAAAAAAAGCTGCATAAAGCAGCTTTTTTTGTAACTGGCGGGAGCGACGGGGCTCCTCTAGCTTAGTAAGTTCAAGCTTTTACGCCTGTATATAATGGGCTCCTGCTTGCAAATTTTTTCTTTATGTAGCGGTTTTGTACACCGCAGAAAAAATTTGCTGCGCATTAGCCGCATTCTTTGCAGGCTTTTTATAAAAGCTTTCACTAACTGCGCGTCGGTCACTTGTTTTGTAGGCTCGCTGCGGTCGCTGCCACTCCCATTGCTCGCGAACAAAACTACGCCTTTTGCGGTAAAAACAGCCGTTACTTCGGCTGTTTGGTTCTATGTCAAAGTAAGGGGCAAAAGCAGTATCCAAGATTATAAAAAAGGAATATAATCAGTTCGC
>CAVBCV010000022.1:0-24994 GCA_963594125.1 Lachnospiraceae bacterium
TTTTTTTTTTGCAATATTTACGAGTCTACGCTGTGTATAAGTTGTAAAAGACCACCAGCCTACGGCACACTTCCATAGAGGGGAATTATTGGTGCTGTGCATAAGTTGTGCTTGGTTTGTAATAAATTGAAATGCAACTTGTTTAGACATTGCGCGTTTAATTTATTAAAGTGGGAGCATTAAAATTAATTTTACTAAAGTAAAGGAATTAAAAATATGACTAAAATTCATCCTACTGCTGTTATTGAAGACGGCGCTCAAATTGCTGAAACTGCCGAAATCGGTCCTTTTTGCTGGATTAGTTCCCGCGCTAAAATCGGCGAGAATGTTAAGTTGCTTGCCAGAGTCAGCGTTATGGGCAATACCACTATCGGCGAGGGCACAATTGTATTTCCGGGAGCATGCTTGGGCAGTGGTCCGCAAGATCATGGTAATGAATTTAAGGAAGAAGCCAAATTGATTATCGGCAAAAACAACATTATTCGTGAAAATGTTACTATGCACGCCGGAACCCCAAAAGAGCACTTTACCACGGTTGTCGGCGACGGCGGTATGTTTATGGTAAACTCGCATATTGCGCATGACTGCGTGGTTGGCAACAATGTAATTATGACTAATAATGCCGTTATCGGCGGGCATGTTCGCTTAGGCGACGGTGTAATTATCGGCGGAAACTCTGCTGTTCACCAGTTCTGCCGCATTGGGCGCAAGGCTATGGTCGGCGGCATGAGCGGCGTTGACCGTGATGTTATTCCGTTTGGCATTGTTACCGGCGATAGAGGCAAATTGCGTGGTTTAAATGTTGTCGGCTTAAAACGCGGCGGGTTTGAAGAACACACCATTAAAGCTATTACCCGCGCATTTATGTTTATTTTCAAAGGCAAAGAAGGCACATTTGAAGAACGTTTGGCGGCAGCGCATGAAAAATATAAAGACGATCCTTTAATTATGGAACAAGTTAAATTTATTGACGAGGCTTTGGAAGGTCGTCGTAAAATTATGACTGCTGAATAGAAAGGAAAAATAAGTATGACTAAAATTTCAGTTATCGGAGCAGGGTTTGTCGGCTCAACCAGCACATATGCTTTAATGCTTAAAGAAGTTGCCGATGAAATTGCTTTAATTGACATTAACAGCGAGTTGGTTGCCGCTGAAGTTGCCGATATTAATCAGGGCTTTAGTTTTTTGAGCAAAACCCATATTAAAGCCGGAACTTATGCCGATTGCGCCGACAGTGATTTGATTATTATTACTGCCGGTTCAGGGCGCAAAGTTGGTGAAAGCCGCTTGGATTTGTTAAACAAAAACATTAAGATTATGGAGGGTATTGTTACCCAAATTAACCAAACCAACACCAAAGCTTTTGTATTGGTAGTTTCTAATCCGGTTGATGTTTTAACCTATCATGTTTCAAAAATGATTACCGCGCCGGTTAAAGGCGTGTTCGGCAGCGGCTGCGCCTTAGACAGCTCGCGCTTAATCAGCGTATTGGCTGACCGCTTTGGTGAAAAGACCGAAAATATCAGCGGATATGTTATCGGCGAGCATGGCGATTCACAAATTGTTGATTGGAACAGCGTAAAAATTTGCGGCAAGTCTATTGAAGATTATTGCGCGGCAAAGGGTATTAACTGCACGGCAGATTATAAACAAGAAATTGCCGATGTGGTTAAAAATTACGGCATGACGATTATTTCCGGCAAAGGGCGCACCAATTACGGTATTGCGACCAGCGTTTGCGTTATTTCACAAGCTTTGCTTAAAAACCGCGTTTCAGAACTGAGCGTTGCTTTGCCTGATGAAGCCTTAAAAACCGCGGTAAGCAAACCGCATACGGTTTCTGCCAAAGGCGTAAATTAAGTTAAAGGAGTTTGCAATGCATAATTTAGAAGAAAATTTCAGTCCGTTGGGCGCTATGCAGCCTTCCGCCACCTTGGCAATTTCAGCCAAGGCAAAAGAACTTAAAGCCAAAGGCGCCGATATTTGCTCCATGACGGCGGGCGAGCCTGATTTTGATACTCCGCAAGCGATTAAAGACGCCTGCATTAAAGCCATTAACGAAGGCAAAGTTCGTTATTTGGCGGCAAGCGGCTTGCCGGAGCTTAAAAAAGAAATTGTGAAAAAATTTGCCGGTAACGGAATTAAAACCGCGCCTGAAAACATTATTGTTTCAACTGGCGCCAAGTTTGCGCTGTTTCAGGCTATTACCACTTTATGCGGCGCGGGTGATGAAGTTGTTTTGTTTGCGCCTTATTGGCTCTCATATCCTGAAATGATTAAAGCAGCCGGAGCTAAAGTGATTGAGGTTGTTACTCACCCTGAAAATAATTTTGAGCCGCTCAAGGCTGATTTAGAAAAGGCAATTACTCCCAAAACCAAACTGATTATTTGCAATTCGCCGAATAATCCTACCGGCGCGGTTTACAGCATGCAAACTTTGCAGATGATTGCAGATGTTGCGGTTAAAAACAACATTATGGTGCTTTCAGATGAAATTTATGAAAAGCTGGTTTATAATCCGCAAGTTAAGCATATCAGTATTGCAAGCCTTAATCCGCAAATTGCCGATTTGACCATTACGGTCAACGGATTTTCAAAGGCTTATGCAATGACCGGTTGGCGTTTGGGTTATTTAACCGCGCCGTTGTGGCTTGCCAAACGCATCAGCGCTTTGCAAAGCCATGCGACCAGCAATGCAACTTCATTTGTGCAATATGCCGCGGTTACGGCTTTGGAAGGCAAGGCTGATGCTGATGTTGCGTTAATGATAAAAGCTTTTGCCTCCCGCCGCGATTTAATTTGCTCATTGTTGAAAGACGTGCCGAATCTTTCCTTCTTTGAACCGCAAGGCGCGTTTTATGTAATGTGCAATATTGCTAAAACCGGTATGAATGCTGATGAATTTGCTAAAAAAATTCTGGAAGACAAACTGTTGGCGGTTATTCCGTGCACTGCGTTCGGCGCTCCTGATTATGTTCGCTTGAGCTATGCCTGCTCAGAAGCAAATATTAAGGAAGCGGTTAAACGCTTAAAAGAATTTTGCAGTAAATTTTAATTAAGCCTCATAATTAAAAAACCGCCGGAATAATAAAACCGGCGGTTTTAGTTTGTTTGCAGATTACATTAAGCGGCTGTTGTCAATGGCTGCTTTAACGAGCGAAACAAACAGCGGGTGAGGGGCAAACGGCTTAGATTTAAGCTCCGGGTGAAATTGCACGGCGATAAACCACGGGTGGTCGGGGCGCTCAACAATTTCAGGTAATTTGCCGTCGGGCGATTTGCCGCTTACTATCATGCCGCCTTGTTTTAGCATATCTTCATATTTTAAGTTTACCTCGTAACGGTGGCGGTGGCGTTCGGCAATATTTTCAGCTCCGTATACGGCGGCGGCTTTGCTGCCCTTGGCAAGTTTGCACGGATAAGCGCCCAAACGCATGGTTCCGCCTAAATCGCCGTCTTTGTGGCGAATTTCTTTGCTGCCGTCTTTATCCCATTCGGTCAGTAAGCCGACAACCGGCTCGCAGTCGGGGTCAAACTCCGTGGTGTTGGCGTTTTTAACTCCGCAAACATTGCGCATGGTTTCAATAACCGCCATTTGCATGCCGAAACAGATTCCTAAAAACGGAATTTTATGTTCGCGCGCGTATTTTATGGCTTCAATTTTACCGGCGGTGCCGCGTTGTCCGAATCCGCCGGGGACAATAATCGCATTAACGTCGTTTAAATAATCGCCGGCAGGTTCAGATTCTAATTTTTCCGAATCAATCCACTTAATCCGCACCTGATAATGGTTGGCAATACCGCCGTGCTTAATAGCCTCATGCAAAGATTTATAAGCCTCAAGCAGTTGGGTATATTTGCCGACAACCGCAACGGTAACTTCGCCTTCAGGTTTTTTAATGGTTTCAATAATACGCTCCCATTTGCTTAAATCGGCCGGTTTATCGCACGGAATGCCAAAGTGGCGGCAAACGGCGTTATCCATGCCTTCTTTAGAGTAAGCGAGCGGAACTTGATAAATGTTGCTGACGTCAAGCGCGGCAATAACGTTTTCTTCCCGCACATTACAGAACAAAGCCAATTTGCGTTTTTCATTTTCAGGAATCGCCATTTGCGAGCGGCAGAGCAGCATATCGGGCTGAATACCATATTCTTGCAGTTTTTTGACGGAGTGTTGAGTCGGCTTGGTTTTAAGCTCGCCGGCAGTAGGGATAAACGGTAGCAGAGTTAAATGCACAAACATAACGCGGTCGCGCCCGAGTTCGTAGGCAACCTGACGAATGGCTTCCAAATAAGGCTGACCTTCAATATCGCCGACGGTTCCGCCGATTTCGCAAAGCACAAAATCTTCATCGGTGAGGTTAGATAATATAAAGCTTTTAATCTCGTTGGTAACATGCGGCACAACCTGAATGGTCGCGCCTAAATATTCGCCATGACGTTCTTTATCAATAACACGCTGATAAATTTTGCCGGTGGTGATACTGTCGTTTTTAGTGGCGGCAACGCCGGAAAAACGTTCATAATGTCCTAAATCCAAATCAGCCTCGGTTCCGTCATCGGTAACAAAAACCTCGCCGTGTTGATAAGGGCTCATGGTTCCGGGGTCAACATTAAGATACGGGTCAAGCTTGCGCAAACGCACCTTAAAACCGCGACCTTGCAATGTGGCGGCAATGGAGGCGGAGGCTAAGCCTTTTCCTAATGACGAAACTACGCCGCCGGTAATAAATATAAATTTAGTGTTTGGATTAGTCATTTTAAAAAGTTCCTTGTTTTTTAGTAATTTGAGAGTATTTTCTGGCTTTTTGCAAAGTGAAAAAGGCACCTCATGGATTGGGGTGCCTTTTGTTTGAGTGTTTTCATTGCTGCCTGCTATTTAGCGGTTGGAACGGCAGGTGCTTGCGGAGCAACCGGCGCGCTTTGGGTCGGCACCGTGTCAATCAATGAACCATTGTGATGGTCGGCACCTTTATAATATAAGCACAAAGCAATACTGGTGGCAAAAAAGATGGTTGCCAAAATTGCAGTGGTGCGGGTTAAAAGGTTGCCGGTTCCGCGAGCGGTTAAAAAGCTGTTAGCGCCGGAGCCGCCGCCTAAGCCGTTTAAGGCGCCGCCGTTAGAGCGCTGCATTAAAATTACAACCACCAAGAAAATGGCGGTAATTAAATGAATAACTAACAATACTGATCCCATTTTTATTCCTTTCTTTATTTTTTACAAACGGTTGCGGCAATGCCCATAAAATCAGAGGCTTTTAAGCTGGCGCCGCCGATTAATCCGCCGTCAACATCAGGTAAAGCCAACAATTCAGCGGCGTTAGACGGTTTTACCGAGCCGCCGTACAACAAACGCATTTTGTTAGCGGTTGCTTTGCCTAATTTTTTAGCTACAACTTTACGAATAGCGGCGTGAACTTCTTCAACATCAGCGGCGGTAGGAGTTTTGCCGGTGCCGATAGCCCAAACCGGTTCATAAGCAATAACGGTGTTTACGGCAGTTGCCGAATCGGGAACAGAGCCCATAATTTGTTTGGTGCAAACGTCAATAGTTTTGCCGGCATCTCGTTCAGCCTCAGTTTCACCGATACAAATAACAGCTTTTAAACCGGCTTTGTAAGCGGCTTCAGCCTTTTGGCAAACAATTTCATTGCTTTCATGGTGATTGGCGCGTCTTTCTGAGTGACCGACAATAACATAAGCACAGCCGCAATCTTTGAGCATAACCGAGCTGATGTCGCCGGTGTGAGCGCCTTTTTCAGCCATGTGGCAATCTTGCGCGCCTAATGCTACTTTAGAACCGCGCAGAGCTTTTTTAACGGTGGTTAAAAGGGTGAACGGCGGGCATACCAGAAATTCGCATTCGGGTTTACCTAATTTTTTAACTTCAGCGGCAACATCTTTGGCTAAAGCCGCGCCATCAGCGAGCAAGCCGTTCATTTTCCAGTTACCGGCAATCAATACTTTACGAGACATCTGTTTTTCCTTTTGTTAAACATATATTGTTGCCAAACTTGTAGCATATAGATTTGTGTTTTTCCAGTTAAAAAATGTTTTTAACACAGAAAATAAATGTTTTTTGTTGCATTGCGTTTTTTTATCCCCAAATTAATAAAAACTTGTCAACACGTTTGATTTAATAATTGCATTAACGAATTATTAATTTATAATGACGCCAAAAATGATTTTAACTTAAGGAAAGAGAAATGATAAGCAGATTAGCAAAGGCTCAGAAAGGTTGGGTGGCAAAGTTTATTTTGACTTTGACCGCTTTGAGTTTTATGTCAATATTCGGTTTTTACGGCTACATTAGCGCCGCCAGCAATAATCGCGTGGTTATTAAAGTTGACGGTATTAAAATTTCACAGGCGCAATTTTCATATCAGTTGCAAAAAGAAATGCGCTCAGCTCAAAAGCTTTTGGGCGCCGATGGCGAACTTGATGAGGATATGCGGCAGGCTTTGTTGCAGGCTTTAACTCAGCAAACAGTTAAAAATGCTGTTTTAGACCGTACTGCTGGCAAATATCATGTTTTGTTCAGCAATCGTTTGTTGCAAGGGGCAATATTGTCTAATCCTGCATTTTATGATGCTTCCGGTAATTTTAACCGCGACGCTTTTCGTCAGGCGTTGTCGCGCGCGGATATGACCGAGGCTGATTACTTAGACGATATTAAACGCACGTTGACCAGACGTATGTTGATTGAATATCCGGCGCTCAGCTTTAATGTTCCGGAAGTTTTGCTTTCCGCAACGGCTAAGGCAGATAACAAACGCCGCACTTTTAAATATGTGATGATTAAGCCGTCAGAGCTTTCCATTGACCGCAAAATCAGCGATGATGAAATTGAGCAATATTATGAAGATTTTGCCTCATCATTTATTGAACCGGAACGCCGCGATTTAACGGTTATGTCGCTTTCATTGGCTGAAATCGGCGCTAATATGCAGGTTTCAGATGAAGATATTAATTTGTATTATGACGCGCATAAAGCTGATTTTGAAACTCCGCAGACCCGCGATGTTCTGCAAATGATTTTTGACGATGAAGAATTGGCGCAGAAAGCTTATGATTCATTGCAAAAAGGCGCTGATTTTTACAAAACGGCAGAAGAGGCTGGGCAGTCAAAAGCAGATACCGATTTGGGATATGTTACGCAAGAAGATTTAATGGAAGAAATTGCCGAGCCGGTGTTTGAATTAAGCAAAGGCGCTTATACTAAGCCGATTGAGGTTGGCGATATGTGGCAGATTTTGAAAGTGGCGGATATTAAAGCCGCAACTAAAGTTCCGCATGCTGAGGCGGTTGCGCAAATTACCAAGATTATTAAGGACGAGCGTTTGTATGACGAATCGTACGCACAAATGGTTAAAATTGAAGAAGCGCTCGGTAATGGCGCTGATTTGGCTGAAATTGCCAAAACTTATAACGCTGATTTGCTTGAAGTTGAAGGTTTGGCTGAAGACGGCAGTGTTAAACGCGTTCCGCAAAAAATTGCCGAATCGGTTAAAACGCCTGATTTTATTGACACCGCATTTTCATACAATGTCGGCGAGACCAGTCAGGTGCTTGAGACTGAAGACGGCTTTATGGTAGTAAAGGTTAATAATTCAGTAGACGCTCATCCGCAAGCATTGCAAGATGTTAAGCCGGAAATTGAGGAAATTTGGGCAGCAAACGAGCGTACCGCCATCGCGCAAGAGAAAATTAATGACGTTATGCATGATTTGGAAAATGGCGATGACCTTGCTTTAGTTGCTAAACGTTATGGCATTAAGCTTTATAAGTCACAGCCGATTACCCGCAACGAAACTTTTGCCAACTTATCTTATGCTGATGTTCGCGAGATGTTTACGGAACCGTTGAATACTCCGCGTCAGATTCAGCAGGGTGATGATTATTTAATCGCCGTTGCCGATAATGATTATGAAAATTCGGCGCCGCTTAGCGAATCGGAACAAAATCTGGTTAAGCAAAAGGCTTATATGTCATTGGCGGCTGATTTTGCTGAGGCTATGCTCTCAAGCTATGCCGATGAATATAAAATTAAAATAAAGTATAAGCTCTTGGGCTTTGAAGATTAATTTTAAGCCGCCGTTATGGCGGCTTTTTAGCAAAAGGATAAAAGTTTATGAAAGTTGTGTTTATGGGCACGCCGGATTTTGCTGTTCCGGTTTTGCAGCGTTTAGCCTCAGAGCATGAAGTGATTTGCGTATATACCCGCGCGCCGAAAGAGGCGGGCAGAGGTAACAAAATCAGCAAAACTCCGGTGCATTTGTTGGCGGAAAGCAAAGGCATTGAGGTTCGTACGCCTAAAACTCTGCGCAATGAAGAGGAACAAAAACGCTTTTGCGCGTTAAACGCCGATATTGCGATTGTGGCGGCGTATGGGCTTATTCTGCCTAAAGCGGTGATTGAGGCTTTTCCGCGCGGGTGCTTGAATGTGCATGCCTCATTATTGCCGCGTTGGCGAGGGGCGGCGCCGATTCAGCGCTCCATTGAGGCTGGCGACAAAGAAAGCGGCGTTACCATTATGCAGGTGGTTGAAGCGTTGGACGCGGGCGCAATGTATAAAAAAGGCGTGGTGCCGATTACGCCGGATATGACAGGCGGTATGCTGCATGATGAACTTGCGGCTATTGGGGCGGACTTAATGTCTGAAGTGTTGCGGCATTTAGATGAAATTAAACCCCTAGCGCAAGACGAATCGCTCGTGACTTATGCGGCAAAGCTGGATAAAAGCGAGTGTCTGCTTGATTTTACTAAACCGGCGGAGGTTTTGGAGCGCAAAATCAGAGCGTTTAATCCGTTTCCGGCAATGTTTTTTGAATATAACGGCGAGCGCTTCAAGGTGCTAAGAGCAGAAGTGCTTGATTTGTCGGGTAAAGCAGGACAAATTTTGGACGGCGAGCGTAATTTGATTATTGCTTGCGGCGAAAAGGCGCTTAAAATTACGGAAATTCAGCGGCAAGGCAAAAAAGCTATGCAGACTGCTGATTTATTGCGCGGATTTTCGTTTGCAACCGGAACAATTTTATAAACGAGGCTGAAATGCGCTTAAAGTTTATGTCGGCAATAATTTTGTTTGCCTTAACGGTGATTTCAACCGGCGGATATATGGCTTATCGCGCCGTCATGAACCCTTATGATTTTCCGATTGATTTGGTTTATACCTGGGTTGACGGCAATGACCCCAAGTGGCAGGCTAAAAAAGCCTATTGGCAAAAGCAATACGCGCCTGATGATGAATACGCCATTAGTCCGGCGCGTTGGCGCGACCGTGACGAACTGAAATACAGCTTGCGTTCAGTTGAGCAATATCTGCCGTGGGTTAATAAAATTTATATAGTTACCGATAATCAGGTTCCGGCATGGTTAAACCTTAATCATCCGAAAATTAAAATTATCAGCCACTCTGAAATTTTTCCGGCGGACGCTTTGCCGGTGTTTAACTCAATGGCGATTGAAACACGATTGGCGTATATTCCCGGTTTGTCGGAACATTTCATTTATTTAAATGATGATGTTTTTACCGCGACTTATCTTGCGCCGGATTTTTTCTTTACCGCGGACGGCACGCCGATTTTTTATAACGAGCTGTATTCAAAGTCATATATTAAAGGGTTGCTTGAATATCACAAAGATGAAATGTGGACTAAGCTTTGGCAGTTACCGACCAACTTAATTGCCGATAAGTTTGGCGGCGAGCCTTTTTATATGCTTGATACGCATACCGGCGGCGCTATCCGTAAATCTGATTTTATGGCGGCAGAAAAGGTATTTCCGGAAGAATTTAAGCGTACGACCTATTCAAAATTCAGAACCGAAAATGATTTGAGTATGGGAATTGTCAGCATGTTGGCATTTTTAAATCATCGGATAGTAGTTAAAGGGGCAAATCAGGTTGCTAAAAAATTTAACTGCAAAACCGCCGGAGTTTTAATTATGGGGCACATGGAAGAGTTAGAGAGTAAAAAGCCTTGCCAATTTTGCTTGAATGATACGCAGACTAACTCGGAAGAGCTCAACCGCAAACATGTTTTGTATATGCAACAAAAATTTCCGTATAAATCTTCTTTTGAAAAATAAAAAATCCCTGCATTTGGTGTGAGTGCAGGGATTTTTTAACTTTTTACAGCTTATTCAAAAGTCCATGAAACGGAGTTGGTACTGCCCTCTGTTGAAGCAGCTTCCGCCTCTGAAACAGAATATTTGGTTTTTACGGCATTATCTTCAGTATTGCTTTCAGATGATGAAGACCCGCTTCCTGAAGAAGAACTACTGCCGGAAGAAGAGTTACCTCTATCCTCATTGCCTGTTATTATGCTACCGGCTGCCATCGCATTAGAAACTGCAAAAACAGACATAAAAGCAAATACTGCAATCAATTTTTTCATGAGTTTATCCTTTCAAAATTTAAGGGTTATTGTTGGTTCCGTTGATTTTAATTTCTTTTAAGCCGACTTTGTCGCCATCGCCCCAATCGGCGGTGCCGATGCTGACTGTCGCTTCTTTCGGCAAGCCGGTATAGGTGAGCTTAAAGCCTAAATTGGCTTGCCCGTCTATCGCCACTGTTTCAAGCAACACATTGCCGCCGTACGCATTTTTAACCGTTTGTTCGTCAACCACCATGTCGTTCGGAAACACGCCCAACTTAATTGCGGTTTTAAGCGGCTCGCTCGCAAGCGATGAATAGTCTTTAGAATTTAAGAAAATAGTGCGCAGATTAGCTACAATATGCGAAACCTGATCTTCGGTTTTATTAAGCTTATATTTTTGCATCGCTTTGGCGTATCCGGCTATGCCGCCAACCGACAAAACACCGATAATCGCAAGCACGCCAAGCATTTCAACCATGCTGCGTCCTGACTGGTTATTGTTCATTAATTTCTCCCAGCTTGATTTAATAATGCTGTTAACATACACTGATTAGAGCTAAATTGCAATATGTATAAAGTTATACCCTGATACTTTGGCTATATCGGCTTGATATTATGCGGGCAGTGACTATATCAAAAGTGTTCAAGGAGATAAAAGGAAAATATATTTTTCTTTTTTTACAAATTGAGCTCTTTATAAATTAATTTTATGTTTTTATAAAGATGATGATTGAGGAGCGTTGTTTTTTTATAAACATGCTCCTCTTTATTTAGGCGCAAAGCTCGCTGATGATGTAATTTAAGAGCAAAAAGCCTTCATCGGTTGCCGCTATATTTTCCACCGTGTTGACAAGCAAACCGCGGTTTGTAAATTCTGTTAAGGCGCGTTTGTTAATAAAATCATCAAAGTTTAAGCCGCAAATTTGCTTAAAATGTTGTTTGTTAATGCCGCTTTGCAGACGCAAGCCCATAATAATAAGCTCTTCAGCCCGTTCTTGCGCGGAAAGTTCTTCCGCAATGTGAGGGTGAACCAAAGCGTAGTGACGGCTGCCTATTTTTAAGCGTCCGTGCGCCGACTCGCCGATGCCGATGTAATCATCGCCGAGCCAATAGCATTTATTGTGCTTGGATTCAAATTCTGAGGCGGCAAAGTTTGAAACCTCATAACGCGGATAACCTTTTGCACGCAACTGGTTAACGGTAAAACGATACATTTCAGACGCTTTTTCTTCATCAGGGATTTTAACATGTTTAGCGGCAAAAACCGTGCCTTCTTCAATGGTCAGCTGATAAAGTGATAAGTGCTTAAAACCCAAACCGGTAATTAAATCAAGCTCTTGTTCCCAATCTTTTAGGGTTTGCTCAGGGCGGGAGTAGATAATATCGGCAGAGTGATTGTTAAAGTTTTTCAACACCTCTTCCGCGCTGTGCAAAGCCTGTTTGAGGTTGTGGGTACGTCCTAAAAAGCGCAAATCGGCATCGTTTAAGGCTTGCACACCTAATGACAAGCGGTTGATTCCGGCTTGTTTAAGCCTGGCAAACATATCAGGATATTCAGAGTTGGGGTTGGCTTCTAAGCTTATTTCGGGGTTGTTTTCAAAGCTCCATAATTCGGCAATGCGGCTTAAGAGCTTATTTATCAGCTCCGGCTTTAATAAAGACGGGGTGCCGCCGCCGAAAAACACGGAGCGTATTTTGCGGTTAGGCACAAGACGGTGGTAATAATCAAGCTCTTTAAGATAACCGGCAACAACTTCTTCCTGATTAACGTTAGGATTAACGCGCTTAAAAAAGTCGCAGTACGGGCATTTGCTTTTGCAATATGGCCAGTGAAGATATACCGAAAGCGGTTGATTTACTGCCTTATCTGTCATTTTTAAGCTTTAACTTTGGTGCTGTCTTTGTAAACGGAGAGCATTATGCCGCCAAAGAGCAGGGCAAACGTTACGCTGAGCGACTGCCATGCGGCAATTTCAATGCCGAAATGAGGCAGAAAGATTTTGCAGCCGATGAAAATTAAGATAATGGACAGTGCCGGTTTAAGATAAGTAAACTTATTAACAATTGCCGCCAGCAGGAAGTATAAGGCTCTCAGCCCTAAAATGGCGAAAATGTTACTGGTGTAAACCACAAACACATCTTGCGTGATTAAAAAGATAGCCGGAATGCTGTCAAAGGCAAAAATAACATCCATGGTTTCAATAATAATCAAGGCAAAAAACAATGGGGTGATGTGCCAATGTCCGTTTTCTTTGAACATAAAATGGTGCTCGTGTAATTCATGCGTTACATGAAAGAATTTTGATAACAGCTTGTATATACGAGATTCTTTAAATGGAGCTTCTTCACCTTCTTTTATGGAAAGCATTTTGGCGCCGGTGTAAATTAAGAAGAGCGAGAAGATGTAAAGCACCCAATGAAAGCGTGAAATTAAGGCTTCGCCCAGGAAAATCATAATACCGCGCATAAACAAAGCGCCTAAAATGCCCCAAAACAGTACGCGGTGTTGATATTTGGAAGGAATGCCGATGGTTGAAAAAATAACCGACATAACAAAAATATTATCAAGCGAAAGACTTTTTTCCAGCAAATAACCGGTGAAGTACAGCATGCCTTTTTCGGTGCCTTCTTCATAGATTACGAATATGCCGAAGATGATGGCGATAACTACATAAAACACGCACATCCACAAAGTATGCCAAAAGTGCGGTTCTTCATTTTTACGGTTAAAAACAAATAAGTCTAAAAACAACAGTACAATTACGCTGATGCCGAATATTGTCCACATCCAGTTTTGTGACAAGATGGAGTGATGAGTGAAAAGTTCGTTTATGCTTTGCATTAATTTATCCTAGTAATTTATTGTTATATCTCAAGATTCCAGACGGTGCGGATAATATCTTCAATGTTTAAGTATTTCGGCTTCCAGTTTAAAATTTCACGCGCCAAGTCAGCCTTAGCGATAAGCGTGGCGGGGTCACCGGCACGGCGCGGAGCATAATGGTAGTTTAAGCGTTTGCCGATAATGTTTTCGGTCGCGTCAACAATTTGCTTGACGGAAATGCCTTGTCCGGTGCCTAAATTTAAGCAATATGATTTTTTATCGGTCATTAAGCGCTTAATAGCGGCAACATGGGCAGAGGCTAAATCGCTGACATGAATATAATCGCGCACGCAGGTGCCGTCAGGAGTATCATAATCGCTGCCGAAGATGGCAAAGCTTTCACGCTTGCCGGTGGCGGCTTCCATGATAATCGGCAGTAAATTTTGCGGGTTTTGCTCACGTCCGGTAATGCTTTTGTCGGCGGCATAACCGACAGCGTTAAAATAGCGTAAAGCGATGTAGTTAAAATCTTTCAGGCGGCTGTACCAATCCATTAAATTTTCCATGGCGACTTTGGTGTAACCGTAAAAATTAATCGGGTTAAGAGGGTGGCGCTCATCAACCGGAGTGTAAATCGGCATGCCGTAAACAGCGGCAGATGATGAAAAGACCATGTGTTTTACGCCATTATCGGTCATGGAATTTAAGATGTTAACCGCGCCGTTTAAGTTGTTTAAGGCGTATTTTTGCGGGTTTTCCATTGATTCGCCGACGGCTTTTTTGGCGGCAAGGTGAATAACCGCGTCAATATTTTGGCTCATGGCTTCATCAAGCGCTTTGCGGTCTAAAATATTGCCTTTGATAAAGCCTGCTTCATGAAACAAATTTACTTCTTGTCCGGTTGACATATCGTCAAATACAAGCGTTTCATAGCCGCCGTCAAGCAACTCTTTAACCACATGGCTGCCGATGTATCCGGCTCCGCCGATAACCAAAACCTTGGGCATTTTTACCTCGCAAATAATTAATTTGCTTTATTTTATAGCTAAATATTTCGGCAAGGTCAAACGCAATGTTTAAAGGTTATCCCCGTTATCCACAGGTTAAAAATTTTTTACAAGCATTTTTGCTAAAAATGTATCAATACAGAAGTAATAAAACGACTCAATTTAAACGGACTTAAAATGGAAACGATTGATACTACAAAATTGCCGCAGAATTTGGAGGCGGAGCAGGCGTTGTTAGGCGCTATTTTGGCTAATAACAAGGCAATGGAAAAAGTTTCGGAATTTTTGAAACCTCAGCATTTTGCCGATTCTGTGCATGCAAAAATATTTGAGGTGATTGCTATGCTGATTCAGCGCGGGCATATTGCCGACGTTATCACCTTAAAAAATTACTTTGAACAGGAAGGCACGCTTAATGAGGTGGGCGGAACCAACTATTTGGTTAAGCTTGCTGACAGCGCCTCACCGATGACTAACGTTGAGTATTACGGTCGTTTTATTTATGATAAGTATCTGCGCCGCGAGCTGATTAACACCGGAACTGAAATTGTTAATAACGCTTTTAAGGAAACGGCTGATTTGTCAGCTGCTGAACAAATTGAGGCGGCGGAGCAGGAGCTTTATCGTTTGGCTGACCAAGGCGAGGCTCAGGGCGATTTTATTGAATTTGCAAGCGCTCTTAACTCGTCGCTTAATTATATTAATATCGCGTTTCAGAAAGAGGGCAAAATTTCAGGCTTATCCACCGGATTGGAACGGCTTGATTATAAAACCGGCGGCTTAAACAATTCTGACTTGATTATTATCGCGGGGCGTCCGGCTATGGGTAAAACCGCGCTTGCCACCAATATTGCTTATAATGTGGCGGATTATATGAGCCGCGCCAAAGATTTGGATCCGCATGACCGGGGGGTCGCCTTCTTTTCACTTGAAATGTCAGCCGATCAGTTGGCATCGCGTATTTTATCAACCGTTACCCAAACTCCCGGCAACAAAATGCGTACCGGCGAGTTAGATAACGCGCAATTTACCCGCATTACAGCGGCGGTGCGCGAACTTGAGAATATTCCGCTTTATATTGACGATACTCCCGGTGTTACCATTACCTCAATCCGCACTCGCGCGCGGCGCTTAAAGCGTACCAAAGGTTTGGGCTTGATTGTTATTGACTATATTCAACTGATTACCGGCAGCAATAACAAAAAGAACGAGGGCAACCGCGTGCAGGAATTGTCGGAAATTTCGCGAGGATTAAAGATTTTGGCCAAAGAGCTTAAAGTTCCGGTTATCGCGCTCTCACAATTAAACCGCGGTGTTGAGCAACGCGATGATAAACGTCCGGTAATGTCGGATTTGCGTGAATCCGGATCTATTGAGCAAGATGCCGATATTGTAATGTTTGTATACCGCGAAAACTATTATATTCATAACGAAGAGCCGAAAATTAAACAGAACGAAACGCCGGATAAGTTTCAACATCGTATGGAAGAATGGCAGAAACGCGACCGCGAAACCACCAATTTGGCGGAAGTTATTATCGGTAAACAGCGTCATGGTCCGACCGGAACCGTAAAACTGTTTTGGAACGGTGAGTACGCGCAATTCGGCAATTTGGCAAATGAAGAAAATTTACCGGAACAAATAGGCTAAAATATGAAAAAAATATCAGATTATACGGAAGATGAGTGGGAGAATATCTGCAATCATTGCGGCAAATGCTGTTTGCTTAAATTGCAAGATGATGATACCGACGATATTTATTATACCAACGTGGTGTGCAAATATTATGATGAAGATAAATGCCGCTGCTCGGTTTATGACAAGCGTTGCGAATTGGTGCCGGAATGCTTAAAGCTCAGCAAAGACAATGTGCAAAATATTGAGTGGATGCCGAAAACCTGCGCGTATCGGCGTTTGTTTGAGTATAAGCCGGAAATGCCGGTAACCACCATTAAAGGACGCTGCGTTTCGGAAACGTTGGTTAATCCGGATAATTTGGAAGATTATATTGTGGATTGGGACGACCTATGAGCGATGATTTGAACTTAGAATCTGAGTATAATCCGCAAAGCCGTTATGAAAATATGCAAGGGATTGAGCCGGAGTTTTGGCGGCATAAAAAACTCAGCGAAATGAGCAAGGAAGAATGGGAGCTTTTGTGCGATGGCTGCGGCAAATGCTGCTTGAACAAACTTGAAATTAAAGGTAAAATTAAATTTACCAACACGCATTGCCGTTTTTTGAATTGCAAAAACTGTTTGTGCAAAATTTATGCCCATCGTTTTGAAGTGGTGCCGGATTGCCGCGATATTGATTTAGCGGCGGTGCGCGAAAAGCCGCGTTGGCTGCCTAAAACCTGCGCTTATTGGCTGCTTGATAACGGTTATGATTTGCCGTTATGGCACCCGCTGATTAGCGGCGACGCTATGAGCGTGCACACTTCCGGCAACTCGCTTGTCGGCAGAAAAGTTGTAAACGAATCTGAGGTTGATGATTATGAAAATTACATTGTTGACTGGTCAGACCTTTGATTTGGAAAACAGCTTTCCTTTTCCGATTGCAGTTAAAAAGTCGCTTAATCTTAAACGGCTGAGCGTGCGCATTGACGGCAAAAAAAAGCAAGTGGTGCTTAATATGCCGCGTTTTTGCTCGTCAAAAAAAGCGTTTGCGTTCATCAGCGAGCATCAGGAATGGATAGAGGCGCATTTAAATGCTTTGCCGCAAGTTAAAGATTTTGAAGACGGCGAAAAAATTACGCTTTTCGGGCAAGAGTTGGTTATTTGTCATAATTCTGAAAGCTTGAGCGCGCCAAAGCTTGAGGGCAATGTGCTTTATGTGGGCGGCGACAAGCGTTTTTTGCATCGGCGGGTGAAAGATTATATCAAAAAACGCGCGCAGGAAGAGTTTTTGCAAAAATCGGAGGAGTTGGCGGCAAAACTCGGCTGCAAGCTTATCGGGGTGAGCATTAAGGATACTAAATCGCGTTGGGGAAGCTGCTCATCATTAAATCATATTAACTATAACTGGCGGATTGCCTTGGCTCCGGCGTGTGTGATTGATTACTTAATGGCGCATGAAGTATCTCACTTAAAGCACCGCGACCATTCGCCGGCTTTTTGGCAATGCGTGCAAGAACTTTACTCCGGCGCGGCGTTAGGGCGCAGTTGGCTTAAAGCCCATGGCAACGAGCTTTATTTATATCGTTAATTTTCATATTCATAATTGACAAAAACTCCGAATCGCGGTATATTTATTGCGTTAAAATGTATTATTTATGAGGAATTTTTATGTTGTTTTGTCAGCTTTGTTTGTGCTGACCTTCACTTCGTGTGAACAGTATGTGCTTCCGCAAGAAACGATTGCTTACTCGCTCAATGTTTTCAATGCGACCATGAGCGAATATGAGGAAACCCTTGAGCAACTTCATGAACTGGAAGAATTGCAGGAAATAGCCAATCCGGCAGAAAAAGATTCACTTTCTGCAAAAATGGATAGTTTGTTTTTGCAAATGTCGGCTCTCATTGGCACGCATGAAAGCGCTCGCGTAGCCCTTGAGACTCTGTCTGGTAAAAAGATAAATGAAATTACGCCGTCACCGGTGGTTGTTTCTGTTTATCGTTACACAACAGCGATGCGAATTTTCCGCAATGCTGATGTGACCAGGCAAAAAGAAGCCAGTTCATTGAACCTATTGCAAGGCGTTCAGCATGTAGGCAATAATGCTGCGGAGATTAAAAAATCAGAGAGAAAGCTAGCCTCCTTTGATGCCTATTACATGAACTTTGCTTACATAATGCAAAGTTTAAGGCCGGAGAAAGTAAAACAGCTTTAGACTCGTGCAAAAGAAAGATAAAAGCCCTTGAAATTTTAATTTTCAAGGGCTTTTGCTTGTTTAGCGCTCCAGTTTTTTATATTTTAAGCGGTGAGGGCGGCAGGCGTCATCGCCCAAACGGCGGCGCTTGTCTTTTTCATATTCTTCAAAGTTACCTTCAAACCATTCAACATGGCCTTCATCTTCATAGGCCAAAATATGAGTTGCCAAGCGGTCTAAGAACCAGCGGTCGTGCGAGGTTACCAACACGCACCCCGGATAATTCATAATGCCTTCTTCAAGCGAGCGCAAAGTGTCAACGTCTAAATCATTGGTCGGCTCATCAAGCAAAATAACGTTAGCGCCTTTACGCAGCATTTTTGCCAAATGCACGCGGTTGCGTTCACCGCCGGAAAGCTGCCCGACCTTTTTTTGCTGATCGGAGCCTTTAAAGTTAAATTGTCCGACATAAGCGCGCGACGCCATTTGCTTTTTGCCAAGCTCAATAATATCTAATCCGTCAGAAATTTCTTCCCAAACGGTTTTATCGGCATTGAGTTCGTCGCGGGTTTGGTCAACATAACCTAAATCAACAGTTTCGCCGATTTTGATTTCACCAGAATCGGGCTTTTCCTGACCGGTAATCATTTTAAATAAGGTGGTTTTACCGGCGCCGTTCGGTCCGATAATGCCGACAATGGCGCCCTTGGGAATTTTGAACGAAAGGTCGTCAATCAAAACTTTATCGCCGAAAGCTTTGGTTAAGTGATTGGCTTCAATTACTAAATCGCCCAAACGTTCAGTCATCGGAATGTTAATGTACGCATGGGTGATTTTGTCTTTAACCGCCTGTGAAAGCAGCTCGTCATAAGCGTTAATACGGGCTTTTGACTTAGCCTGACGCGCTTTGGGATTTTTTTGAATCCATTCCAACTCATTCGCCAAAGTTTTTTGACGGGCGGTTTCTTCACGCGCTTCTTGCTCTAAGCGTTTTTGCTTTTGGGCTAACCATGAAGAATAATTGCCTTCATACGGAATGCCTTGTCCGCGGTCAAGCTCTAAAATCCAGCCGGTGACGTTGTCTAAGAAGTAACGATCGTGGGTAACCATTACCACCGTGCCTTTATAATCTTTAAGGTGTTGTTCAAGCCATGCAACGGATTCGGCGTCTAAGTGGTTGGTCGGCTCGTCAAGCAACAGCATATCGGGCTTTTGCAGCAATAAACGGCATAAAGCAACGCGGCGTTTTTCACCGCCGGAAAGTTTGGTAACATCGGCGTCAGCCGGAGGACAGCGCAGGGCGTCCATGGCAATTTGAATAGTGCGCTCCAAATCCCAACCGTTGCAAGCGTCTATTTTTTCTTGCAATTCGGCTTGCTTCTCAATAAGCGCATTCATTTCGTCATCACTCATCGGTTCGGCAAATTTGGCGGAAACTTCTTCAAATTCGCGCAGCAAATCGCGAGTTTCACCAAGACCGTCCATAATATTTTCCATAACGTTTTTGTCAGGGTTTAGTTTGGGTTCTTGCTCTAAATAGCCAACCTTAACGCCGTCTGCCGCCCAGGCTTCGCCGTTAAATTCTTTGTCAACGCCGGCCATAATTTTAAGCAGGGTTGATTTACCGGCGCCGTTTACGCCCAAAACCCCGATTTTGGCTCCGGGCAGAAAAGATAAGGTGATGCCCTTAAATAATTCTTTTCCTCCGGGGAAGACTTTGGTTAAATTTTGCATGACAAAAACATATTGATAGGCGGGCATAAAGCACTTCTCCTTGCTAAAAAATGATAAATTAAGTTAAATTAAAAGCCGTCTTGCATTTGGCGTTCGCGCAATGCTTTTTGATAGGCGGGATCATTATGAATCTTTTTGGTTTGCTCCTGATACATCTTAATGTATTTTTGGCGGGCGTCAGGATCTTTTTTATAAACCAAAGTGGCGTCGTACTCATGGCGCGGGGTAATGATTTTGCCGTCCGGCATTTTAATGGTGCCGTTGCCGTACAAAACAGCCTTAAATATCGGTTGTTTGTTAAAAGAGGCGGCAATGGACGAGCAGTCATTAAAGCCGTCGCGCATTTTGGATACAAACGCATTGGCTTTATATTCATTATAGGCCTTCATCCCTTCAGCCTGCACGGAATCTGACGATGCCTTTGAAACCATAATAGCGCGGGCAAGCAGTTCAAACGTATCATATTTTTGCGCTTGACAAGCCAAACCCTGACCGGCAACCGCGCCCAAAGACTGCATTTCTTCAATATAAGACGGACCGTCGGCATGCGCTGCGGCGGCGTTTAACATCATGAGCATTACTAAAGTTGACTTTTTCATAACATCTCCTTATTTTTTATCACGCATTATACAGATAAGAAGTAAAAAAGCAATTAATTTAAAAAAATAAGCAAAATTAAAAAAATTGGTTGACATTTGAAGTTAATTGGCATAAATTCCGCTCAACTGAAATAAGAAGGAACAGAAAAATGAAATGCTATAGCTCTTTAAAATCTAAAAAAACTCGTGACAAGGACTGCAAGTTGGTTCGCCGCAAAGGTCGTGTTTACGTTATTAACAAGAAAAACCCGAAAATGAAATGCCGTCAAGGCTAATTAAGGCTTTTTTGTTAGCTCTTTTGTTTTGTTAGATATAAAATACCCGCTGTTTTAAGGCGGGTTTTTTGTTGCCTGCTTAAACAAAAAGCATAAAAAACACCCTGCGGCTTGCCGGCTGCAGGGTGTTTGAATAAAACTTATTTTTTTATGACAAAGATTTTAGCAGGAGGGATAAGTTGGTCATAAAGAGCTTTACGGAAATGGCAAGCAGAATAATGCCGAACAGTTTTTGAATAATGTAAATAAATCCGGGGGCTAAAAGCTTTTCAAATTTGTTAGTTAAAGTGATAATAATGTATACCACCAACATATTGGCAAGCACTGCGAGCAGCACGTTAATATCATGATATTGCGAACGAATGGAGAGCAGGGCTGTGAGCGAGCCGGCGCCGACAATTAACGGAAACACAATCGGGGTGATGGTGGCGTCTTTAGGAAGATCGGGGCTATCGCGAAAAATTTTAATATCCAAAATCATTTCCAGCGCAATAACGAACAAAATCATGGAACCGGCAACCGCAAATGATGACAAATCAAGTCCGAACAGCTGTAAAAAGGCATCGCCGACATAAAAGAAGCCGATAAATATAATCAGCGAGATAATACTGGCTTTAGTGGCGCTGACGGTTTTGCCTTTGTTTTTTAAGTCAATGATAATCGGGGTAGCGCCGGTAATATCAATAATGGCGAACAAAACCACAAACACGCTGAAAAATTCGCGCAAATTAAATAAACCAAGTGACAGCATTGTTTTTCCTTATATAAAAGTTACGGTAAATATCGGTGTTTTTAACACGCTAAATAATTCAGTCAATAATTATTTGATTTAAATGCATAAAAAACTTGAAAAATAATTATTTATGTGTATAAATCAATCAGTCTTAAAAATCGGGGCGCGCCGTTTTTAAGTTTTTAACCTCGCGCAAGACCGCTCCGCTTGTTTGGAGCAGGCATTTTTTGAAAAATTTTATTTAAATGACAAATACAGAATTTAAAATTCCTGAAACCACTGAAAACTTTGCTGATTTGCTGAACGAACAGTTTGGCGATAAAGGTATTGTCGGCTCAGTTGTTAAAGGTACCATTATCAATATTAACGACGACTATGTTACCGTTGACGTTGGTTTGAAATCAGAAGGCCGTATTCCGTTGCGTGAATTCGGTCAAAATCCGGAACTCAAAATCGGTGATAAAGTTGAAGTTTTAGTTGACCGCTATGAAGATAAAGACGGCAACATTGTGTTGTCGCGTGAAAAAGCCCGCCGTGAAGAAGCTTGGGCTGAGCTTGAAGCTGCTATGAACGCCGGACAGCGTGTAAACGGTGTTATTTTCGGTCGTGTTAAAGGCGGCTTTACCGTTGATTTGAACGGTGCTATCGCTTTCTTGCCGGGGTCACAAATTGATATTCGCCCGATTAGAGATATTACTCCGTTAATGGGTATTTCTCAGCCGTTCCAAATTTTGAAAATGGACCGCGTAAGAGGCAATATCGTTGTTTCACGTCGTGTTGTTTTGGAAGAAACCAGAGCTGAAGCACGCGCTGAATTGATTGACACCATTAAAGAAGGCGCTGTTTTGGACGGTATTGTTAAAAATATTACCGATTACGGCGCATTTATTGATTTGGGCGGTGTTGACGGCTTGTTGCACGTTACCGACATTTCATGGAAGAGAATCAATCATCCGGCAGAAGTTTTGTCAGTTGGTCAGACTGTTAAAGTTCAGGTTATCAAATTCAATGAAGATACTCAGAGAATCAGCCTTGGCATGAAACAGCTTGAAAATGACCCGTGGCAGTCAGTTGCTGAAAAATACAAAGTAGGCGAAGTTTATACCGGTAAAGTTACCAACATCACCGATTACGGCGCATTTGTTGAACTTGAAGACGGTATTGAAGGCTTGGTACACGTTTCTGAAATGAGCTGGACTCGCAAAAACGTTCATCCGGGTAAAATCGTTTCCACTTCTGAAGAAGTTCAGGTTAAAGTTTTGGAAGTTGATCCGGAAAAGAGAAGAATCAGCCTCGGTATTAAACAATGCACCCCGAATCCTTGGGCTGCTTATGTTGAAGAGCATCCGGTTGGGTCAATCATTGAAGGTAAAATCAAAAACATTACCGAATTTGGTTTGTTTGTTGGTTTAACCGATGAAATTGACGGTATGATTCACCTTTCAGACATTGCTTGGGGTAAATCAGGCGAAGAAGCTGTTAAAGATTACACCAAAGGTCAGGAAATTACCGCTAAAATTATTGATGTTGATGTTGAAAAAGAACGCATCAGCCTCGGTATTAAACAATTAGATGAAAACAGCGCCGCTTTGGCTTTAGAAAACTTAAAAAAAGGCGACGTTGTTAAAGCTGTTGTTGTTAGCAGTGATGACAAAGGCGTTAATGTTGAAGTTGAAGGCATTGCCGCTACCATTAAAAAAGCTGACTTGTCTAAAGACAAAGCTGCTCAAAATCCGGAAGATTATCATGAAGGTCAGGTTTTGGAAGCCAAAATCACCTCTGTTGATAAAAAGAACGGCAAATTGGGCGTTTCAGTAAAAGCATTAGAAATTGAAGAAGAAAAGAAGGCATTGGAAGAATACACCGCTGCCAACAATTCAGGCTCTTCATTGGGCGATGCTTTAGGTGAAGCTTTGAAGAAAAATAATCAATAACAGATTATAGGTTCTTAATTAAAGCCCCTTAAGAGATAATTCTTAAGGGGCTTTGGTTTTGTTATCGTTCATAGCCTTTGGGCAGACCGTAAAAACATTCTTTTTGTTTAGAATAAGCCGACCACATGCGGTCGCCGTAACAAAAATGCCACCATTCATGCGGGTAGTTTTTGAAGCCGGCTTTTTCCATAGCATTTTTTAATATGGCGCGGTTTTGTTTTTGCTCCAAATTTAGAGTTCCTGACTTGGTTGGAGTTTGAGCGTTGTTTTCAAGATATTTGGTTCCCTATCGCATAATGAAATGTCAACAGCGCCGCCGGTTTGATGTCCGCCAAAGCCAAAGCGCGGGTCGGCGCAAATAGCTTTTACTTTTTTGCTTATTTCAGAATCGGGCAAATCGGGGTTAAGTGATTTTATTTGCCGATAATGATGATCCCAACGCTGTTGTTGTTCGGCAATCGGGCGGAAAGCGGAGTAAATTTTGAAAAAGTAATTTTCAGGCAAATACTGCTGAGCGGTTTTTAAGTTGTTGTAAACCTGCTCTCGCAACAACACCGAATCTCGCGCTTGTAATTCATCAGCAAAATAAAGAGTTGGGTCTTGCTTGATATTGACAAGTTTATCATGATTTTCTTTAATCGGTATGTTATTTATTGCCGCGCTGGGGATTGTTTCACGCAAGCCTAAATTCCATAGCATTAATTTTATACGGTCTTTGCAATTCATGATGTTGTACCTTAGTAATTAATGATACAGAATTTTATGCATAAATTTATTTTAAGTCAACGTAAGTTTTATTTCCATAAAACATATAAGGTGCAGCCGATGCCGTCACAAGCGTTGCAGAGATTCTGGATTTTGTTTAAATCTAAATTGTGCAGGCAAGGGCGGTTTGCAACACAGTAGCTGTCGCCATATAAATCGCCGATATATTTGCCGCTTGAATAATCATCTGAATCAGAGTTGAAGGTTTCAATTTTCCATAAGTTGGCAGAGTTTTCTTTGGCGGCGATCACGATATTGCGGCAAATTTCCGCACCGCCGGAAGACGGCGCAAAATGAAAGCCGATAGCCCCAAAGTTATTTTGCGTTTCTGTTCCGTCAGAACTTGTCCATTTAGCATTGTTGTAGTAAACCATAATTTTATTTTTAAACCAAGAATCTTTTAAATTGGAGTTGTTATCATATATAATGCCGTCTGGAAGCAAATTCATTTTATGTAACAGCGTGTTGTAATAAGTGACTTGGTTAGGCTGATACTGCAGCTGTCCTTTTAGCTGCAGTACATTATTTATCAGCATGTTTACAGCCTCGGCGTGCTGATTTAGTTTATACTTCATCATCGCCTTGGAGTAACCGGCAATCGCCCCAACGGACAGCACTCCGATGATAGCAAGAACGCCCAGCATCTCCACCATGCTGCGTCCGGCACAAACACTGTCACCATCGGGCTTGACCCGATGGTCCAGGTGAAACCAAGTAGCAAATTTATTTGACCTGGACTCTCCGATCAAGTCGGAGAGTGACAGAGAAGGGGTAGATACTTGTTTTGTACCGGAGTGAAGCAGAATGTGGTGTAAAAAGCGACTAAAATATGTATACATGAGCTAAAATCCTCTCAAAAGTTAATTTTGAGAAGATTTTAGCTCGCGTTTTTTTTTTGCAATATTTACGAGTCTGCACTGTGCATAAGTTGTAA
>CAVBCV010000023.1:0-23602 GCA_963594125.1 Lachnospiraceae bacterium
GGCAAAATATAATGTCATGTTATAAAAATTTGATATTCCAAAAAATTTTTTATAGGAGTAAAGTGTAAGATGTATCAACATACACAAAAATAGATCTTTTCAAAACCAAAGATGTTAATGTTACAGAATGGAAGCATGGCTATAATGATACAAATGTATATAATGATATTTCCCATATCTTTGATTTTATGATTGATTCAGAATTGGAAGATATATCTCTTACTGTTAATACATACGAAGAAGATGATGACCATGATTTGGAAGAATTTATTTTGCACTTTTCTGACGGTAGGCAAATAATCATTGCAAATCAAGATGATAATCCAAGTATTACTATAAAACAGATACAATAGTTTTAGTTAAGCGTTTTGTAAATTTTTATTGCTCAAAAATATAAATTTCTTCTTCAATAATATATCCGTCAACAGATATTTTTTTATTGTAGCGGATGTTTTCTTTTCCGCCCATCTTTTTATAAAAAGCAGAGGCTGGCGCATTTCCTTTTAACATATATAAATAAAACGGTTGGTTGCTGATTGATTTTTTATATTCATTGATTAGAGCTTGTCCAATTCCTAATCTTTGGTATTGCGGACTGACATATATGGCATATATTTCATGAGGAATATCAATTTTATCTCTTTGGGGTCCCGCCCATAAATAACCGCAAACTGTGTCTTGCTCATAAACCAATACAGTATAATCGTTATTAGCTATGTTCTCTTTCCAAGAGTTTAGTCTTTTTTTATCGGCTTTTCTGTTTAGCAATAATTTAGGCGGCAATAGCCCCTTATAGGCATTTTCCCAACATTCAATGTTTGTTTTTGCAATAATTGAAGCATCATTGATGGTGGCTTTTCTTATATTATTCATTTTTTTTGCTTTGTTATAAGATAATGTTTTTGGTTAAGAATGGTGGTTTAACGGCGGGTTAAGCGTTTAGAGGCGCCGGCAATTTGCAGGATAGTATAGCTTAAAATTTCCTCAGTCGGGTAATTGGTGGTTTTGCAATTACGTTCGCATTTATACAAAAGTTCAAGCACATTGTTTATGTCTTTACGCTTCCAAATTTTTAACTGCATAATTAAATCATTTTTCCGAAAAAACATAACCGGAGGGCGAATGGCGGCAACTGCGGCTTCAGCAGTTTGACCGTTTTCAATCGCGGCAGCGGAGTTTAACAACTTAAAAAAATGATAAGTCAAGTTACGAGTTAAGGTAACCGGTTCTTCACCTTCATGCAAAAGTTCCTGATATGATTCCATGGCTTTGGCAGAATTACCGCCGGCGGTAAAATAACATAAGTCTTCAAGAGATGAGCATGAAGTGTCGCTGATGGCGGTTTGCACATCTTGGAGCACAATGTTGCGGCGAGTGCCAAGATAAGTTATTAACTTTTCAAGCTCGCCGGTGCTGGCTTTGCGGTCAGCCGATAAGCGGGCGCACAAAAGTTGCATGGCGTCTTGGGCAATGGTAATGCCGTTTTTTTCTAAATATTCCTTGGCAAAGGAATAAATGGTGCCTTCGCGGTCGTCATAACAGCCGATTAAACCTATTTCAGGGTTGTCTTTGGCATAAGTTACCAGTGATGATTTGGTGTTGAGCGATGATGAGCTGACAATAACCAATGTATCGGAAGACGAATCCTTAAACAGCGTCTTAAAATGAGCGGTTAGGTTGTTGTTGCCGTCTTTAATAATGATTACCCGCCTGCCGCCAAGCAAAGACTGCGCGTTGTATTCGCCATACAGCTGCCCGATGTCTTTTTCAAGGCTGTCCATAGAAAAACTAACCACCCGAAAGGCGTCATTTAAATCAGGGCAAACCGACTTAGCCAACTGAGAGGCGTAATCTGCAATCATACCCTCGTTGGTTCCGAAGATAACAAAACCTTTTATTGCCGGATTGGGGTTTTTAAGGTATTGGGCAATGTCGGCAGGTTTTAAGTTCATTATTTTTTATCCGCGTTTTTGTTTTGAGTTAAAGAAGCGTGAAAATAAGCGCCGATGCGCAATGAAACGTCATCAGAAAGCATACGCGCGGCATTTTTTTCAACTTTTTTCTGGGCAAAAGTGGTGGAATACGGGTTGCCTAAAATATCATATCCGACATAAGCCAAGCTGTTGCCGCTAACCAGTTGTTTGCCGGTTTGAACGTCATAAAGACGGTATTTTATGGTGTAACGAACACGCTCGCGGGTGGCGGTGATGTCATTTCGGAGCGCTTGCTGAACAACTTGTTTTTGCACGTTGTCAACTACCAAACGATAAGATGGGTGCGCCGGAACTCCTTTCGGGGTGAAGCTGTCAATTAAATCATTGCGAATCATCTGTCCGATGCGTTCGGCAATAGGTTCAACCTTAATTTTTGCCATTTCCTCAGTAATGGAAGTGTCAAATTCACCTTTATAATACCACTTTTCATCGGAAGTTCGTTCAACGTAAAGCGGCTTAAACCCGCAGGCTGATAAACAAAACACCAGCCCGCAGGCAATTAACGCTATTTTTTTACTATGCAGCAACAATGTTTACAATCCTATTCGGTACAACAATTATTTTTTTAATTTCTTTGCCGGCAGTTTGGCGGGCAATGTTTTCAAGACCTAAGGCCGCGGCTTTAATATCAGCTTCCGGCGCATCTTTCGGCATTTCAATGGTGCCGCGCATTTTGCCGCAGAGCTGAACGGCAATGGTAACAACGTTATCTTGTGCCAATGCTTTATCGCCGGTCGGCCATTTAGCGTCAATTACTGAAGTGTTAAAGCCCATGCGCGCCCACATTTCTTCAGCCAAATGCGGAACAAACGGGCTTAACAATTTTAACAAAGTTTCATATAATTCCGCCGGTATTTTTTCAAGTCCGGAAAGGTAGTTGACGTAAGTCATTAATGATGAAACCGCGGTGTTAAACTTCATCTGGTCGGTACGTTCGCTAACCTCTAAAATGCATTTGTGCATAGCGCGCAAATCGGCTTCGGTCGGCGCAACTTTAGCAACTTTTTTGAATAAGTTATAAATTTTGCCGACAAAACGGTAAACGCCCATTAAGCTTTCTTCCGACCACATAGCAACCTGTTCAAACGGACCGATGAACATTTCATACAGACGGAAAGTGTCGGCGCCATAATTGTTTACAATATCATCAGGGTTGATGACATTGCCGCGCGATTTTGACATTTTTTCGCCGTTTTCAGCCAAAATCATACCGTGCGAGGTGCGCTTGTTATATGGTTCTTTGGTTGGAACATAGCCGCAGTCATATAAAAACTTGTGCCAAAAACGAGAATACAGCAAGTGCAAAGTGGTGTGCTCCATACCGCCGTTGTACCAGTCAACGTTCATCCAGTAATCAAGAGCTTCTTTTGAGGCAAATTCTTTACTGTTGTGTGGGTCGCAATAACGCAAGAAGTACCATGAAGAACCTGCCCAGTTAGGCATAACATCAGTCTCGCGACGAGCGTGCCCGCCGCATTTCGGGCAAGTGGTGTTAACCCAATCAGTGGCTTTAGCTAAAGGCGAATCGCCATTGTCGTTAGGCAGATAATCGGAAATTTCCGGCAAAGTCAGCGGTAAATCTTTTTCATCTAACGGCTGCCAGCCGCAGTGTTCGCAATAAACCATCGGAATCGGCTCGCCCCAATAGCGTTGGCGCGAAAATACCCAGTCACGCAGCTTGAAGTTTACTTTGGCGCGACCGAATCCATGTTCTTGCGCATACGCAATAGCCTGTTTCATGCCGTCTTCTTTGTTTAAGCCGTCTAAGAATCCGGAGTTAATGTGCGGACCGTCTTCTTCATAGGCTTTTTCAGAAATGTCGCCGCCGTCTAAAACCTGAACAATCGGCAGATTAAAGGCTTTGGCAAAATCATAATCGCGCTGATCGTGCGCCGGAACCGCCATAATGGCGCCGGTGCCGTATCCGGTTAACACATAATCGGAAATATAAACCGGAATTTGCTCGCCGGTGAATGGGTTGCGAGCCTTAACGCCTTTTAATTCCACGCCGGTTTTTTCATCGCCGGAGGTGCGCTGTAAGTCAGATTTTTTGGCGGTAGCGGCAACGTAATTTTTAATTTCGTCCTGATTGGTAAATAAGTGCATATACTTGTTTACAAACTCATGTTCAGGAGCCAAAACCATATAGGTAACGCCGAATGCGGTATCAGGGCGGGTGGTAAATACGGTTAATTTATCGCCGGCAAAGTCAAAATCAAGTTCGGCGCCTTCCGAGCGACCAATCCAGTTGATTTGCTGAGCTTTAACCCTATCAACAAAATCAAGCCCGTCTAAGTCATTAATTAAGCGGTCGGCATATTTGGTAATGGCAATCATCCATTGTTCTTTATCGCGGCGGATAACTTCAGCGCCGCAGCGTTCGCAATGACCGTTGACAACTTCTTCATTGGCAAGACCGACTTTGCAGGATGGGCACCAGTTAATGGCCATTTTGTCTTTATAAGCCATGCCGTGTTTGAACAGCTGAATGAACATCCACTGCGTCCATTTGTAATATTCGGGGTCTGAGGTGTTGATACATCTGTCCCAATCAAAACTAAAGCCGATAGATTTTAACTGGCGGGTAAAGTTTTTGATGTTGGCGGCAGTTGAAACAGCCGGATGAACGCCGGTTTTAATGGCATAGTTTTCAGCCGGTAAACCGAATGCGTCAAAGCCCATCGGATATAAAACATTGTAGCCTTCCATGCGCTTTTTGCGGGCGATAACATCAAGAGCGGTGTATGAACGCGGGTGTCCGACATGAAGTCCGGCGCCGGAGGGGTATGGAAATTCAACCAAAGCGTAAAATTTTTGTTTGGTTTTATCAATATCTACATGATAAATTTTTTCATCTTCCCAAATTTTTTGCCATTTGCTTTCAATGGTGCGGAAGTTGTAGCGATCTTCTAATTGCCACTGTTTTTGCCATTCTTCAAAAGTTTCTTTGCCATTATAACGCGGATTGCCGCTCATCGTTTTTCTCCAATTTTTCATTTTATCCAAAATATTGGCTTTAAATTATCGCAACACTGATAAAATTACAAGCCAAAACTATGTTATCAGCAATTTTTATTGCTTAAAGCGAGGCTTGAATATGTGTTAAAATGCTTGCAAAATTTTTCAGCGAGGGTAAATTTAATTGTTGAAAGGAAAAATTCATGAATATTCGCCGCCACTGTGTTGAAATTTTGCAACGTATTTTGGAAGAAAAAATCTTTTTTAACAACTTAAAAACTGAGATTGAAGAAAAAAATCTGCCGTTTGCCAATATGCTGATTTTAACGGCATTACGACATTTGGAAGCTCTAAAACTGATTTTACGCAAGTTTTTAAATAAAAAAATTCCGGATAAGAACAAGAAAGTCTATTATGCGCTGTTGTTGGGCGCAACGGAAATTTTATATTTGGATACTCCTGATTATGCCGCGATTAATGAATATGTAAATATTGCCCGCAAAGTTTCAGATAAATATGCCGCCGGTATGGTTAACGCGGTTTTGCGCCGTGTCGCCGCCGATAAAGATAATTTAAATACAGCGTTCAACAGTAGGTGTTTTCCGGAAGAATTTAAGAAAATTTTGCGCGCTGATTATACGCAAGCTGAAATAGCTAAGTTGGAAGAATCGGCGAAAGTGGAGCCGGCGCTTGATATTACCGCTAAGGATAATACGGAAGAGTTGGTCTTAAAATTGAACGGTGTTTTATTTGCCAACGGCACAATCAGGCTGAAAGGGCTTAAAACTAAAGTCAGCGAGCTTTACGGCTTTAAGGAAGGATTGTGGTGGGTGCAAGACTTGGCGGCTTCATTGCCGGTTAATCTGCTTGGCGAGGTTAAAGGGAAAAAAGTGCTTGATTTATGCGCCGCTCCCGGAGGTAAAACCGCACAGCTTTTAAGTAAAGGCGCTAAAGTTACGGCGGTTGATATTGATGAAGAGCGCATGGCTCGTTTGAGGCAAAACATTAAGCGCTTGCAAATGGAAGAAAATTTAACCACCGTAACAGCGGACGGACTTGACTTTTTGCAAAACAGCACGGAAAATTTTGATATTATCGTTTTAGACGCGCCGTGTTCGGCAACCGGAACATTTCGGCGGCATCCGGAAGTTTTGCATCTTAAAACCGCTGATGATGTAAATAAGCAACTTGATATTCAGGCTCAAATGTTAAATGCGGCGGCAGCAAAATTAACAAGAGGCGGAAATATATTGTATTGCACTTGTTCGGCAGCAAAAGCGGAAGGCGAGAATGAGGTTGCAAAGTTTTTACAATCTCATTCTGATTTTAAGCTGAAAGCTTTTGATTTACAGAACCTTAATAAATTTAACGGAAAATTGTTTGATAAAAATATTATTGATAAGGGAGTTTTAAGAACTTTGTCGTATTATATGCAAAATGACGGCGGTATGGATGTGTTTTTTGCCGCTTGTTTGCAAAAATCCATGTAAAGGGAGAAAAATATGTTAACGCCTTCAATCAGTTTTGCAGTAATCGGTTTAATTGGGTTCGCTTTGTCGCGACTGATTCTTAATTTTAGCAAAACTGATGCGGAACATTATGAAAACTACAAACTTTATCGGGATACATCGGTATTTTTGGCGCTTTTGCTTTTTGGAGGTATAGCCGCCATTTTTTATAATGCACCGGATATGTTTGATGTGGTGGCGCCGGTCGGGTGGTATGTTTTGCCGCTTGTTTTTTTGACGGCGATATTACTTTATGCAGTGTTTTGGTTTGAAATTGTTTGGTTGACACGAGCGGCGGCATTGGCGGCTTCAGTTTTACTCGCATGCTTGCTCCCGATTAATTGTATGATTTTTGAAGGTCTTGTTCCGCTATGGGCGGATAGACTTTTAATTTCGCTGGCGGTGTTTATTTTTATCAGCGGGGCGGCAAATATTAATTTACTGTCCGGGATTTTCGGTATTCAGGCAACAACTGTTTCCGTCGGTATCGGTATTTTGGCATTGCTTGGCGGAGTTCCGCTTTATTTGGGCGCAATCGGCGCTTATGTTGCAGGAATTTGGCTAGGCTTCTTAAATTTGAATTGGTTTCCGAGTAAAGTTTATATAAACAGCGGCACCTGCATGGCGGCGGCTTATATTTTGGCGTGGTTGTTGTTACAAGGAGCTGCGGAATTAGCGGGACCGTCGGCGCTGATATTAATGATGTTTTTTATCTGCGAAATAATTTGGGCACTGGCGCAAAAATTTATATTCGGGCAAAATACGGCGGACTTGTCGGATAACACGGCTTGTTATGAAGCTTTTACAAAAGGCGTGACTGTTCCGGCTATCGGTGTGGCGGTGGCAAAAATAAATGTGGTGAACGTTATTTTGGCAATGTTTCAGCTCTATTCAGCTAACAGTTTTTCGGTTCCGATTTTTGCGTTTTTGATAAATCTGTGGCTGCTGGGAATTTTGTATAACGCCAATGACGGGGTTAAGTCATTGAAAGAAGCTAATAAAGATTTTATCAGAGATGTAAAAAGCGGGCTTGATAATATTAAAAAATCTTTTAATAAAAACAAGGATTGATGATGGCGAGCAGGTTTTGGCACAGGTTTTTAAAGCAAAATAAAAGCGCGCAAGCAAGCGCGGATTCTGTGTATGTGCCGATAAAAGTTGTCGTGGCGGCATTTGAAGATGATTGCTCAGAAAACTCCGGTCGCTATCTTTGTAATTTACTGGAAAAAAGCTCTTTGTTTGAATGTAGTTTTTATGATGAACTCACCGATAAATCGTTTTTGAATTTGCAAGGGCGTAATTTTTTTGATTTTTATGATGCCGGGCGCAAAATTTTAAAACAAATCGGAGCCGATGTGCTGATTTGGGGCTTTAGGAAAAATGATAAAATCAGGCTTAATTTTCAAACCGGACGGCAATATGAAAATGCGAGTGTTTCTTTGCTTGACGGTTTGTGTTTGCCGCTTAGTTTTTTTCAAGATAAAATTTTGCCGGAACAACTGTTTGATTTAATTTGCGCGATTATTGTGACCGTGGCGGAAAAAAACAGCGGCAATAAGCGGAAAACTTTGCAAAATCTGGTGAATAAAATTAAAAAAACATCGCCGCAAGGGCTTGGCATTGAGGATATGCCTTATATCTTGAATATGCTTGCGCTGATTTATTTGCAGGCAAATATTGATAATTTAAGCATTGCAGATATTAAAGCTGTTTCAGCAATGTTGGATAAGGCGCGTAAACTTTCGGCAAATGTGGCTGATGTGCTTTTAACGGCAAGTATTTGCGCTAATTTTGGTAAGCTGTATCAGGCATCGGCGGATGCTTTTGACCATTATCGCGATTTGTTTTTGAAGAATGCGATTGAATATAATCGCATTGCGCAAAAGTATTTCAATCGTTATGCGTATCCGTATGATTTTGGGGTGCTGGCGTATCGTAATTCACAGCTTTATTTTGGGTATTGGCGGCAGGTTTCAGATGTGCAGGCTTTAAGAGACGCGGTGTTTAATTTGCGCGAGGCGGAAAAGATTTTTTCGGAAGCGGCTTTTCCGTATTTTTGGGCGCTGATTCAAGATAAACTCGGATTTTATCTTTCATTGTTGGGGCTGTTTAGTCATAGTGATGAAATTTCGTTGTTGGCGGTGGAAAATTATAAAAATCGGCAAAGAGTTTTCGCAAAAGATGTTTGGCCGCTGAAATGGGCAAAAACGCAAGAGAATATCGGGAATATTTTTTATAATACCGGCAAGTGGCTTAAAGATGAAAATTATTTGGAAGAAGCTATAAAATATTATGAAGATGCCGCGGAAATTTATGAAAATTGCAAAAAATCCGATGAGTTGCGGCAAATGCAAATTTGTATTACCAAGGCTGATGAATATATAAAACAACTTTAGTGTAAATAATTCTTGCATAAAATGTTTTTTTATTTTATGAAATAGCTGTTATGGTGAGATGGCAGAGTGGTCTAATGCGATTGACTCGAAATCAATTGTACTCGTTTCGGGTACCTAGGGTTCAAATCCCTATCTCACCGCCAATTACAAAAATACGCCCTTTACGGGCGTTTTTTTGTAATTGATGAGAGCGGGCGCGGCAAAAGTTACAAATTGGAGTGATCGCAGCGCAGTTAGCGAAAGCGAAGCGCTTGAGCTTACCAGCAAGACAAATCCCTATCTCACCGTCATGCGATGCATTAAGTCAAGCTCTTAATTATGGTTTGGAAAATTGCAGTAAGTTTTCTTCAAATACAGCGTTAGCCGCCCGCCCCAATACAGTATGCGGTATAGGTAGATATAACACAAACATAGAGGATCGCTATAGGCTAAATAAAGTTCCGTACACAGCTAGAAGGAGATATATTTGTTGCATATGATAAGTCTTAAGGAGTTTATTTAGCGCTTATTTCAAAATTATCAATTAGCTTTAGTAAGGATGTCCTTTGAGAATCTGTCATAAGATTGAGTTTGCGAATTATTTTATCTTTGACATCCTGCTGTGATAAATCTTCTCTTAGATCTTTGGTAATATCAATATCCAAAGCAAAAAGAAGTTTGTATAGCGAATAGGAACGAGGATTTTGTTTTTGATTCTCGATTAAGTTAATAGATGAATAATCCATGCCGCTCAATTCTGATAATTTTTCACTGGAAATTCGGCTTGCTAATCGTCTTTTTCGAATAGAAACGCTGATGAGCCTTAAAAACTCTTTTTCATTAAGCATTTTCACCCCCTAAAAATATATTGGGATGATACAATAGCTTTTTTGTTAAAAGTATTGTGCTTGAACAATATAATTTTGTTGACTTTATAAAATAATTAAACAAATATAGGAAGAAAGAAGACGTCGCTAGTTTATGCTACAAATTATAATATTAAGAAAACACGCGGATTAAAGGAGATTACGAAATGACAGAAGAAACTAAAAAAGAAGCCCCAAAAACCAGGCTGTCAGGGTTGCCGCCTTTGGTTGCGTTTGTTTATGCTGTTTTTATTTTCTTTATGAGTATGGCATACTTTAATACGATTCTCATAAAGGGCTTTGAAATGGAAGCAGATTCTGCCGGACCATTGGCATTTTTCATTGGTGCGTTCTTTGCTTATATCGGCAATAGAGGCGTTAGAGCTATGTTTAAGCTAAGAGAAGTGTCAAAATAGAGAATATGAGTATGGTTAGGATATTGCGCGTGGCAACTTGGAATTTTGGCTATGGTTCGGCTGGCTCACCCAGCAGGGGCTGTAAACCTAAAGTACAAAAAGCTCTGGAGTATTTGCAAAAAAACAATGTAGATATTGTTTTAGCTCAAGAAATTTTTGATCCGTATGAGTTGCGCAGTATTTATCCTAACCAAATTTATTCTGACATTCCTATATACAATCCGCAAGGACAAGGAATATGGGGTGCGATAGATTTTTCGGTCGATACTCGTAACAATAATAAACGCCCTAAGTGGGGAACTGCAGTATTAGCGGCTGAGAATATTAATTTGAACAGAATAGAGCTAAAGTACAATACGACCTATTCGGGGACCATAACTATCGCGCAAATTGCGGAAACAGATATTGCCGTTATCTCTATGTATGGCAAAAACATCTATGACTATGAAAAAGTAACGGCTTATTCGTATTTGGCCAATTTACACCGCTGTTTATCCGATATGGCGCCGCTGTTAGATGGGTATTCTTCCGCTCAACGATTTATTATTGCCGGCGATTGGAACGCAGGACCGCAATGGGATAATAGAAAATCTCGCAAAAATTTTAACTTTTTTGAGCGTTTATCAACCTTTGGTCTTAAGGACTGTTTGGGACATTTTCCAGGCGGCGGATATGAAACGACTTTTAAACACAATCGCAACCGGCAAATAGATTGGATGTTTTCAAGCCCACGGCTAGATATTAGAGAGGCGCACGTTGAGAGGTCGTTTGAAATTGAGGATGTTTCAGATCATTACCCTATTATCACAGAGTTTGATATGGAAAAGAAATAAAACAAAAGTCATAAGGAACAAGGAAATTAAAACTATGAAAAAAATTTGGTTATTTAGTATTATATTGCTTACCGGATGTACCACAATCATAGAAAGCCTAATAGAGAGCATGAATTCTGAAACCCTTGCCCAATATCCCATTGAGGATGGAAAGAAAATACAATCCTGCAAACAGTTAAAAAAAGAAAGTTTTGATTTCTTTTATTCTAATCAAAAATGTTTGTCAGATTATGGCGGGCGTTTAAAAGTTCAGCTTAAGGAAATAAATGAAAAATCTCCCAAAATCTATACTACCGGTTTTGAAGATGAATATACTCAAAATCTGCAAAAATATGATGAATGCAAGATATCGCAAAATTTAACGGTAGAAGAAGTAGGTTACCTTGAATATGTATACTCCGTATGTAAGTATTCTAATTATTTTAAGGAAGGGGATGTAAAACGTATTGTTGCTGATTATGAAGCAATATCTCAATTTAGAGAACAGCTGCATGATCCTGAAATACGATATGATTTACACCATGCTCAACAAGAAGCCGCCTTTAACAGGAAACTCCAAAAAATTCTAAACACGGCAGATAAAGATCCTGTTTTGAAGAAGCTCAAACAAAATGCCCCTGATTTTATGATGGCCAAACTTGGCGGTGATGACAAATGTCCATTATTTTTGCTTTTTGATCTTATAAATAAGGAAAATTCAGACCTTTATTCTGATTTTGCTTTTCCGCAAAATTATAAGTTTGTTAGAAAAAATGCGAATATTTTAGAGGTTTATATCGGTGATATTAAATTAAAATTCGCAAAAGATGGGGAAAATAGCGTAAATACAATATATTTTAGAATTATAAGAGATATAAGTAAAAACACATCCGCAAATAATTTTATTTTGCAACAAATATGTATCAGAGGACGATATTAGTTTGTCAGAACTATTCGTTTTATAGTTGGTGTAATTTTGAATAAGCATATTGACCATAAGATATGCTTATTTTACCTGAGGATGATTATACTTTATGAATCGATTTGATCTGGTAATCAATAAGAGTAATATTTTGAATAATTTCAAAATGTATATGTTGCGGCGGAGAACTATACGAAAGAGAATTCAGGAGAGTTAGTTGATGAAAGTCCGAAAGGGATTTGGGAAATTATTTAATCATTGCGCTTTCGTATGCTCAGTACCGTTTAAGTTTACTATACCGCCATTTTGATAAAAAAGACGCTTGGATAAAGCGTCTTTTTTGTATTCAGAAAATAAGGCTCTGAAAATTCAGAGCCTTAAAAGTTTAATTTTAGTCGTTCAGTTCAATATTTAATATTCCGGCAACATTGCGGCGATATTCTTCCGCCCATGCAATCATGGAATCAATAACCGGTTTGAGCTCATAGCCGAGCTGCGTTAATGAATAGTCAACCCGCGGCGGAATTTGAGCGTAAACTTTGCGAACCAAAATGCCTTTTTGCTCTAAAAGGCGCAAATTGGAAGTTAAAACCTTTTGGGTGATGTTGCCAAGTTCGCGTTTAAGCTCGCCGAATCGTTTGGTTCCATCAAGCAGGTTTTGAATTATAAGAACTTTCCAACGGTCACCAACCATTTTAAGGGTCATTTCCGCGAGAGCGTCCGGAAGATATTCAGACATTATTTTTTACTCCAACACTATATAAACCGGCAATAGGTACACGCCGGATACTATCGCACTTTGAAGTGCGTACTTTATTTTTATATCACTTTGGCGTAATTTAGCAAGCAAAATTTATAACATGTTAAAAACAAGGATAAAACGTAATGAAAAACTTAAAAATTTCGGCTATGGCAATGCTTTTGTGTTTAGGCGCTGCAAGCGCTCATGCCGCCGGTTATCAATTAAACGAATTTTCAACCACCGGCTTGGGTCGTTCATTTGCCGGTTTGGGCGTGGTCGGCGATGACTTTTCAGCAATGGCATATAACCCTGCCGGTATGACTTTGGTTAAGCGCTCAGGTTTTCAGCTCGGCGTTGCCGCAACGGAAATTGCCTCTACCGCTAAAACTAAAGAAGGCGATGATAAAATGGACTTTTTTGTGCCGTTGCCGAGTATGTTAGGTCAATATAACGTTAATGATAAATTGTTTTTAGGTGCCGGTGTTTATGTTCCGTACGGTTTGGCTACCCGCTATAAGAGCGACAGCCATGTTGCCGCCGCCGAAGCCGGTGTTCGCCGCTCTGAGTTGGAAGTTATTGATACCAACCTTTCCGCCGCTTATAAAGCAACCAACAAATTGTCATTGGGCGCAAGCTTTATTTTACGCCGCATTAAAGGTAAACTGACCTCTAATATCAATAAGAATATTCGGGGAAGGGATATCACTTTGGGTACCAGCGACTTCAGAGTTAAAGGCTGGTCAACCTCATGGCATTTGGGCGCTATGTATGAATTTGATGAAAACACCCGCTTGGGATTATCGTACCGCTTTAAGAGCACCCAAAGCCCGAAAGGCAAGCACTATATTGATTACACTAATCCGATTGTTGGCGCTTTGGGTATGGGCATTACTCCGGGATTGCATAAATATCACTCAATGTCTGACCCTGAATTGCCGGCAAGCTGGATTTTATCCGGTTATCATAAATTTGCTGAAAAATGGGGCACTTCATTTACGGTAAAATATATTCAGTGGCATCGTTTTTATGAATTTCCGGCAAATTCAAGCAATCCGCTTTCACGCGACAACGGCGTTGAATATCGTTGGAAAGACGCTTGGACCTTTGCTTTGGGTCAGGATTATTACCTGAATGATAACTGGACCTTGCGCGTTGGTACCGCTTTTGACCAATCGCCGTCGCGCGATAACGCATATCGTACCAACCGTATTCCGGATACTAACCGCGTATGGCTCTCTGCCGGTGCCAGCTATATGACCGGAAATCATCAGTTTGACTTTGGTTATGCTCACTTGTTTATGGAGCACGGTCGCACCCGCAATAGTAATCCAGACTCTGATCAATACAAAGATGCGCAGGCCAAATATTACAGCCACAGTAATATGATTGCGGTGCAGTATCAGTATAAATTTTAGGAACTTCACTTAATCCAACAAAAAATCCTTGTGCTTTGTCTGGTTGCACAGGGATTTTTTGTGGGTTAAAGTTAGGAGTTTGTTAAGTAAAAAATATGATAATGTATGCGCGTTAATCAATTAGGGGCGGTTATGAATAACAAAAACCAGATTAAACCGGAAATCAGCGTGATTATTCCGGTTTATAATGAAGAAAAGCATTTAAGCCAGTGCTTGAACAGCGCGGCTAATCAAACCATGCGCAATATTGAAATTATTTGCGTTGATGATTGCTCTGACGATGCCTCGCTTAAAATATTGCAAGATTTTGCCGCTAAAGATGAGCGCATAAACGTAATCTGCCTTAAAAAGCATAAGCAACAGGGCGGGGCGCGCAATGCGGCGCTTGATGTTGCTAAGGGCAAATATATTTGTTTTATTGATGCTGATGATTATGTGAGCCCTGATTATTGTGAGTATTTGCTTAAAACTATGCAAACGAGCGGGGCGGACGTGGTGATTGCCGATATTGAAAACTACACTCCTTCTGATGATAAAAAACTCATAAACCTCAAAAATCATTTTGATAAAGTTTATGCCCTTTGTAATCAGGAGCATGGTTTGCTGCCTTTTTCATTAAACGACGGCAGAATTTTAAGGACCGGCGCGGTTGCTAAGTTGTTTAAGGCGGAGATTATCAATAAGTTTAAAATGCGCTTTCCGGAAAATGTTATTCAAGAAGACGAAGCGTTTTATTGGTATTATATGTCGCAGGTTAGTAAAGTTTATGTGGCGGATAAAAAAATTTATTATCGTTTAGTGCACGATAATTCCACGATGTATAACCGCAATGTGAACAATCAGCGGCAGACCGATTTTTTAAGAGTTTTGGCTTGTATTTATCGTTTTTTGAAGCAAAATAACCTGTTTGCAAAATATAAACAGGCTTATAGCGCGTATTTTAACCGCATGGTGCAGGGCATTGTAAAAAACAAAAATCTGAGCCGCGCTGAAAGATTCCGCATATTTTGGAGGCTGAATTTTATGAGGTTAAAATATAATATCTCAACCGAAAATATCCCCCCCCCAGAAAGAAGCGTTTTACTTGTGTCGCATGAGATGAGCTATACCGGAGCCTGCCATTCATTGCTCCGAATTTGCAAAGTGCTAAAAAATAAATACGATTTAACGGTTTGGACCAAAAAGCAAGGCTTGTTTGAGCAAGAATTTGCCGCGCAAGGCATAAAGGTTGAATTGGCAGATAAAAACAATGCGGAAAAGTTGTTAAAAGATTCCGGAAAAACATTTAGTCTGGCTATTTGCAACACGATTGTGACTGATGATATTTATAATATTTTGCGGCTTAAAATGCCGACTATCTGGTATATTCGCGAGGCGCAAAATTTGGATTACTTTTTCCAAAAGGATAAGTCTAAAATTGACACATTGCGGCGGGCGACCGGTGTTTACTCGGTGAGCGAATATGCTAAAGCCTATATTGCCAAATTTTGCAATAATAAGGTCAGAGTGGTGCATAACTGCGTTGAAGATTTTAATGACGGGTATAAAAAAGAATATCTTAAAGACGGTAAGCTGCATATTTTGATGTTAGGAACCTTTAATCCGCGTAAAGCATTCGGGGTGGCGGTTGATGCTATAAAAATGCTGCCGGAGTTTTATCAAAAACGGATGGATTTAACGATTGCCGGAGAGATGTTTAAAACCGATGAGTATTGTTATCAGCCGGTGCTTGATGATATGGCAAAGCTCCCCAATGCGCGGCATGTGGGATTGATTACGGATTTAAGGGTTAAAGTGGACGCATACAAGCAGGCGGATCTGGTTATTGTGCCAAGCACTGATGAAAGCTGTTCGTTGGTGGTTTTAGAGGCAATGATGATGGGTGTGCCGGTGATTGTTTCGCAAAATGTGGGCGCAAAATATTTGGTTGATAAAAGCAACGGCTGGATATTTAAGACCGGAGATGCCGGAGCTTTGGCAAAAATTTTGCGTAAAATTTTAGAAAATAAAGCGGATATTGCCGCTATGGGTAAAGCCGCGCGGCAAAAATATTTGCAAAGCGCGACTATGGATGTTTATGAAAAGAATATTTTGAAAATGGCGCGCGATAACATTGGCAATAACAAGCTTATCGGCAACGCGGCGGCGCAGTTTTTGCATAATTTGCCGCGCAAACTTTTTAATGTTTGCACTGAAAAATCGGGTAAGGGCAAATGGTATGTTAAGATTAATGTTTTAGGAGTAAAGCTTAAATTTAAAAAATCGGGCGCGGCTTAAAATGTTTGACAAAGTTTTTTATAGTGGTAGGCTGTAAGCCTGAACATAATTATTAACACTAAAAATATTTAGTATGGAATTTATTGGAATTATTATCATCTTGTTGCTTTCGTTTATTCCCGCGCTTATTGCCGGAATAGCAAAGGGCTTTCAGCGGGCGCTGCTCGTTTCAATGGTAGTTAATTTGGCTGTTTTGGTCATTTTCTGTTGCTTTGTGATTTTTTCAGAAGTGACGGACGAAAGCTATCTGTTCTTTTTGCCATACGCTTGTTATTTTGCGGTAAAACTGGTGTATTATCGCTTAAAATACGATGAGCTGTGGCCGATGTATCAAGGCAAAGACCCGTTTGAAAAGATATAAGGATCTTTGTTTACAAAAGGTGGCGGATTTTCCCCACCTTTTGGTGTTTTAAGATAAATATATAAAAGAAGCGTGAGCTTAATTAAATTTTTTAGTACAAAGAAAAAGGGATGCCGATTGGCATCCCTTCTATTGCTAACTTGACTATTCGGCGAAAAACTTCGTCACGTAGTCAAGAACGCTGTCTTGCTCAACATTTTCGCATCCCCAGAAGCCGTTTTGCGGAAGATTACCTCCCATCCCAGCCTCCAAACTTATTGCGGAGCTGCTGGCACAATTCTCCGTTGCCGAAGAAATTGACTTCGCTTCCGTCCTTATCTTCATTATCTACCATATTAGGGTAAAAAGAAACCCCGCCGCTAATTTAATAGCTTTGCAGGGCTCTTATAAAAAAATGTAGCCCTTTTAACGTATATTGTCAATAAATCTTTATATAATGATTTGTTATCTCAAGATAGCAACTTGAACCTATTTCAACACATCGGCATAGACTTTGAGGTTTTCAAAGTAGCCTGCGGAGGAGACATGTTTGTAAAGATTAATCATACATTCGGCCATGCCTTTAACGTGTTCTTTGTGCAGGCTGTCTTTATTGATTAAAATTTTGTTCGGTAGCGATAACGACCAGTTCGGAATATTCAGGCACACTAATTCGGGGAAGATTTTTGTCATGTATTTGGGCACAATGGCAATGACATCGCGGCTTAAAACCAATGACATTATTACCGTAAAGTTTGAGACCTTAAAATCTAAATGTTTAGCCATTTCGCAGTTGCGGACGTAATTTACATTGTATTTTAAGTGCGAGGGGCAAATGCACAAGTGCCGTTCTAACAGCATCTCGTCAAATGAGCGCGGAGTGCCGTATTTTTGCAACTATTTAGTTTTTCTGAAATCAGTTGTTTCACCGGCTTTGAAGTTATAAATCGGTTTTATAACTTTGATTATATCGGCGGTTGGTTGAATATTGTTTACAATATCTTCCATACTTTTATAGGCCATCGGGCATTCGTCTAAGGTGTCATCGTTAATGGAGGTGGTATAAATTCCGTCCATGGAATTTTTAAATTCCTCAATATTAAAGTTGCGTTTAGCCTGCGCGCGGCTGAAAAGACGACCAGCGCCATGCGGAGCCGAACAGTTCCAGTCGGGATTGCCTTTGCCGATACAAATTAAACTGCCGTCACGCATATTAATCGGAATGAGCAGCTTTTCGCCTTTTTGAGCGGATACTGAACCTTTGCGCAAAATCATATTTTCAGTGTCAATGTAGTTATGAATAGTGGTAAAGGTTTCGGCAATATGCAGGTTAAGAGCTTGAATTATGCTTTCAGCCATGGCTTTGCGGTTATAAACAGCATATTTTTGCACGATTTTCATATCATGGATATAGTCATCAAACAATTTGTCTTTAACATACGCCAATGACTTGGGAATATCGGTGACAACCGTTTCTCTTAAACTTTTTAAGGTTTGCTGAATTTCAGATTGACGACCTTCTTTTTTCAGGCGGGCAATGGTTTCGGCAAGTTGTGCGGAGGAATTATTATTAAGCTGCTTATAGGCTTCTTCCTGATAGTATTCCGCAACCTGTTTGCCTAGGTAGCGACTGCCGGAGTGAATAACCAAATAGATATTGCCGTCATCATCCCTGTCAACCTCAATAAAATGATTGCCGCCGCCGAGCGTGCCTATACTATGAGCCGCGCGATGCTGATTTATTTGATTAATGCAACGCAAATCATTTAAGTTAATGTTATTAATATATTCATGCGGAGTTTTACGAATGTTCATTCCGGCAGGAATTGAGGTATATATAACTTTATCAAGCTTTTGTAAATCAATATCTTTTTCTTGCAAGATATAGGTTGCCATGCCGCAGCCGATGTCAACGCCTACAAGGTTAGGAACAATTTTATCAGTTATGGTCATGGTGGTGCCGATAGTGCAACCGGCTCCGGCGTGCACATCAGGCATAATGCGAATTTTACTGCCTTTGACAAATTCTTGATCGCACAAGGTTTTAATTTGCTGTTGCGAAGTGTTATCCATTACTTTCGTAAAAACTTTTGCGGTATTGTATTTGCCCTGTATTTCTATCATTTTTATTTCCTAACGAGTAGAGCTATAATAAAAGAGCCGGAGGGAATCCGGCTCTTAAAAGTTAAAGCGTTAAGCTTATTTGTTAAGCTGAGCGGCAACTTCCGCGGCAAAGTCTTCATCTTTTTTCTGCAAGCCTTCACCGAGTTTGAAGCAAACGTAATCAGTTAATTTGATGTCAGCGCCAAGTTCTTTAGCGGCATCGGCAATAACCTGTTTAACTTTTTTGTCAGGATCCATAATATAAGCCTGTTCTTCTAATACAACTTCTTCATAGTATTTACGAATACGGCCTTCAACCATTTTTTCAATGATGTTTTCAGGTTTTCCTGAAGCTTTTGCCTGCTCGGCAAAAATGCTCTTTTCATGAGCAACGGCAGCCGGATCAACGTGGGCAATGTCTAAGAATAACGGAGCTGATGCGGCAATGTGCATAGCAATGTGTTTGCCGAGCTCTTTTAATTTTTCTTTGTCTGCGGTTGATTCTAAGGCAACCAAAACGCCGATGCGGCCTAAATTCGGGCGTAATGCGCTGTGAACATAAGACGCAACAACACCGTTGTTTACTTCCAAAACTTTAGCGCGTCTTAAATTCATGTTCTCGCCGATTTTGGCAATCATATCAGTTAAGCGTTCTTCAAAAGTTTTGCCGCATTTCGGGCAGTTGAAGTTTTTCATGTCGCAAACATCGCCGTGGCAATGTAAAGCAACTTTGGCGGCGTCTTCAACATATTCTTGGAAAATTTCATTTTTAGCAACAAAGTCAGTTTCGGAGTTGACTTCAACTACGGCGCCTTTGTTACCTTCAACAGCAACCGAAACCAAACCTTCGGCAGCGATACGGCTGGCTTTTTTAGCAGCAGAAGCCAAACCTTTTTTGCGCAACCAGTCAACGGCTTGTTCCATGTTTCCGTTTGTTTCAACCAAAGCCTTTTTGCAGTCAAGCATACCTGCGCTGGTGCTTTCTCTTAATTCTTTAACCATAGCGGCTGTAATTTCTGCCATTGTTTATTCCTCTTGTAATGATTTTTAAGATACGGGCGGCAGCTTTTATGTCGCCGCCCTGTTTAGGATATTTCCGATTGCTTATTCAGCAGCCGGAGCTTCTTCTTTAGCTTTTTTAGGAGCTCTTTTTTTAGCCGGTTTTTCTTCAGCCTGTTCTTCAGCTTCTTCAACTTTAACACCGTGAGCGGCAATTTCAGCCTGCATACCGTCTAAGATAGCGGCAGAAACTAACTCGCAGTAAAGCGAAATAGCGCGAATGGCGTCATCGTTACCCGGAACAGGGTAGTCAACATCATTCGGGTTGGCATTGGTATCGGTGATGCCGATTACCGGAATACCGAGCTTTTTGGCTTCTTTAATAGCCAGAGCTTCACGAGGCGTATCAATAACAAACAGCATATCCGGCTGACCGCCCATGTTCATAATACCGTTTAATGACATGGCGAGCTTTTCTTGTTCTTTTTTCAAGTTCAAGAGTTCTTTTTTGGTGTAGCCTTCAGTGGTGTTATTGGCAAACATATCGTTTAATTTTACCAAGCGGTTGATTGACTTGCAAACAGTTTTCCAGTTGGTAAGAGTACCACCCAACCAACGATGGTTGATGTAATACTGACCGCATCTTTCAGCGTTTTCTTTAACGATATCTTGAGCCTGTTTTTTAGTAGCAACGAACAAAACTTTACCACCGTTTGCGGCAACTTCACGAACAGCGTTTAAGGCTGTGTAAAGCATCGGGTAAGTCTTTTGCAAATCAATAATGTGGATATTATCTTTTTTGCCATAGATGTAAGGAGCCATTTGCGGGTTCCAACGGCGGGCGTGATGTCCGAAGTGAACGCCGGCTTCAACGAGCTGACGTATAGTAAATGTAGGAAGAGTCATTTTTTAATCCTTCTTTTCCGGTTAAACCTCCGCAGACGCTGGCTTGTTAAGCACCGGAGCGAAATAAAAAGTATTCCGCCTGTCTGCGTGTGAAATTATAAGGCCGCACCATTGCGACCTCGCGCGTATATTTAACATAAATCTATAAATTTGCAAGCGTTTTTTGTGCCATAAAGTTAAAATAATGTTTATTTTTTGCCTTTTGTGCTTGAGAATCGCGTAAAAAGCAGGTAAGTTACAGCTCATAAAAAACAGCAGAGGGAAAAATGTCAGATTTATTTGAAACCACCACACCGGTAAAAACAGAATATTCAGCCCAAGATATTGAAGTTTTGGAAGGGCTTGAGCCGGTTCGTCACCGTCCCGGAATGTATATCGGCGGCACTGATGAAACCGCATTGCATCATCTGGTTGCGGAAATTTTAGATAACTCTATGGACGAGGCGGTGGCAGGTTATGCCAACCGTATTGACGTGTGCTTAAACGCCGACAACTCTGTTACTATTGCCGATAACGGGCGCGGCATTCCAGTTGACGAGCACCCTAAATATCCCGGAAAATCGGCGCTTGAAGTTATTATGACCACTTTGCACTCCGGCGGTAAATTTTCAAACAGCGTTTATAAAGTTTCAGGCGGTTTGCACGGCGTGGGGCTTTCGGTGGTTAATGCTTTGTCTGAAAATTTGGTGGTTGAAATTGCCCGCGATAAAAAACTTTATCGGCAGGTTTATTCCAAAGGGCGCCCGCAAACTGCGTTAGAGCTAGTCGGCAATGCGCCGAATCGGCGCGGAACCAGCATCACCTTTAAGCCTGATGCCGAAATTTTTAACAGCTGCTCGCAATTTGAGCCGAATCGCATTTACCGTATGGCGCGTTCAAAGGCGTTTTTGTTTAAAGGAATCCGTATTTTTTGGAAATGCGCGCCGGAACTTATTCACGAGGGCGACGCCACGCCTTTGGAGGCGGAACTTAATTTTCCGAACGGCTTGCGTGACTTTTTAAATTATCAAATCGGCAGCCGCGTGACGGTAAACCGCACCATGTTTGCCGGCGACTCGGAATTGGCGCATGATGAAGGGCGCGTTGAGTGGGCGATTACATGGCCGGAAGATCAAAACGGATTTTGCTATTCATACTGCAACACGGTGGTAACCCCGCAAGGTGGAACGCATGAACTCGGTTTTAAAAACGCATTGCTCAAAGGTTTAAAAGAATATGCTGAAATGGCCAATGTTAAAAAAGCCGCCAATGTTACCGCCGACGACTTTTTAAGCGATGCGGCGATTATGCTTTCCGTTTTTATTACCGATCCGCAATTTCAGGGGCAAACCAAAGATAAATTAACCTCGGTTAAGGCTACCCGTTTGGTGGAGCAGGCGGTTAAAGATTCATTTGACCATTGGCTTTCATCTGACTTGGAAAATGCTTCCGCGCTGCTTGAATATGTTATTGACCGCGCCGAACTCAGAAAAAAACGCAAAGAAGAAAAAGTTCAGTTGCGCAAAACTCCGACTAAAAAACTGCGTCTTCCCGGAAAACTTGCCGACTGTTCGCAAGCCGCCGCTGAAAATACGGAAATTTTTATTGTAGAGGGTGATTCCGCAGGCGGTTCCGCTAAGCAAGGGCGCGACCGCATCACGCAGGCGATTTTGCCTCTGCGCGGTAAAATTTTGAACGTTGCCAGCGCGTCGCTTGAAAAAATTACGCAAAATCAAGAAATTAAAGATATGATTGAGGCGCTTGGCTGCGGCGTGAAAGAAAATTATAAAGAAGAAAATTTGCGCTATGAAAAAATCATTATCATGACCGATGCCGATGTGGACGGAGCGCACATTACTTCATTGTTGATGACCTTCTTTTATCAGCATATGCCTAAGTTGATTGAAAACGGGCATTTGTTTATTGCCACTCCGCCGCTTTATAAAATTGTGGTCGGCGGTAAAAACTATTACGCACTGGACGATGCCGAAAAAGACAAGATTTTAAATAAAGTGGTTAAGGGCAACCAAAAGCCGGATATCAGCCGTTTTAAAGGTTTGGGCGAAATGAGCGCGCAACAGCTGAAAGAAACCACCATGGATAAAAATAACCGTATGCTGTTAAGGGTTGAAATTCCGAGCACCAATACTGAAGAAGGGCGCGAGGAAGCGTTTGAAACCCGCCGCCGTGTGGAACAGCTGATGGGTAAAAATCCAGAATTGCGCTTTAAGTTTATTATTGAGCGCGCTAAGTTTGTTGATGATTTAGATATTTAATGATACATCACGGCAAGCGAGCAACTGCCGCTTTTGCAGTTGTTGCAAAGCGTTGATATAGTATTTAGGTCTAAATCGCGCAGGCAGGTTACATATTTACTGCAAGCTTCATCACCTTGTATAACTTCAGTTTGTGAAGATGAATCGGTGTTTTTATTAGTTGTTCTTAATCCTGCTAAATTAGCGGAATTTTCTTTGGCGGCAATGACGATATTTCGGCAGACTTCGGCGCCATTAGCGGAGGGATCAAAGCTGAATCGTATTACACCGATATTATCCTGTCCTTGAGAACCGTCAGCATTAGTCCATTTTGATTTTGACCACATAACACCGATTTTATTTTTAAACCATATATCGCTTAATTCTTGTGCAGGCGCATAATCATTACGTTGATAGACAATACCATCAGGGAGCAGATTCATTTTATACAGCAGTTGGTTATAATACACGTTATTGTCGCCGCTATGTTCCAGTTTATCTTTAATTGAAAGCACGTTATTTATCAGCATATTTACTGCTACGGCATGTTGATTTAGTTTATATTTCATCATTGCCTTGGAATATCCGGCGATAGCGCCGACTGATAAAACTCCAATTATCGCCAGTACTCCCAACATTTCCACCAAGCTTCTTCCGGCGCTCGCGTCTAGCGGGCATCTGCTAGGGGTTTTGTCACTCATGTAACTATTTGTACACCACGTTCCAAAACCCCGT
>CAVBCV010000024.1:0-21545 GCA_963594125.1 Lachnospiraceae bacterium
AGTATAAAAAATCCTTGCCTTAATTGCCAGTACAATTTTTGGTTGGGAGGGGATTTTTACTGTCTAACTTCCGGGGTACAGTTCAAACGCCGCCGGGGTGGTTAAAAATACAACTTATACACACCCCAGACTCGTAAATATTGCAAAAAAAAAACGCGAGCTAAAATCTTTTCAAATGTAATAATTTGGGAGGTTTTTGATGTTTATCCAAAATATATTAGCCAAGCTTGCGGATAGTGAGGCAGATACGCCGCAACTTTTTTCTGCGGTGTACACTAAAAGGTACATAATGAAAAAAGTTGCAAGTAGATGCCCGCTAGACGCGAGCCCAAAAGAGCAAGGAAGAAGTATGGTGGAAATGTTGGGAGTGCTGGCGATTATCGGGGTGCTTAGCGTCGGGGCTATAAGCGGTTATTCCAAGGCGATGATGAAGTATAAGCTTAATAAGCAAGCAGAGCAAATCAGTTGGCTGTTTAATGTTATATACCGATACAGATTGGCTTTTGGCAGAAGTCCGAAATACATGAATTTAACTCCCTATTATAAAAAACTCGGAGAGATTCCTGATAAATTGATAAAAGACGATTCAGGATTGCTATATGATGATTTCGGTTCAGAAATTTATATATCAACCAATAACTGCTACGAGAATTACACTAAATGCTATGATATAATACTTCGTTATAGTATATTTGCATCGGAAAGTTTTGAAATTTGTCAAAATATTTTTAACATTGTAAAAGAATTTCATAATGAAATTTATTATACTGGCGTTTATCAAAATTTAGATAACACAGGCAGTTACGGCAAACAGTATTTTGGATCAAAATATTGCGCTCAATATGGCTCTTGTATCAAAAACATAACCCGGCAACAAATTTATGAACAATGCCGCCATTGTGAAAGTGATGCCACTAACTGTCATCTGTATTTTGTATTTAATATAGAATAAAAACCCGTGGAGGGGTGGCGGCGGAACGCCGACAGGGTGTAATACAACTTATACACACCCCTGACTCGTAAATATTGCAAAAAAAAAACGCGAGCTAAAATCTTCTCAAATGCAACAATTTGAGAGGATTTTAGCTCATGAATATACAATCTGGTCGCAGCATGGTGGAAATGCTCGGGGTGCTTGCTATTATCGGCGTATTGTCGGTTGGTGCCATTGCCGGTTACTCTAAGGCGATGATGAAATACAAACTAAATCAGCACGCATTGGCAGTTAATATGCTTATAAACAACGTGCTGCAACTCAAGGAGCAGCTGCAACATGAACCTGATACAAGCACCTTTTATGGTACTCTTTTATATAAGATGAATTTACTCCCTGACGGGATACGATATGTGAGCAACTATCAATTAGAGGATATGTGGTTTAAAGGAAATATTATCATTTCATATAACAATACCAAAATTTCCAACACTTATAACAATGATTTTGGTCAGATAAAATTTATATTTAGTCCATCATCACAAGGCACTGAAATTTGCCGTAATATTATAGTGGCCGCAAAAGAAAACGCTAGCAACATCTATACAGTTAATCTTTATAAAGTTGCTGAAAACACTCCTGCTTCTTCAATCGGACAGTTAGAGGGAGATGTTTCTTGCAGCTCAAAAACAGAATGCTTGCGCGATACTGGTTTAACTAAAATCAATAATCTATGCAATGCATGTAACGGAGAAGTCTGCCACCTTTTTGTAACATGGAAATAGATACAACTACCCCCTAAACAATATAGATTAACCATTATTAAATACTCAGCCGCAAACTCAAGTAAACCGCCTCTTTCCGAGGTATGTTTTACTTTTTGACGCTTTATAACTTTACTTTTTGTTCAGTTTCAATTTTACCTTTTGTTCAACCCCTATTTTACTTTTTGTTCAGTTTTTACTTTACTTTTTGTTCAATTATGTTATATTTATTTATAAATATGCATGGAGAATAATAATGGAACAGTATACAAGATGGGCAAAATCAACAGTTAAACACGCCTTAACAACCAGACGTGTTATCATTATTTCCGGCGCTCGCCAGGTCGGAAAAACCACGCTTGCCAAACAGGCTGTTACTGATAACGCCATTTTCAGAACACTTGACGATACCACCTTACTAGATGTTGCGCTACAAGATCCGCAAGGTTTTCTTGAACATGATGCCAAAACGCTTGTTATTGATGAAATTCAAAAAGCCCCGCTTCTGCTACCTGAAATAAAAAAAGTTGTTGATAGAAATAATAACAAAGGACAATTTGTTTTAACCGGTTCATCTGATGTCAGGAGCAACCCTAAAATAAAAGAAAGTCTTGCCGGAAGAATTAAAAATATCAGGTTACGCACTTTAACAGAAGGCGAAATTAGGGGAACAAGCGCTAACTTCATAAAAAGATTATTTGCTTCAGATTTTCCTTCTCAAGTAAAAGAATGTTCCAAAAACGCTATATTAAACATCGCTTTAAGGGGAGGCTATCCTGAGGTTCTTTCATTTAATAAAAACGACAGGAAAGATTGGTATAAAGATTATTTAGACGCGCTTATTGAACATGACTTAAAAGACATTGCAAGCATTAAAAATGAAGATGCCTTGCGGCAAATTATTAAAATATTAGCCGCCTGGTCAAGTAAATACATGGATATAAAAGGTATATGCTCATCATGCGGAATATCCAAACCGACATTAACTGAATATATCGCGCTAGTTGAAAGACTTTATCTATCTGAACGCCTGCACCCATGGATTAAAACCGATTATGATATGATTGGAAAAACCGATAAAATGTTCATGACTGATACCGGATTAATGGCGGCAATTCTTGGTTGGCATTATGATATTGTTGCCTTTGATGCCGATAAATTCGGAAAAATCATTGAAACTTTTGTATTTAATGAGCTTTCAGCGCAAATTGAGTTAAATAACGAGTACACACTTCACCATTATCGCGACCGACGCGACCGAGAAATTGATTTCATCATTGAAAATGAAAACGGAGATATGGTCGGCATTGAAGTAAAAGGCGGTTCCCGCGTATCAAAAGAAGATTTCAAACATCTGGAGTGGTTTAAAGATAATTTAGTAAAAGATAAAAAATTTACTGGAATTATCCTCTATTCAGGCGAAAACACTCTCTCTTTCGGCAATAACATGCTTGCCGTTCCGACTGCTTGCTTATGGAACGGCTAATCGGGCATTTTAAACATCACTCTCTAATTAAAACATGCTTAAACCAACGTTCTTGAAAGGCTACCTCTTGTTCAATATCTTCATCTGTCAAATCAAACGCTTCCGGTACCACAACAAGCTTATCATCATTATCATTAGTGCGATGAATAACTCCGATACAGCGCCCTACATATTTTTTAAACGGCTCATTAATCATCAAAACATAAGCGTCTAATTCTTCCCCGTCCCCCGACCTTGTAAACGGAACATAGCCATAATTAACCGGATATTCAAATCCGTATTTATGATGTTTGCTCCCTATCGGACGGTCAATTTCAACTAAAACCAACTGTCCGATATAGTCTTTATTTTCCATATAATGCCAAACTAGCGGATAATCATCTTGAGCCGACCATGGCTCATATTTTTTAAGCAATTCATCAAAAACATTTTCATCAATCATTAAAGCGGCGTCATCATTTTTAGTTCGCGCCAAAACCCGCCGCTTTGCCTCATCAATATCACACTTTACCGGATGAAAAACCACATCATCCGTCAAATTTTTTGCCCAATTATAATATTGTTCGCGGCTTTCATGCGTCCAAAACCCGTAATCAAGTATCACATTTCGCCCGCTGTTAATGCATTCTTCCGCCTTTGCTTTGATATAATCATCAACGATTTTATATTTTTCTTGAAAATCATCAGGCGCGCGGCCATAACGCTCGCGCATAATTTCATCATGCGTAAACCTCACCGCCGGCAAACTTTTTTCCAGCATTTTAGCGATTGTGGTTTTACCAAAACCGATAAACCCCGTCATTAAATGAATACTTGGCATAAAAACTTTCTCTGTTATTTTTCCCTTAAACCTGCTTGCGCGATTTTTGCCATCGCAAACGCTTTGTTATGAATTTTATCGGCCACCGCATTTTCAGCACCTTCAACCTTTTTAATTCCGGTTATTTCCGTAAAGCGCTGTTCCATATAATCCTGCACCGCATGCGCATGAACTTCAATCGGATTTGCGGTATATAAATCCATATACTCCGCGCTTTGCTTGTCATTCTTTTTGCGGTCATAATAGGCAACATAGCGCATATTGCAATCAAATATGCGGTCAACCAACTTATCATTAAAGCTCTGAGCATTTTGCCTTAAATGCGTTCCCTCATGCAGCAACACCGAAACAGCAAAAAAGTTGTAACTTTCTTGCAATCTATCTTCATTAAAATAGAGCGTTCCACCTTGCTGATAGGCGGCGTAAATATGCGTGTCTTTATTTAATCCCTCTGCCTGTAATTTAGCCCTTTCCTGCTCTTCAGTAAAAAAGGTAATTTTCGGCGTAACACCGTAAACATACTCAAAAACTTCCGCCGACTGCTTAATTGCCTCTTTTTTATCATTTAATGAAGTTTGGCGCCAATTTTTTATCTTATCGCACAGCTCCGGCTGCCCCGCAATTAACGCGGCATATCGTTCTGCCGATTTTTTCTCCGCTTTCCAAAAACTTTCCGGAAATTTAATCCCATACAACGCGGCTTTAATATTCTGCTCATTTTCAGCGCACGCTTTCAACAATCCGTCCGGCTCTTGCCATTTAGGGAACACCGCGTCCAAATAATCAAGCTTTTGCTCAGTTGAAAGCTCAGCAATTTGTTTTGGCGATAACGCGGAAAACTCCTCTGCCCGCTTTGCCTGCAGCTTTCTTCTTGCCTGATAAACCGGGGCAAAATCTTTAGAAAGCGCTTGCAAATCAGCAAATGAAAATTGCTCCATTTTATTGTTTTTGATAATTTCCGCAACCCTGCGTTCATCTTTAGGATAACGAGGAGTAAATGTCATCTTGCCTTTTTCATCAACTGACATATTGCTCCGTTCTATTAAATCAGCAAATTCATTAATATCCATGCCCGTTACCTTTCATTGCCTTTATTTATAAACTTCAACAACTCGCGCGGCTTGCTTTTGCCCTGCCTTGAAATAATATCATTTGAAACCAATTCATCGCGCAACAATTTTTTCCGCAAATCAATAACACTGCGCTTAATTGTATCATCAACTCTTTTCGGATTTTCCCAACCTTTAACCTGATGCTGCATCGCTCGCAAAATTTTCAGCACCGCGGCTGTTTGCGTATCAGTTCCGGCAAGCTCATTCGGCACATTCGGATATGAATACACCAATGAAATCGGCAACAAAGGTTTAAATTCTTCAGGATATTTTCCAAGCTTTGAATCAAATCGTCCGCCTGACGACACCCGATACGGGTGCGCCAAACAGTTACCGATAATAATATCTTGGGCAATCCCGTTCAAATTATCGTATGACAAATAACGATCTTTTTCATTTTTAGAAACCGGCGCGTCAGGGATATAAAAATTAGTTCCGGCAACTTTTTTATCATCTTCCAATTTCTGAAACCCATATGCAAACTCTGAGGCAATACGCTTTTGATATGCCGGATAACCGAACATCACAAAATTAACGTCTTTATTTTTATCAAAAAATTTATTCCTGATTTCAGCCAACAGTTCAATATTATCCGCCGTTGAAATATCTTTAGGAGTAACCAAACATTCTTTAACATAATCTTTCGGTACGCCGCACGCCTTAAAATAACGAATATACATTTCAACTTCCGAACGTACATTAAATTTCAAATTTTCATCAGAAAAATTAGTATTACCTTGATTATCATGCAACCCTAAAAACACTAATTTTTTAGCTTTGCCATGCTTTTTAAAATCATTATACCAGGCTTCCACCGCTGCCGCGCCTGACCCCGGATGACCTGAAAAAATAACCAATGCGTCAGCATCTTGCGGAATATCTAAATAGTCAACTCCTTTAATCTGTCGGCTGTAACCGTCATATTTAACAACTTCACCGGCTCTGATACGCCCTTTATCTTCTGCTTTTAAAACAATCTCTTTTTCTTGCTCGGTTAAATTAAAAGTTACAATATCTTGCCTGTCTTTAACATGCTCTTTAGCAATTTTACAAGCCGCAACAATACCTAAATCAGGCGTTTTAGCCAACTCCGCCGCATATTTAATATCCTTAACATATTGCGCAAAATCAGCAATGGCGTATCCTCGCTCATTCCATTCTTTTGCATAAGCGGAATATGGTTGTAAATCATCTTTCAAATAATCAGTAACAATTTGCTCATAAACGGTCGGTTTATATTGCATCGGCATTATCCTTATTTGTATTAATATATGCGGCATTATAACCTATTTTCCACTTATATGCAAATTAAAAATCCTCCATTGCCTTTTGGCAAAAAATATCCTATAATAACGCTATATTTTAATCGGAGCACCGCCATGGATTTTGAAAAGCTTAATGAAACCAACTGCCGCATCAGCAACATCAAAAACAATGATCGCATTTTAATCGGCGGCTCATTTTACGGTAAATTAAATTTAGCGATTATCGCCGATACCGATAATTTTGCCAAGCTATTTCAAACCGCTGCTAAAAACGCGCAAAATTTTATTAATAATGACGGTATGCAAAAATGGCTCAGCGGTCTTGCCCCTGATTTTAATACTGAAACTTTTGCTCATTTATGCGCTTTTGATAATGTTCTGCGCAAAATGTATCCTGACCTTTCCGCTCACCCCGAGAAAAGAAAATTCTTTTATGATGGAAGTGATAAAACTCTCTCTGAGGCGGTAAATACCGGTGTTTGCCAATGTGTCGAAATCGCCGTTTTAGCGCAAACCTACTTGCAACAGCAGGGCTTTGAAAGCAAATATTTCGGCGGTGAACTGCTGCGCTCAATTAATGATGAGTTTGGCGAACCGCACAGCTTTATAACTCTAAAAACGTCAGGACACGACTATATCTATGACCCCGCCAACCCGTTGCCCTCAAAAAGTCTTTGCCTGCCGCGCATTGCAACCATAGAAGCAACGCCTTTGCAACAAGCTCAATTTGAAGCCAAAATCCACTCTGGCGGCAGCAAGCGCAACTGCGCTTTTCTGGAAGCAAAAGACATTTTAACCAAATCAAGCTGGTATTATGGCTGCGGCGACGGCATGGCTGTTTTTCCGTCCTTTATAGTTTCAAAAAACAACACTGCGCCCGCACCTGATAACAGCCGCGATTTATAACCGGAGATAAAAATGGCTCACATTAATTACATAACATCTTATAACGAATTTTTATCGCTTCCGAAAAATGCCAAAGACATGGAATTTCAAACCGGATTAAACGACAATCACGCATGGAAAATGCACATTTTTCTTGATCAAAACAACTGCACCGTATCAAACCCGCTTATCAAAAATACCGCCGAATTTTTAATTAAAAACAACATCAGCTTCAAAATGGGCAATGGCGGCGATAGCGGCAAAGTATTTACGGTTTATGTCGGCGAATATGATAAAACCTTGCGCTTAGCGGCACAACTCAACCGGCGCTTTGGCGCGCAATATGCTCAAAATTATCCGACCGGCGGCGCGCAAACCCCTGAAGACCGCTCAGTACATAACAACATCGGCATACGCTTTGAAGGTATTAACAGCAACCCTGAAAATTCATTCTTTGCCTATTACGGACATAACGGCATTCCGGCACTTAAACCAGATTTAGCTTTTGCTGGCACACAAAACTGGCAGCTTTCCGCTCTTGCCTGCCATATATTTTTAGCTGAAAAATGCGGCGCAAAATATCTTGGCAACAATTACGGCAATCAACCGTGGGCAAATCAGGCTTTTGCCGACTTGCCGCAACAATTCAGTTCTGAACAAATCAACACTTATGTATCTGATGCCTTAAAATTTATGCGCGCCACTCATCAGGAACGCTTTATTTATCCTAAAAACTTAGTTCCGGCTGATGAGGCAGTAAAACTAAGCGTTAATGACATCATTAAACCCAACACCCTCACGCCAAAACAACAGGCTGTTGTTGATTCCATTTGCCGAAAATTCAAAAACCACAGCCGTTAAACTGTGGTTTTTAATTTTATTTTTCCGTCTTTGCCAAGCTTTTAACCGGCTTAATATATTTTCTGCCGCCCGATGCATCGCCTTTAGCCTCCGACTTTTTAAGGCAAAGCATAGAAAATTCATCATAATCAGTGGTGCATTCATACAGTTGCTTAAAATAGCACGGCTGAATCACCGGATCGGTTGTTCCTATATGCAAAGTACCGTAAACTTGAACAAAACCTTTTCTGCCGCCGGTCACCTGATGCATTCTGGCAGCTTCTTCCGCGCTCATAATGCAAGGTGCAATTCCAAACATTTCGTTATATGTAACGGTATCAAAATTATCTTCAAACCCGTCTAACATATATTTGGTAAACAAAACGGTTTTACCGTCATATTTTTCCGCTATTGTTTTGCGTCCGCCCGGCTGCGAAAACTCGGCATATACACAGCCGAACCCTTTGCAGCTGTACGGAAGGAACGGTCCAACATCATCAAAAGTATAATCAATTTTTTGGCTCGCGGAAAGTGCCTGTCTGACTGCTTTTGCCTGCGGATTATCATCGCAAGCGGAGAGCAGTACCGCCGCTGAAATTGCGGCTGAAATAAGTTTATGGTTCATTACTTTTCTCCCTTTTCTTTTTCAGCATTTCGTCGTTCCAGCGTTGCTATTAAGCACGGGTCATTATCCGGACGATGATTTTTTTGTTTTAAGAGTTTACCGTCTTTAACACTGTATGTAGTCATAAGCATGCCATGCGTACAATACAGCGCCACATCGGTAACTTTGTTTTTGGTGGTACAGTGATGATACAATATGCCGTTATCATAATAAACATCATGATATTCAACATCACCATGATTATATTTTGATTCTACCTTGGTCAAACCGTTTTCATAATATGTTCTATGAAAGCCATTCGGTTTGCCGTTTTCAAAATTATTTTCGTTTTCCATCTGTCCGTTTTCATACCAGCTCCTGAAAAATCCGTCAAAGCCGCCGTTTTTAATTGTCATTTTAAAGTGCGGCGCGCCGTTTTCATAATATATGCTAATATGCCCTTCATATTTTCCGTTTACAAATTCGCCTTCTTCTCTCAACTGCCCGTTCTCATAATATACTTTTCTGACCCCGGTAATCGGCTTGCCGTTTAAATCAACGCATTCCATTTTAAGCGCCATACCTTTGCATGACGAATTTTGTTCATTAAATTCCGCATCGTCCGCCATAACCGCTGCCGGCAGCAAACAAGCCGCGGCGCTTAAATAAAACAACTTAAATTTACGCATTTTTCTCTCCGCTGATATAAGTTTCAATCGTATTTTTTATCTTCTGTTCCACATCAAGCTCTAAAAAACACCTTTCGGACAAAGAGGAAATTTCAACATCGGCATTTCTGCGCTTAGCCTCTGCTATAATGACGAAATTAATTCCGCATATCTGTGAATTTTCAAGCGGTGTTTTTTCATTAATCATTTGCGCTTTAAGGGAGCCGTCTTCATTATATTCTTTATACAGTCCTTCCGGATTGCAGTCATTTAAAAAATATTGTTTTTTCAGATTGCCTTCCCAAAAATATTCTTTAGCCTCGCCATATAATTTAAATGCGGTTTTATCACTTCCGGCATATTTAATTTTTTGCATGCCGGATTCAAACCTCAACACATTTTTGTAATAAACTTTGCAAACATAACCGTCATCAGTATCTGATTTAACCCGCTCAATCTGCTCATACTCATTAGCAATCTTAAATGTTTCGGGCTGACCGTCTGCAAAAGCAACTTCATATTTGCCGCCCTGCATATCCATATTGATTGCGCTTAAAACTCCATTGCTAAACTTTGCCGTACCGTCCAGCAATTTAATTTCGCCGTCAAGCTCATCGTCCGCATAATTTGCCTGCAAAACCGTTTTACCGTCTTCATAAACCACCGTAAGCCCGTTGCGCTTGCCGTTTGAGTAATCAATTTCTTTAACAAGTTTTCCATCGTTAGAATATTCGCTGTATTTACCGTTTTCCAACCCGTTCAAATAAGTTACTTCAACATTAACCTGCCCGTTTGGGTAATAAGCCTTAAACACGCCGTTTTCCACACCGTTTGCATAATTGCCTTCTTCGGCAATTTTTCCGTCGTCAAAATACAAAACAAAATGTCCGTGACGCTTTCCGTCCTTAAAATTCATAACCTCTTTCAGCGCGCCGCCATTGCCGTATTTATTCACAACGCCGGATATAGGCTCTTGCTTTTGATTATAGCATTCAGCGTCATCATTATGACACACAAGCTCATTATAATCATACTCATGATTACAGCCGCCTGCCGCCGCCAACGCGCCGAGCATTATCAAGGATTTTTTATTAAAAAACATCTTCAATCTCCAACTGGTAAAATTATAGCGCAAGCCTATAACAGCATGCGCTATAATACAAGCAATCTCTCAGTTTTTTACACAGTAGATTAATTTTTATCCGAACAACTGCCCCGGCAATTTCAGTTTTTCTTTAGGCGGAAATTGCGCATCAAATTTTTCTGCCTCAGCTTCATCTACAAAATAACCTTGCGGAGTTGCATATTCGCCGGTAACGCCGTCAAAATAACCTTTAATAAGTTCTTTGGCTAAAAAGAATGAAGCGTCCTCGCCTTCCGGCAAGCCATGATACCTGATGCCAAACTCTGAGGCATACGTAAAACCGCTTTTGCCGTAAAAATCAATATTTCCCTCAAAACAAACCGCGCCAAACCCGAGTTTTTCCGCCTGTTTCAATGAATAATCAAGCAACATTTTGCCGTAACCTTTGCGCTTAAACTCCGGCGCAATACAAATCGGTCCCATGGTTAAAATCGGAACGTCTCTGTCGTCATTGGCTTTAATGCAAGCTTTCATAAACATATTTTGCCCAATAAGTTTGCCGTCTTTTTCCATAACAAAATCAAGCTCTTTTACAAAATCAGGATTACTTCTCAGCTGATGCATAACAAAATGCTCCAAACACCCCGGACGATAAACATTCCAAAACGCTTCTCTGATTAAATTTTCAACATCGCGCTCTTCTGACTTTTTTTCCAAGCGAATAATTACATTTTTATCCATTGTTTTATCTTTCATATACATTGTTCATAACATCAATTTACCCCTCATCCGCCGCAAACGTCAACCGTAATTTTCCTCATTTCATTTTACAAAACCTGCAAAATTGCTTTAAATGTAAAATAGGCATAAAAAAATACCGATAGTTTACAAAACCATCGGTATTTAAATTCAAAGTTTCTACCAATTAATTTGGTAATTTTTCAACAATCGTACTGCTGGCATAAGCAAAATATGCCAAATACAGCAATACGCCTCCTCCCCAAACAGCCATTATTTTGCCGGATTTTTCACGCTCAAATATTGCCGCGACAATAATTGCGTATATGGTCGTTACAAGCCCGAGCGGAATAATCGTTGCAAAAAAATATGTTGGCAACATACCCCATAACGCAACCAAGATACCTACATTAATGACTGCCAACAGAGCAAGTGTCAGAACCACATCACGTCTTTTACGACACAGAACCATTGCCACACTTACAAGCAGAAACGCCCAAACCAGCACTATAATATGCTCGGCGTAAAGATTGCCCATTAAGGCAAACAGCGCGGTGATACCTCCTATCACGGCGATACAAGCAACAAGTTGCTTGCTGTTTTCAAACTTTTTCATATATTATTAATTTGTGGTTTAACTTCAATTTGCAAATTATTGGAAGAAATACCCTAAAGACCAACAATAACTTTCCAATAATTTTTTAAACATTTTTAATATATCATATTTTCAAGCTTTATCAAGCCCTTTTGCTCAAAAAAGCAAAACCCGCCAGCTTAAAACTGACGGGTTTAAAAGTTTTGCGCGTATTATTGCTCTGTATAAACAACTATTTTGCCCTCATACAAGCCTTCTGCCTGTCTTGCTTTTTTGGCATAAACAAAAGCAACAACCGCTAACGAAACATACACCAACACCGCCCCCAAAAGCATCAGCAAAGCCTTCAGCGATTCATCATACCCTAAAAGTATCAACGCCATAATAATCGGTATAGCAGCCAGAGGCAAAAGCAACGCCATACTATCATACATTAATTCTGTACGCCTTTGCATTTTGATAAAGCTGTTGGCAATTTCTTCTTCCGGCGCAAACACAACTTGCGGCACTTCAAGAAAAAAGAACATTCGCTTTTTACGCACCACTGCCGCGGCAAATCCTGCGCTTTGCGGGTCAGTATTAAACTCTAATTTAAACCAGGTAAAAGCTTTTTCTTTCAGCTGGCAAATTTCTTCTTTATCCATAATTTACATAGTTATAAAATTTATGTTAATTTATCACATTTTCAGCCAAAATCAATACAAAAAAAAGCGGCAAGTTATCCCTCACCGCTCTTATACTTAGTTTGAAAAGTAAAGCTAAAAAGTTATAAAAGTACCAAAAGTTAGCAAACTTTTTCCAACTTTTCGGTTTTTATGTGATTATTTGCAAAACTTTTCCAAAAACAATAAGTGCTGATAAATAGCAAGGTCAATAGTTCTGAAACCGGCATTGCAAGCCAAATTCCGACCACGCCGAACCACCGCGGCATAAGCAAAAATACCGGAATTAAGAATACAAAACCTCTAAGCAAGGCAAATACCGTTGCCGCCCACACATTTTCAACACTCTGAAAATAGCCGACTGCGGTTAAGTTCACAATAAAAAAGATAAATCCGGTTGCAAAATAAGGAAGCCCGTCAATCGCCAACTTAGCCGCCGGTAATGATGTGTCAATAAACAGCCCGACTAAAATTTTCGGCATCACAATAAAACAAATCATAGCGATAAGACCGGCGCAAACTGCCGTATGCACTGAAATTTTTTCAGCCTCTTTAACCCGTTCGCGGTTGGCAATTCCGTAATTATAACTGATAATCGGTTGTGCTGATTGCGTTATGGCATTACCGACCATAAACACAAACGGCATATAATAACAACTGATACCGAATGCGCCAACACCGTCATCGCCTAAATAGCGCATAAAAACATGATTGCCCATAAACATCAAAACCGCCATGGTCGCCTCTGCCAAAAGCGCCGATGCCCCAATGCGGCATTGCTCGGCAATATGGCGCATAAAGAGATAAAAGCCCCTAAATCCAATCATCACCGGATATAAACGAAGCGTATTTGCCTGAAACAACAAATACCAAACCGCTAAAGCTCCACCCGCCAACACGCTGATAGCCGTGGCCAAAGCCGCACCGGATACCCCCATCTGCAACGGAAAAATAAACAACCAGTCTAACACAATATTAATCGCCGATGAAATAAAGCTGTACCACATCGCCAACTTCGGCGCCCCGTCAAGACGAATAACAAACATTGCAATGATAATAATCATCTCAAATACCAAAGACGGCGCAAACCAAAACAAATAGTCTTTAACCAGCGGCAGCAAATAATCAGAACTGCCTAAAAGATACGCGGTTTCATCAAGATTTAACATCATCAACGCTGAAGCAATCGCCACCGCGATTGAAACAAACAACAGCGACTGCGTAACATTCAAACGCGCCAACTTAATTTTACCCTTTGATAACGCTATTGATGAAATAACCGAACATCCGATACCGAGCATCAGCCCAAAACCGGTAAAAATCATCAGCAGCGGAATACAAATATTAACCGCGGCAATACCATCGCTGCCGGTGCCGTGCCCGACAAAAATGCCGTCAATCGCCGTTACGGAGCACACGCTTAACATTCCGAGCAAAGTCGGATAAAAAATTTTATTAAATAAAACCGAAATTTTATCTGTTGCAAAATTCATCTTCTCACCTTTAAAAATTTTCATTAAAACGAGCACAAAAATAGCCGACAAAATAATTGGTTTTACCCAGTCATCTTATCCGGCCTTTATACCCTCCGATGAGGATTACAAAACTGTTCAAAATTTATAGCTGTCTCTCTATAAAAAATTTTTTTCAATGTCAAGCATAAATTTTTATAAACACTATCTTAAAAATTCTGATATATCATATATACAATTCAACCCAGGAGATTTAATATGTCTGAAAAGCAAAAAATGCAGCAGGGCTTGCTATATGACGCCAACCACGATACAGAACTCTGTAACGAGCGCAGCCAGTGCAAAAGCTTGTGCTTTAAGTTCAATCACACTGCTTATGATGATTTCAAAACCCGGCAACAACTATTGCAAACTCTGTTTAAGACCGATAAATCAGATTTCAACATAGAACCATCATTCTGGTGTGATTACGGCTACAATATTAAATTCGGCAAAAACTTTTACGCTAACCATAATTTAGTTATATTAGATGAAGCCGCCGTCACCTTCGGCGACAATGTTTTTATCGGTCCTAATTGCGGATTTTATACCGCCGGCCACCCGCTTAATATTGCGCAAAGGAATCAGGGATTAGAATACGCCAAACCGATTACTATCGGCAATAACGTGTGGTTTGGCGCCAATGTTATTGTGCTCCCCGGCGTTACTATCGGCAACAATTGCACCATCGGCGCCGGAAGCGTTGTGGTAAAAAACATTCCTGACAATTCACTTGCCGTCGGCAACCCCTGCCACATTATCCGCAAACTTAATGAATAAAATTATCGCAACTCTCTTAAAAACTAAACCGGCAAAATAACTTGCCGGTTTAGTTTTTGCTTTGCCATATATCTATTCACGTCCATTAGCACGCATATTTACTTGCGGCATTTTAGTAATTTTATAAGCCTGATTAAATTCAGCCGCCTGTATCATACGCAAGCCGCTATCATCTTTCAGAATATAAGCTCCGTCTTTACCTGCTTTTTGTGATGAAGCCGTACCCGGAGCGCCTTCAAATTCTACACCCTCGCCGACCCTGAAAGCTTGCAAAGTAGAACTAACTTTTTGCCCAACAATCATTTGTCCCGGTTTAATTTCATCTTTAGCAGGAGCGCCTAAAATCTTTTTGGCAACAAAACCTAAATCAGTTGAATAAACATCGGGTTTGCCCTTATCGCCAATAGCAACCGTATTCAAAAAGCCAACCAAATTTTTTACCCCATCAGCTGTTCTGGCTGCTAACGGGTGCTTATCCAAATATTCTTTAACAACTTCAGAACGGTTTCTGCCATCCGGAGCTTTTCCTTCATAGCACATCAAAACCCCGTCCTTTGCCGATGCCACTTGCTCTGAACCATCAGTTTCATTTACAAACTTAACCCCGACAGTTTTTTGCTTAGAACCGTCCCAACTGGTAAACTCAACCTCTTTTGAACCAATATGATTATGAACCGGAATACAAATTCTCTTCTTGTCAGTAGGAGTAACCTCTAATGTTTCACCTTCAAACTTTTTCAACGCGTCTTCATAACTAATCATTTATGCCTCCTAATTAAAATTTTTAGATATTTAATTGTGACATAAACGTACGTTTAAAGCAACCGTTTTTTATATTTTTTTAGCCACATGAGAATCAAGTAAATACAAACGCTTGCCAAATCTGATTTTATGTATTCAGCGAACAATTTAAACGTACGTTTAAATTGACCAGTTCGTTTGCGCTAAAAGGTGCGGAAAACTTAATGTTTGGTAAGATTATGTTAAAAAAATAACTGATTATTCAAAAAAAGTTCTTGACTTAGAGTATGCTCTAAAAACTATACTGCATATAGTTTTTAAGGATATAAAACCATGAATAAAAAATATTACTATATCAGAATAACTGTTGCTGCAATCATCGGCATTTTATCAGTTTTGGCATTTACCAAAATGTTTTATCCGCTGCCGATTTTTGATGTTCAACTGACAGCGCTGTTGCAACGCATATTGATTGACTTTTCATTATTTACCGCAATTCTGCTCGCCGGATTGCTGATTATAACGCTTCTGTTCGGACGCATTTATTGCTCAACCTTATGTCCGCTCGGCTTGTATCAGGAATTATTAATGCTTTTATTTCGGCGCAAAAACGCGGTTCAAAAAAACAAACCATATAAATATTTTTTAGCCGCAATCGTATTTGGCGCCCTCATCGGCAGCACTTCATATTTAGTACGCTTAATTGACCCATACACCCTGTTCGGCTCAGCATTAAGCGGCGCTTGGTTAGGCTTAGCGGTTTTAGGAATTTTAGCGGTTTTAGCCTGGTTCAAAGGTCGTCTATTTTGCGCCAATATCTGTCCGGTCGGCGTGTTGTTAGGGCTCATTTCCAAACATGCTGTCAATAAAATGTATATTGATAATGATAAATGCGTATCCTGCGGTTTGTGCTCCTCTCAATGCCCAACCGGCAGCATAGACTTCAAAAACAAAACCATTAACAACGAAACCTGCATTAAGTGCTTTAAATGCTTAGGTACTTGCCGCCGCAACGGCATTAATTACGGCGTAAAAGCCAAAGAACCGGCACCATTCAATCCTGCCCGCCGCCAATTACTTATCGGCGGCGCGGTCATCGCCGCATTTGCCTTAGCGGCTAAAGGCGGCATAAATTTAGGCAAAGCAGTCGCCGCCAAAATTAAAAGAGTGATTGTTCCGGCCGGTGCCGAAAGTGCCGAAAAATTTGCAAACCGCTGTCTTAATTGTAATCTGTGCGTGCAAAACTGCCCGATGAAAGTTCTGAAAAAAGCAAACGGCAATTATCCGGCTGTTCATCTTGATTACACTGAAAGCTTTTGTGATTATGATTGCAATAAATGTTCGCAAGTTTGCCCATCAGGCGCAATTAAACGTTTAAGCTTAGCCCAAAAACAAAAAACACAAATCGGATTAGCAAATATTGACGAACAAATTTGCGTTAAATGCGGATTGTGTGTTATGAAATGCCCGCGTCAAGCGGTCAGCAAAGCAGACGGAGCGTTTCCGATTGTTGATGCCAACCAATGCATCGGCTGCGGCGCTTGCGCGAACGGCTGCCCGGTTAAGGCTATAACCATTCAACCAGTGCAACAGCAAAAAACTTTATAAAACACTTATCTTTGTAAAAACTGCAAAATATGCCGCAATGTTTCTTGCGGCACTTGCTTGCTGTTATCTATTATCAAATCTGAAAATTTAAAATTATGATAACCTTGTTGATACATTTCATTTATACGATTTTTCTCAAATTCATTCAGCTCGCGACTTCCTCTGTTTTGCAGGCAAATTGCTTGTTGTGGCGCAAGCGTGATATTAATAAATTCTGTTGTTGCATCCTTCCATAACTTCCATTGATTATAGAGTTTTTCAGTTATAGGGTAAGCAAAAATAATATTCTCATATCTTTTTAATTTTTTCTCTTCCGCGATAATTATTGATTATAGAGTTTTTCAGTTATAGGGTAAGCAAAAATAATATTCTCATATCTTTTTAATTTTTTCTCTTCCGCGATAATTATTGATTATAGAGTTTTTCAGTTATAGGGTAAGCAAAAATAATATTCTCATATCTTTTTAATTTTTTCTCTTCCGCGATAATTTTTGCAAGACGATTAACTCTTTCCATCCAACCTTCCCGCACTGACAGCCCTAAAGCATTTCGCTCATCATCAGAAAGTAAATCATCAACTTCAATAAACAATGCCCCTGAAATATTTTGTGCCAACAACTTAGAAATTGTCGTTTTTCCGGCATTAATCGGGCCATTGATATTTATAATTTTCATTTTATATCACCTTCTGAAAAATTTGTTTAGCTCATAAATTTAATTAACATCGCCGAGATAAATCGTTGTCGTTTGCGCATACAGTTTATTAATGTCTTTCAAATAGGGAACCAACTTTTTAGGCAAAAATTTAATTTGCTCTAATTCTTCTGCCGTCTTCCACATTATAACCTGATTTTTATCAGGTTCCGTCCCCTGCCCCAAATTTGCAAAATCATCTGATTTGCATAAAAACATTAACTCTGTCTGCTGAAAATTAGCATCGTCAAATTCCATATCATGATTTTTTGCAATATAATCTCTTATAAACAGTAACGAGGTTATTTGCGCATCAATTCCAAGCTCTTCTTTTAATTCACGGTGCAGCGCTTGATGTATGGTTTCGCCAAAGCGATGCCCTCCGCCCGGAAGTTTGTAAAAAACACCGCGCCCCTGATTAACTTGCTCAACCAAAAACTTGTTATCTTTAATTATAATTGCTTTTACCGAATATCTGAAAATGTTATCAGCCATACATCATTCCCCGTTTAGTTTTTAAATTTGTTCATTACGGGAGCGCAAACGCTCCATAATATTATTATAAAAGCTCCTCCAATTATCTTTTGTCGGCAGCGGATTATTATCAAAGTTATAATTTTCCAAACTTGTATTATCCATCAGGTTTAAAACCTGTCCGTCCTTCACCCAGCTGCCATTCAAGCAAAAGAAATTAACATAATTTTCAAACGTTCCGAACCCATCAAAAAACGATTTATCCCTTTCTAAAGCCGATTGCAATGGATTATCTTTCTTGAGATACATTCTTCTTATACATTCCAAAGTCAAATCAAAACGGTCGTTTATTAGCGCATTAACCCCGCGCACCTGATTTAATGATTGCCGATGCCGCGGAAACAACATAAACCCGCCGATAGTGTTGGCGGTTTGCAAATAATCTCCGATAAAGTGCTTAAAATCATGACCTTCAGCCTCTATCAACCGTGCGATAAATCCCCGCATATCATTTCTGTGCCAATACATACTCATTATAGAATCTGTACCTAAACGAAAATTTTTATCTGCCGCACCAACAAGCTCCCATGCATTTCCATTCCAAACTTTTTTAACTTCCGGCAGATTGAGATTTAACTTTTGTTTTTGAATATTCCATATTGTTTCATAAAAATCATATAAACGCTCGCTGAACGTATCAGGATCCGGCAACCCATTATATCCATATATTCTTTCGCAAGTTTTTATATCCATCTCATCAAATTTTTTGAAAAAATCATACTCATGTTTTTCCCAATTCGCCACCAAACAAGCCTTAACATCAATCTTATTCATCGTCATTTCCTTTTACCTCAAATATTATTTTCCAACCTCTATCCAATAGCGTTTATATTTTTGACCGGAAGTTTCCCATGGTAGAGTAATAATGTTTTCTAAAACGCCGCCGTTATGTTCAATCGCTTTCCATGAACCGACATTATCATCTTTTGCCGCTATTAATAGTTTTGCCATACCAAGCTCGCGAGCCTTTAATATCAACAACTTTAACCCCGCGGTTGCGTATCCTTTCCTGCGATGTTTCGGCGTTATGCCATACCCTACATTACCACCGATATACATCAAAAAATCATTAAGCGAGGTGCGCAAATTAAAAGCCCCGATAAATTGATTATTATCAATCAGCCAATACGGAATTTGCGGCGCATTAGGATAATATTTACCGTCATCACGCAATTTCGGCGTCGGGTCATATGGCTTTAATACCTTTGTGGTTAAATAGAGCTCAAAATCATTTTCAATATTTGCTATTTCTTCAGCACTAAGCGGAGGCTGTGAGCCAAAACAAAATCCGTCTTTTAATGCCGCAATAAAAGTTTCTTTATATTTTATATCCGGAGTAACCAGTTCCATATTGTTTCCTTACAAAAGTTATTTATTCAAAACACAGATACTAAATTTCTGCATTCTTTTAGCCGGACAAAATTCTTCACAATCCGATTTTTTTACCAAGCTAATAGGAATATCTATATCACAACTAAAACATATTCCATTAACATCCATCAAAGGTCTATCCGGTGGGCACATAATCACACTAGGACGATTTCCTCCCTGTTGATCTAAAATTCTGCGGTTGGGACAAACATCACAAATTGTATCATCTTCCAAACACTGTGAAAGCACCGGTATGGTTGTGGGATGGTCACAACTCATGCACTTGCCTTGCCATGAATACAAAGGTTTATCTTTAGGGCAAATAATATAGCTCTCTGTACTATCATCATGTACCCAAGGATACGGTATAGAAACGCGATTCGGACATATATTAGAATTTTCTTTGGCAATACCAATATCAAAAGGATAATTGCATGAATAACAATAATCTTTTGAGTATGACAACAATGGCATATCTTTAGGACATTTGCCATCTATTGTTTTTATTCTGTATTGCTTTTCCGCCTCTTTTATTTCATTGAACTCTTCATCAAACACACTGGTTCCACTTGAATCTGTTTCGCTTATACAATCTCCTGAATAATCATCCCATATTGGATACTCTTTAGGACACTCTTCCAACACACAAAAGAGATATCTATGTATTTGCGTAGCTTTTCTATTAGGACACAGCGCTTTACAAATTTTTTCATCATTTATTTCAAAAGCCTCTGGCCTATTACAATCAGTACATTGTCCGGCAATAATAAGTTCACAATTTTTAGAATCTTGCGCACTAACTAAAGCTGGAAACAAAATAAAACTAATACTCCAAAACAAAAAACTGTATATAAAATTCATCTTTAACCTTCCTATTGATATATCAACTATTTTCAGTATTTTAGCCGGTTATTTCTTCTTGCAAATATAGAGCAAATGGCTACTGTAACCTTGCTGATCCGGGCGTTCGCAAGTCAAAAAATGCCATTTCAAAAATGCTTCATAATCTTGTTCAGATAATTGCTCAAGCCATTCTTGCATAATATATGATATGCCGTCTACTGCCACATTTGTAACATATTTTGTATTTGTTTCAGCGAATAGCTTTTTAAAATCTTCAATATAAAAAGCATTAAATACCTCTTCAGGAACATCTTTAAACCGACCAATCTTGTCCATTACTTCAGCTAGCCGAGCCGCACCCTGATGACGCAAGCCGTAACCTGCCATAAGTGACGCGCACGGAATATATGCAAACATACAAATTCCGCCTTTCTTTGCAACTCGTACCGTTTCCGCAACTGCTCTTTGCTTATCTTTTTTATTAAACAAATGGTACATAGGTCCCAAATTTAAAACCATATCAAAAGTTTTATCGGCAAATTTGCTCAAATCTAAAGCGTCCGCGACCATACACTCAAAAATTTTCAGATCTCGGCTTTTAGCTTTCATTATCTCAACATTTTTCGGAGTTAAATCAACAGCCGTAACATCATATCCCATTTTAGCCAAAGCAATGGAATAACGCCCCGTAGCCGCGCCGATTTCTAATATTTTAGCGCCGGGTTTCAAAAATTTTTGAATATAACGCATAGTGGTTAAATACTCAACATTGTGCCCTCTGTTACGTACCAAACGCGCTTCTTCATCATACTCATTATAGTTATTGATAATTATGTCTTTGTATTTATTGATAACCATGTCAAAATCCTTCGGCTGTTAATAATATTATTCACATCCAAAGGGTAATATAAGTTTTTGCAAAAGTAAAGCTGTTAGTTATCAGTATATTAATAAATTATATATAATATATTTATATATTTTTAATTATCAGCTAAAAGGAATTAAGA
>CAVBCV010000025.1:0-21161 GCA_963594125.1 Lachnospiraceae bacterium
TATGCACAGCACGGACTCGTAAATATTGCAAAAAAAAAACGCGAGCTAAAATCTTTTCAAAATTAACTTTTTGAGAGGATTTTAGCTCATGTATAATAAAAATAATCTAAGCTTGCGGATAGTGAGGCAGATGCGACGGGGTTTTGGAACGTGGTGTACAAATAGTTACATGAGTGACAAAACCCCTAGCAGATGCCCGCTAGACGCGAGCGCCGGGCGGTCTATGGTGGAAATGCTAGGAGTTCTGGCTATCATTGGGGTGCTGTCGGTTGGGGCTATCAGTGGTTATTCTAAAGCAATGTTCAAATACAAGCTCAACAAGCAAGCCGAAAGCTTCAATATGTTACTCAATACCGCAATTCAGTTACAACCTGATTTACTCCGCACAGTAAACCAGGGCACTCGCATTTATGATGAATTTTTCTATAAAGCCAACCTGCTTCCTGACGGTATGACATTTAAAAACAATCGCATTTATGATATTTTTAACAGCGAACTACATTTTTTGTTTTACCATTCACCCCAAAACGGACAAGCTGTTGAATATACCGAATACATCCTTGAATATAAAATGGAACGCAGCGGCACTTCCGCCTCCGCCCAAAGTATCGCCGTTTGCCGCAATATGCTGACGGTTGCCAAAGAAAACGCCGGAGATTTACCTTTTATTCAGCTGCGCTCCGGTAAAGATACAACCGGCGGCAATTATGACACATCCAGTATTTACGGCGACAAACAATGTGCCTCCGGTCGTAATTGCCTGCGCAATATGGGCGTAAAAGAGATGGACGATTTTTGCTCATCTTGCAACTCTGAAAACTGGTGCACCGTGCTTTATTATATATACTTTAATGCCCGGGATTAAAACCGGCAGAATTTGCCAACTTTTTTATTGACGCTGAATAAAACTTGTTGTAGCTTATGTGCAGTTTGTTATTTTTGAAAGAGATGCAAAAATGAAGTTCATATACATACATTCCCGTAGTATCATTATCCCCTAAGGGGATACATTTTTGCACACACTCACATTTTTTATTTTAACCAATTTCAAAAACATAATCATAGGTAAAAACAATGAAACATTATGCTGAAGTAAAGGCAAAGCCTGACTTTGTTGAGCTTGAAAAAGAAGTTCTCAAATTTTGGGAAGAAGACAAAACTTTTGAAAAATCAGTACATAACCGTGATGGCGCCGCCGAATTTGTATTTTATGACGGTCCTCCGTTTGCCAACGGAACCCCGCACTACGGGCACATTATGGTATCATACGTTAAAGACGTGGTTGCCCGCTTCCAAACCATGAACGGCAAAAAAGTTGAGCGCCGCTTGGGTTGGGACTGCCACGGCTTGCCGGCTGAAATGTCGGCCGAAAAACAATTAGGCGTTTCGGGTCGCAAACAAATTGAAGAATACGGCGTTGAAAAATTTAACGACTTCTGCCGTTCCGATGTGCTTAAATATTCAGGCATTTGGGTTGATATGTTCAAGCGCATCGGTCGTTGGGTAGACTTTGCACATGACTACAAAACCATGGACTTGCCGTTTATGGAAAGCGTTATCAACAACTTCAAACAACTTTATGACAAAGGTTTGGTTTATGAAGATTACCGCGTTTTGCCATACTCTTGGGCAGCGGAAACTCCGCTTTCAAACTTTGAGGTAAATCAAGGTTATCAAGACAAAACCGATAACGCCATCACCGTTATGTTCACACTTGAAAACGGCATGAAAATGTTGGTTTGGACCACCACTCCGTGGACCCTGCCCTCAAACTTAATGCTTGCGGTCGGCAAAGATATTGACTACGCCGTTATGGAAGAAAACGGTCAAAAATATGTTCTGGCGCAAGCTCTGCTTGGTCGTTACAAAAAACAACTTGCAAACGCCGTTCAGGTTGCCGCCCTTAAAGGTTCCGAATTGGTCGGTTTAAGCTATGAGCCGATGTTCCCGTACTTTAAGCACCTTAAAGCCAAAGGCGCATTTAAGGTATTAAGCGGCGAATTTGTTTCAACTGAAGATGGTACCGGCATCGTTCACATCGCCCCCGGATTCGGTCAAGACGACTTTGATGCCTGCCGCGCTTATGCCGAAGATTTTCCGGTTGTTTGTCCGGTGGACGAAGCCGGTAAATTTACCGCTGAAGTTCCCGATTATCAGGGCAAGCAGGTGTTTGAAACCAACGAGCCGATTATGCAGCTTTTAAAAGAAAAAGGCTTGCTTGTTAAAAAAGAGCAATACACCCACTCTTATCCGTTCTGCTGGCGCACCGACACTCCATTAATTTACAAAGCTATGTCATCATGGTTTGTAAAAGTTACGGATTTTCGCGACAATATGGTTAAAAACAATCAGCAAATCAACTGGGTGCCGGAACACATTAAAGACGGACGTTTCGGCAAATGGCTTGAAGGCGCGCGCGACTGGTCAATTTCGCGCAATCGCTTTTGGGGCACGCCGATTCCGGTTTGGAAGTCTGACAATCCGGCCTTTCCGCGTACCGATGTTTTCGGTTCTATCGCCGAAATCAAAGCCAAAACCGGATTTGAAGTTACCAATCTGCATAAACCGTATATTGATGAGGTTGTTTACCCCAACCCTGATGATCCGTCTGGCAAAACCATGATGCGCCGCGTCGGCGATGTGTTTGACTGCTGGTTTGAATCCGGCTCCATGCCTTATGCGCAGGTTCATTACCCGTTTGAAAATAAAGAATGGTTTGAAAATCATTTTCCGGCAGACTTTATTGTTGAGGCCATGGACCAAACCCGCGGGTGGTTTTATACTTTAACCGTGCTTTCAACCGCGCTTCACAACAAACCGGCGTTCAAAAACTGCATCTGCACCGGTCTGTTAATGGCGGAAGGCGGACAAAAGCTTTCCAAACGCTTAAAGAACTACCCTGACCCGAATGAAGTTTTAAACAACATCGGTTCAGAAGCTCTGCGTTGGTTTTTGGTATCATCTCCGGTATTAAAAGGCGGCAACTTGGCCGTTGATAAAGAAGGAAAAGAAATTGCTAAAGCTTCGCGCGCGGCTTTAATTCCGCTCTGGAACGCTTTTTACTTCTTTACTTTATACGCCAATGCCGAAGAATATAAAGCTAAAGAAATTTCCACCTCAACCGAAGCGATTGACAACTACATTTTATCCAAGCTCAAACATCTGCGTAACACCGTTATGCAGGGCATGGAAACTTATAACATTTCAATGGCAACCGATGAGGCAACATCGTTTATGGAAGTGTTAAACAACTGGTACATTCGCCGCACCCGTAATCGTTTTTGGGAAGGCGATGCCTTGGCGTTTGACACCCTGTACACGGTTTTGCTTAACTTAAGCAAAATTTTAGCGCCGTTGATGCCGTTTGTTGCTGAATACATCTTCAAAAACTTAACCGGCGAAGAATCTGTTCATTTAACTGATTTTCCAACCCTTGGCGAAATTAAATCTGACGAGGAACTGATGGCGGAAATGGACTTTTTGCAAGATTTATGCTCGGCCGGCAAGTTTATTCGTGAAGAAAAGAACTTGCGCAACCGCCTGCCGCTTGCCTCATTAACTTTAGTAGGCGCAACCTTAAAGCCTGAGTATCAAGAAATTGTTAAAGACGAGCTTAACGTAAAAGAAGTTAAGTTTGACAGCAACCTTGCCGCTTATGCCGATAAAAAGCTTTATCTGTACACTCCGCTGTTGGGTAAAACTTTGGGCAAAGATATGGGCGCGGTTATGGCGGCTTATAAGCAAGGCAACTGGAGCCTGAACAACGATGGAACTTTAAGCATTGCCGGTCAAACCTTAAACTCTGATTTGTTTGAGGTTCGTCTTGACATGAAGCAAGGAGTCGCCGGACGCGCGTTTGCCGATAACAAAGCGGTTGTTACCCTTGACACCAATGTCAGCGACGCCTTAAAGCGCGAGGGTATGGCTCGTGACTTTGTCCGCATGGTGCAAACTTTGCGCAAAGACAAAGACTTCAACATCTCTGACCGCATTGCGCTTTGTTGGAACACCACTGACAGCGAGTTGGCGCAAGCCTTAAATGAAAATAAGGCCTATATTGCCGAACAGGTTTTAGCGGTTAAAATTGATGAAACCTGCCAATCAGGCACCACTGACAACATTGAAGGAAAATCTATTACCTTTGATGCCAAAGTAGCCTAGGCTAAAAACAAACCTATAAAATCCGCCTTGTTTTTCAAGGCGGATTTTATTTTAACAAAAGCACTGGACAAAAAAATAAATACATGTTAATATAAGCACATATATAAAGATAATCCGTTACAAATAAGGAGTTAATATCATGGCTGAAAATACCGAATGGACAGAAGAATTTAACAAAAAGCTTGCTTCCTTAAAAGAGGCTGGCACTGATATTTCAGTATATATGGGCATTAAAACCCAAGCCGACTATGAAGCTAAAAAAGCTGAAATTGACCGTAAACTTAATGACGCAAAAACCAAAGCGCCGGAGGTTAAACCGGTTGAAGCTCAAAACACCGATAACGCCTCAAACAACGGCGTTGCTCCTCAAGCGTCTGAGCGTAAAGATTTAACCGTCAGCAGCGAGCCGCAAACCGCTGAAGCTCCGAGCGATGACTTGCAATGGATTGAAGAAAAGCGCAAATTTTGGAAAGAATACGCTGAAAAAGCCGCAAACGTTTTTGAAAACGACGCTGAAAAAGATATTGCTTCCAAAAGCTTTGTCTGCGCTTTAACCAAAGATAACGACCATGGCGAAATTAAATACAGCTCGCCGACCAACGCGCAAATCAGCAAAGATTCGCACCTTGTTATGTATCAAGGCTTGGTAAAAGACGCCTTAAACAGCAATATGAGCATTACTTTCGGTCAATCGCTTGATGATAAGCAAAAAGCCATGTTGCTTGCCGCCTGCTTAATGGAACAAGGCACTTACCCCAACGGCGACAAACTTGCCATGACTAACCCGCCTAAAATTGATATGAACGCCGAATATATTAAAGAGTTGCCGGAAGACGTCCAAAAAACTTTGGGCGATTATGTCGCCAAGCAGCAACTTGACGCTAAGCAGCAAGAAGCGCAACAAAAAATTTCCGAGCTCAAAAAGCGCTTAAAAGAAAATGACGCCGCCGAAGGCAAAACTCCGGAAGAGCAAAAAAACATCATGAAAGAGCGCCGCGAAATTCGTAAAGAGCAGCTTGCCGGCGTCAAAGATTCATTAACTTCTGAGCAAATTGCCGCTCACGAACAAAAAGCCGCCGACCGTGAAAAAATCATGGCCGCCCGCTTAGGTATTACCGGCGCTTATACCACCAAAGACAGCAAAGGTAATGAGCGAGTTGTTACCGAAGAAAAAGGCTTAGACAAAGCTAAAGATTCCAAAGGCAAATTGCGTGTTCCGCAATATATGCAAAAGGCTTTAGCCGAAAAATACGGTAAAAACCAAGGCAAATAACCACTAAACACAAAAAATCCGCCGAATTTATCGGCGGATTTTTTATATTTTAAACAATCGGATTTTAATCATCACCGAACGAACTGCGCCCCAAATTAATGTTACGGTTAATATCCATACATAAAATAATACCGAAACTTGCCATTACCGAAAGCATTACCGTTCCGCCGTATGAAATCAGCGGCAGCGGAATTCCAACCACCGGAAGTAACCCCAAAACCATGGCGATATTAATAAACACATACATAAAATAGTTGGTATTAAGCCCGATAACCACCAGTTTTCCGTAATAACTGGTTATTCTGAACGCAAACAAATAGCCATACGCGATAATCACCAAATTAAGCAGTACCACCAACACCGCGCCAACCATACCGAACTCCTCTGACAGCATAGTAAAAATAAAGTCCGTATGCTTTTCCGGCAAAAAGTTTAAGTGGCTTTGCGTGCCGTTCAAAAAGCCTTTGCCGAAAACTCCGCCCGAACCGAGCGCAATTTTAGACTGAATAATATGATACCCCGCCCCGAGCGGATCGCGCTCCGGATTCAAAAAAGTTAAAACGCGGTCTTTTTGGTAATCATGCAAAAACTGCCACGCAATCGGCGCCATCGCTATTGCCGTACCTCCGACAATGGCAAATTTCCACCACTGCACGCCAACTACAAAAAAGATAATAATGGTTGTAAACAACAGCATTAGCGCCGTGCCTAAATCCGGCTGCAAAATAATCAAAGCCGCCGGAAACAGCGCCATCAAAATCGGCGCGATAATTCCGCGCAAACTCTGAATTTTATTTAAGGTGCAACCATGGAAATATTTTGCAAGCACCAACACCATGGTTATTTTCATAAGCTCTGACGGTTGCAGCTTAAAGAGCTTTAAGTCAATCCAACGCTGCGCGCCCATGCCGATATGCCCGCCGACTTCCACCCCGATGAGCAAAAGCAAAACCAAAAAATATGCCACGTATGAGTATTTCAGGTAAATTTTAACGTCAATCAGCGCTAAAAAAATCATCAACCCCAATGACACGCCAAAACGCATCAACTGTTTTGCCGCCCACGGAGTCCAACTTCCGTTCGCCGCCGAATACAGCACCACAATGCCGATAAACGCAAGCACGGCAATGCACAGCACATATCCCCAGTTAATGTTATAAAACCGGTCTTTAATTGATAACTGTTGGCTCTTAAAACCTGCCTCGTAATATTTATACATTCCGCGCCCCTATTCTATATTAAGCTTAATCGCTTTTTGCAAAATTTTAGAAGCAATCGGCGCCGCCACGCCGGAACCGGAAGAGCCGTGCTCAACCACCACTGCCACCGCGTACTTTGGCTTATCATGCGGAGCATACCCTACAAACAAGGCATGATTGCGCAGCCGCCACGGCAAATCAGAATCTTTGATAATGCCGTTTTGACGCTCCTGCATACTGATACGGCGAACCTGCGTTGTTCCGGTTTTGCCGCCCATTTTCATGCCGTTAATATCAAAACGCGCGCCGCCCGCCGTTCCGTGTTCACCGTTTACCACCTCAAACATACCGCGCTTAACAATCTCAATATTTTTGCGCGATACCGCCAATTTTTTAATTTTGCCTTTGTCTTGCAAACTAAGCGGCACAAAAGTCGGGCTGACCTCATACCCGCCGTTGACCACACGCGCGAGCATAGTCGCCAACTGTATCGGCGTTGCCAAAACATACCCCTGCCCGATACCGGCAATCACGCTCTCGCCCTGCTGCCATTTTTCGCCGAAACGCGCCATTTTCCACGCCGCGTCCGGAATTAGACCTCCGCGCTCATTATCAAGCGTAACGCCGGTCGGCGAGCCCATGCCGAGCTTGCGCGCCATCGCGGCGATTTTTTCCATACCGAGCTGCAACGCCACCTCATAAAAGAAAATATCGCATGAGTTTTTAAGCGCGCCCACCACATTAAGCCGCCCGTGCCCGTAATGCTTCCAGCAATGGAACTGATGATTGCCGAGTTTCATGGCGCCGGTGCAGTCAAAGGTGGTGTTTTCATCTATCACGCCTGCTTCAAGCGCTGCCAACGCCACCACCACCTTAAAGGTAGACCCCGGCGAATATTGACCGGCAACCGCTTTGTTGGTCAGCGGATTGCGCTCATTATTAAGCAAAGCAAGCCAATCTTTGTGCGAGATTCCGGTTGTAAACAAATTAGGATCAAACGACGGCACCGAAACAAATGCCAAAATCTCACCGCTGTGCACATCAAGCACCACCGCCGCGCCGCTGTTATCGCCAAACGCGTTTTGCGCAAACTTTTGCAAGCGGCTGTCAATGGTTAAGCGAAGACTTTCGCCTTCAATACCGTTTTGGCGCTCAATTTCTTTCATGATTCGCCCATACGCGTTAACTTCAAGCTTAATATTGCCGCCCTTGCCCCTGAGCTCGCTTTCAAACTTTTTTTCAAGCCCGGCTTTGCCGATTTTGAACCCCGGCACCATTAACAACGGATCGTTTTTAACATCATTTTCCGAAACCGCGCCGACATAGCCCAGAAAATGCGCGGTATATTTGCCAAGCGGATAAGTACGGTTAAGCCCTTCGCTGATAAAAATACCCGAAAGCTCCGGCGCATTAAGCTGCAAGGCTGAAACTTCATCCCATGTCAGGTTATCCTTCAGCTTTATCGGCACAAACTTGCGGCTGTAATAAATTTTATCGCGGATTTTAGCCTCTTCTTCTTCCGTCAGCGGAATAATTTTTTTAAATCCGTTTAAAGTTTTATCCAAGTCAGGCGTTTGCTCGGCAATAATCAGCGCCTGAAAGTTTTGTTCATTGGTTGCCAAGACCACCCCGTTGCGATCATAAACCGAACCGCGCGGCGGAACAATCACCCGCGTTGAAATACGGTTTTCATCAGCCAGCATTTTATATTTTTCGCCCTGATAAACCTGCAAATAATAAAGCCTGCCGATAAGCGCCATCAACAAAACAAAAAACACCGCCGCCACCAACATGGTGCGTTGTAGCAAAACTTTGCCTTTATCATTATCCCTGTTCATAAATCACCTCTTCATTAGATAAAAAGCGATTTTGAATATAAATATTCAGGCGCGCAATCAGCGGATACAAAAACACCGTTGCCAAATAAGCGGTAAACACTCCGCCAAAAGCCAAAAATTTGCTGTAATACACCGAAATCAACAGCCATTTCAGCACAAACGCAAACAATGAGATTACGGCAAACCCGCCCCAGCTTAACGCAAACGGCTTGCTGTTAACATAGCTGCCGAATGTGCTTGCCAACGCAAACACCGTCAAAAATGAAAAAATGCCGAGCCCGACCGGAACCGCGCTCAAACTATCGGCAATAAAACCCAACGCAAAAGCTGAAATTGCCCCGAACAAATCTTGCCGATAAAGTGCCCAAAAGTAAACGCATATCATCCCCACATCAGGACGCAAATATTGCGAAAGCGGAAGATGTATCGGCACATAAGCAATCAGCAGCAAAATTACCGAGCATAAAAACGGCAAAAGCTTTTTGAAACGGTTTTCTAAAATTTCCGTCAAAGAATCTTCCATTTATTCCTCGCCCTGATTGAGTTTCAGCATACCGTCATAAACACCGTAATCCACAATTTTAACATATTCCAAGCGCTCAATATCGCTGATGGTTTCAACCGCAATCGCGTCTTTGGTAATTTTGCTGACCACACCTATCGGCAATCCGGTCGGAAAAACTCCCGCCACGCCTGAAGTTACCACCATGTCGCCTTCTTTAATATCCGAGCCCGCAGCTGTAAACAAAAGCTTAGGCACGGTAGTGTTATCGCCTGACAAAATACCGCGGATTCGGTTGCGTTCCAGAATCACCGGAACTCTAGAATTAATATCGGTAAATAGCAGCACTCTGATGTAGCTTCCGCTAACGCTTTCAACTCTGCCTACCACGCTTTCTGCCCCCAAAACAACCTGTCCTTTTCTGACCTGAGAGGCATTTTCGCTGTATGCAATCAATGAATGTGAAAATCCGTCGCCTTCTTCCGCCACAATTTTAGCCGTTATATAAGTTGCTTCCGGCGGCGGCGCATAATTCAGCATCTGCCCTAAAAGTTTGTTTTCGGCTTTCAGTGTCCGCACCTGGTTTTTAAGCATTAACAACTCAGTATTTTCGGCTTTCAGCTGTTTGTTTTCTGAATAAACCAAACTTATATCTCTGATTTTATCATAAATCGCATATACCACTTCCGCCGGAAATTGCATCACCTGAATAACCGGACTGAACCCGCGTGAGACTGAATTGCTGATTTTATTTAAAATAAGAGTATCCGCTTTGCTCAACATTATAAACACCAAAGCGGATACAAACAACGCCGCAACCAGCAGTTTTCTAATAAAAATGCGGAATTGGCTGAGCCGTATAAATAACACACGACGACGTTTCATACTTAAAAAACCTTACGTCTCGGCGTATTAATACATAGTAGACAATACGCTCTTTAATTTATCAATATTATCCAAGGCGTTGCCGGTGCCTTTAGCCACGCAGGCAAGCGGTTCTTCCGCAACTGAAACCGGCAATCCGGTAGCATTGCGCAAAACCTGATCCAAACTGGTGAGCAAAGCGCCGCCTCCGGTCATAACAATGCCCTTGTCAACAATATCGGCAGCAAGCTCCGGCGCGGTATTTTCAAGCGCGACTTTAACCGCTTCCACAATCGCGGCAACCGGCTCTGCCAAAGCCTCGGCAATCTGACGCTCGCTAACCTCAATTTCCTTCGGAACGCCGTTCATCAAATCGCGGCCTTTAATTTCCATGGTGCGACCTTCGCCTTTAGCGGGCGGGCATGCGCTGCCGATTTCTTTTTTCAAGCGCTCGGCACTGCTTTCGCCAACTAACAAATTCATATTGCGGCGAATGTATGAGATAATGGCGCTGTCCATTTTATCGCCGCCGACTCTGACCGAACGAGCATAAACAATACCGCCTAATGACAAAACCGCAACTTCAGTGGTACCGCCGCCAATATCAACCACCATTGAACCGGTAGGTTCCGTAACCGGCAAACCGGCGCCGATAGCTGCCGCCATCGGTTCTTCAATCAACCAAACTTTGCGCGCGCCCGCGGCTTCAGCCGATTCTTGAATAGCGCGGCGTTCAACCGCGGTTGAACCGGACGGAACGCAAATAATAATCATCGGAGTCGCAAAAGTGCGGCGATTATGAACTTTGCGGATAAAATATTTAATCATCTCTTCCGCGATTTCAAAATCAGCAATCACGCCGTCTTTCAGCGGGCGGATGGCATGAATATTCCCCGGCGTGCGCCCAAGCATTTGTTTAGCCTCATTACCGACCGCCAAAACCTGCTTTTTACCGCGAAATTCCTCAATCGCCACCACAGAAGGTTCATTTAAAACAATACCGCGCCCACGCACATAAACCAAGGTGTTAGCGGTACCCAAATCAATCGCCATATCGGCAGAAAGCATTCCCATTAATTTTGCAAACATTTAAAAATTCTCCGCATATATCTTATTGTTTTGATAATTTTTTATTACTTTATCTGCCTATATGCAATCTTTTTTTATCAAAAAACGCATATCATCAACAAGTTTTTTATTTCATCGCCGCATTAAGCTCTGAGCAACCATTCAGGCACAAAAAAATAGCGCACATTTCACAACGTACGCTATTTGGTGTTATTACTTATGGGTTAGTGCGGAGCCTTGCAATCTATGGTCCAAAGTCATCAATCGGCTCCGTCAAAGATTACAGAGTGGTTACCCAACTCCGTTAAGCAACTATAAATAAACTTAGCGCCTTTCTTCACCTCTGATGTGATATTCTCACATTCTGAAAGTTTGCTAAGCAATTCTTCCATCTCCCCTTTAAGCAATTTTGCGATATGGCAGTCATGCCAAAGGTGATATTCTCGCAACTGTACTTCCGCAACAGCAGTGTACTTATAAAGCTGCAGCAACATTTGCCACGCAACTTCATCATTCGCTCTTGAAGCCAGTCCTACTTGCTTGCTGAGCAACGCACCGAAATCCTTAACATGATCCAGGGTGCTTTTCAACATTACCGGTCTTTTTTCTTGATTTTTCATACACATTGTTTTTTAAAAATTTAACATAATTATTCTTAACTCAGTTGCACCCTAGCACAACCTTTTGCGCTTTGCAAGCATTATTTTTGTCAAATTGTGTTTATCAAATTTTAGGGTTTTCATAATATATTAGCCTTTAGCATTAACCTTAAAGGATAAAATTATGTCAACTTATCGCATTATCGGCATTATGACCGGCAACTCCATGGACGCCATGGATATGGTTTTAACTGAATTTTCCGGCTCTAAAATGCGCGATATATGCTCGTTTAGCGCGCTATACAGCCAACAAATGCAGCAGCAGACTGAAAATTTGCGCCGATTGGTACTTAACCGCAATAAGTCTGAAATTTTAGCATTGCCGGAATTTCAAGAGTGGCATAAAGAATATATCCGCCTGCTGGCTGACGCTGTAAACCAAATGTGTAAGCAAAATAAGTTAGATAAAGCGCAAATTGACGCTATCGGATTCCATGGCAAAACCCTAGACCATAACCCGCCCTCTAAAGCCAAAGCCGAACACACCTTGCCCTACACGCTGCAAGCCGGTTCCGGCCAAATGCTTGCTGATTTAACCGGCATTAAAGTTGTGTATGATTTTCGCTCCGCCCCGCTGATGGCAGGCTATGAGGGCGCTCCTTTGGTCGCCCCGCATAACGCGCACATTGCCCTCACGGAAGGCGATGGCGTTTATTTTAACGGCGGCAACACCTCTAATTTTGCGATAATATGTAACGGCAAAGCCGCAATCAGCACCGATGCCGGTCCTTTTAACGAATATACTGACAACTTTATCCGCAACCATACCGCCGATTCGTGCGACTATAACGGTAAATACGGAAAATCCGGCATTATCTCAGAGCCTCACCTGCAAAAATTGTTTGACCACTGCCGCCCATATTATGAGCTTGCTCTGCCTAAATCAGGCGACCCCGCCTATTACCACAAAGAAGATGTATTTACCCTGCTAAACGGCTTATCTTTTAATGATGCCGTACGCACGCTTGAATATTTTGCCGCTTATATTGCCGCGCACGCGCTGACCTTAATACCTGATAACATTCCGCTTCCGCCGCAAATTGTTTTATTCGGCGGCGGTTGGAAAAATCCGTTGGTTCTGCAATCTTTCGCTGACATTTTAAGCGGCAACGGCTATCTTTTGCCGGAACACCGCCCGCAATTTGCCTGCTTGCGCCAACGTTTAATTGCCCCTGCCATTAAATTTTCCGCTTTCGGGCAATTTATGGAAGCAAGGCTGTTTGCCGACATGGCATATTACCGCTTGCAAAACCGAGTTTGGGAATTGCCGGAACTTTTAAGCGCGCCAAAGCCGATTCTATGCGGACAGATTGCCGCCCCGCAAGTAAAGCGCGCCGCTTATACCGACCAAGTAAACCTTGCCGCCGAAGGTTGGCAATCATCGCTTTAACTTAAATATTGACAAAATCGCCGTAATTTGCTATGTGGTGAAATAGTTTATAATACTATTGTTTCACTTTTTAATTTTTTTGCGTATGCATTATTTTTCTGTATTAGACTGGATTTTGTGCGGCGTAGGCGTCGTACTGGTCATCTTTCTGCTTATTCTGGTAAAGCAGATTTTATCGCTCCGCCGAGTTGTTCCTACCAATGAAGTGCACACTGTGCGCCGTGGCAACAAAACGCTTATTTATGGTGCCGATGTTTATGATGGAAAAAACATTTCATCCGGAAACACATACTACAAATGGCCTACATGGTTGCCGTTCTTAGGAGTTTCGGTAAATATTCTGCCTTTGTCCGTGTTTGACATCAGGCTCAATAATTACCCCGGATACGATAAAAATCGTTTGCCGTTCGCGCTTGACATTCAAGCCTTCTTCCGCATTTCCAATTACAAATTAGCGGCATCTCGTATCAGCAATTTTGACGAGTTGAAATCACAGCTCACCAGTATTTTGCAAGGTTCTTCCCGTTCATTGCTCGCCAACGAAGTTTTGAGTGAGATTATGGGCGAACGCAACAAATATGGTGAAAAGTTCACGCAAGCGATTGCCGAATCTCTCAAAAGCTGGGGTGTAGAATCCGTCAAAAACATTGAGTTCATGGATATCCGTGATGCCAGTGGCGAATGCGTGATTGAAAACATCATGAAAAAGAAGAAGTCTGAGATTGAAAAAGACTCTCGTGTGGCAGTGGCTGAAAACAACAAAGCCGCTGAAGAGGCTGAAATTGCCGCCAAACAGAGTATTGAACTCAGGCAGCAAGACGCCAATGAAAGCATCGGTCAGCGTAAAGCTGAGGTCAGCGCCAAAGTAGGTCTTGCTCAAGAGGAATCTTCTCAGCGTATCAAAGACGCCGCCAAGATTACCAAAGAAAAGGAAATGGCGGTGATTGAGGTTGAAAAGGTGCGCAACGCCCAAATTGAGGAAAGCGCCAGATTGGCAGCTGCCGAAATTCAGAAAAAAGCGAGAATCGTTGAGGCAGAAACTTCTCAGCAGCAAATTCAAATTGCGGCTGAAGCCCAAAAGACCAAGGCTATCACCGAATCTGAAGGTAAAAAGATTGCGGCCGACAATGACGCTCTTGCCATTAAGGCGGTCGGCGAGGCTAACGCTGAAGCTGAAAACAAGCGCCAGATGGCGTCTGTTAACGCGCAAATCGCACTGTCCACTCAAATCGGCACCAATACCGGTTACCAAGACTATCTGGTTAAAACCCAGTACCTTGAAGCTTACAAGAACATCGGTATGGAGCAAGCCAAGAACCTTGGCAACGCCGATATTAAAATTATCGCCGGTGCCGGTGACGTGCAAAAAGGTGTTGCTAAAGCGGCTGACGTCCTTTCTCCGAACGGCGGATTCGCGCTTGGCGGCATGCTAGAAGCTCTGGCTTCCACCGATGAAGGCAAAAAGCTTTTGGAAGGACTTATGTCTAAGGTAAAGCCTGAACCTGCAAAAGACTAATTTTAGCCTTATTACTAAAACAACCTCTGAAAATTCAGAGGTTGTTTTTTTATTTACAAAAGCAGCTCTTTTACAAATTCTGGCGATATATCATAAACGCTTAACAGCTTGCTGCTGATGTTTTGCGTAATCGGGTGCGAGTTAGTGCATTTAACTGACTTAAATAGCCCGCTCTGCTCCATTTTTTCCAATGCTCCTTTAACAAACACACCATGCACCGCCACCGTATGAATATATTTGGCACCGGCGGCTTTATATGCTTCCGCCGCTTTTATCAGAGTGGAGCCGGAACGCACTAAATCATCAAAAATCACCACATCGCGCCCTTTAACGTCGGCATTTAAAGCAAGCACTTTCGTCTCAGCGCCGGATAAGCGTTTTTTCATGATATACGCCGTGTCTAAACCAAGTTCATTACCCATTTTTTCAACCCATTTGGCGCGTCCCATATCAGCCGATGCCAAAACCGGATTCTCAGCGCAGCTTAAAATCATTTTTTTCATCACCGGCCATGAAGTTAAATGCACAGGGTGGATTGTATGCTCAAAATAGTACGGTATGCCGGAGGAATGTAAATCAAGCATATACACAAAATTACCAAGCGGAGCCGGCGGCAGCGAGCTAAACAGCGCGGCAATATTTTTAGCCGTAACCACCTCGCCTTCTTTAGCGGCGCGTTCCATAGTTGAGTACCCAAAATACGGAATAATCAGATACAACGACGAGCACCGCTCCCTAACCAATGCCGACGCCACGTTATAAGCCTCAAAAATAGCGTTATCGCTTGTTGTTCCGCAAATATAAACCGCCGGTTTATCTTTAATTTTATCAGCGTTTTCAATTTGCCAATAGCGCTCGCCGTCCGGAAAGGTTTTAGTATTTATATCAACATTTTCAAACCGTCCGCACTGCACCAAAAACAGCGATTTAAGATAATTATACTCCGCAGATGACAACAAATTTATTTTCATAACTCGCTCCTTAAATTTAATCTGAGCTTATTCTAGATTAGCTTATATATATTTGTAAACATATATATTGACTTGTTTCATTATTTCCCATAAATTTTTAAGCAAGGAGAAATTCAATGAAAAACTTTTTGCTTTTATGTTCCGCCGCTTTTTTGTTTAGCATTACCGCCGCTCATGCCGGTAATATTGAATACGGCTATAACGCCCATGGCGATTATGTTCCGGTTAAAGTCAATGGCAAAAACATAACTTACGGCTACAATGCGCAAGGCGACTATGTACCGACCGCCGTCGGTAATGATAAAATTAAATACGGTTATAATGCTCAGGGCAAATACGTTCCCAAGGTCATCGGCGATGATGACATCAGTTACGGTTATAATGCTCAAGGCAATTTTGTGCCCACCACCGTCGGACATGATAGCGTTGGTTACGGCTATAATGCCCAAGGCGATTATGTCGCCACTTCAGTCGGCAACAAAAAAATTGATTACGGCTACAACCCGCAGGGCAAATATGTTCCGGTTTCAGTCAATAAACGCTAATTTTTAATAAAAAGCAAGCATTTAAACAAATAATACGCTTTAAATAAGCCATAATCTTTTATCGTAATAAAAGGAAGCAGTTTCTTTTCCGCCAAAGGTTTATAATACTTCAAAAAGCGCCGATAATTCCAACCGTTTTGCACCGCAATTTGTAAACCTAAAGCGGAATTTTTCAAATAATCTTGTTCTTTTTTCGGGTTCATGGTGTTTACGGTAGATTGCGGATTGCACACATAAGTATAACAAGTGTTGGCAACTGTAACCGCTTTGCCGGTTTGCGCCAATATTTGATGACTGAACAAAATATCTTCAAAACATTCATGCGGAGTAAAGTGCATATTATACGCGGCTTTACGATAAAGCTTATTCCAAACAAAGCAGTTGCGCGGCAGTTTTAACACAGTATAAAGTTCGGCAGATGAAGTGTAAATTTTTTGCTCCTTAAAGTGCAAACGATATTTGCGTTTTAATGTTCCGTCTTTTTTGCTGATTTTCTCTATTTGTATAGAAGCAATCGCCAAATCGGCATTGGTTGCTTCAACAGCATTATATAATTTTTCTAAAAAATCATCAGAAATACGGTCATCTGCATCTACAAAAGCAATGTATTTGCCTTTTGCCGCCGCAAGCGCTGTATTACGCGCCACGCTTTGACCTGAATTCGGCTCAGAAATAATCATAAACCGATTATCTTTAGCGGCATACTCCTGCAAAATTTGCCCTGATGAATCGGTTGAGCCGTCATTAACACAAATTGCTTCCCAATCTTCAAAAGTTTGCTGTAATAAAGAATTTAATGAATCGCGCAGATAGCGCTCACTGTTATAGACCGGTATAATAACTGAAATTATCGGAGTTTTCATTTTATCTTTCCGCCTGAATTAAACATCTCTATATATAATATCACAAACTCTCATAATGCAACATAAATTTGCCGCCATAAAAATTTTTCCTCACCTATTGACAAAAATTTTGTATATGCTATTATAGCGGCATAATTTAACTAACTATCGGAGATTTATATATGTCTGACGCTGTTTATGTCGGGATTCGTACCCACAATTCGTCTAAAACCATGGACGAAACTTTTCAATCAATTTACAACCAAACCTACCCTAACTTAAAATTAGTGGTTTATGATGATCACTCCACTGATGACACCACTGAAAAATTAAATAAATGGCAAGATAAATTTGCAGGTAAAGGCATTAGTGTTGAGGTTTTATCCGGTTCTGAAAATTTGGGTTGCGGCAAAGCGTTTGAAACCTTAGGTCGCGCGGTTGCCAGCCGTATGAACAACAATGATACTTTTGTTATGATTGACAGCGATGACACCTTCACCTCTGAAAACGCCATTGCCAACATGATGGTGCAAATGAAAAAAACTGACGCCAACGTTTTAATCGCCGGTTTTCAGCTGCAAGGCGACATGGATTTAGTCTTAAACTGGAACAGCGGCACGCCGCATAACAACATCTCACATAAATTAGGCGCCTTAAACAACAGCGTTACGGTTGAAGAAATGCCTGAAATTGCTTCCGCCGCTGACAGTATCGGCTGGACCAAAGTTGTCAAAGGCGAAATTTTTAAACCCTATATGCAGATGTTCCCGAACGTTAAAAAAGAAATGTCCGTATGTGAAGACTTCCCGAGCCTTGCCATGCTGCTTAACAAAGACGCCAAAATCACCGGCTTAAAAGATACTCCGTACAATTACTTTAAACATGCCGGCAGCGTTACCGTTAAAGCCCGCCCTGAAGACTTTTCGGTTATCCGCATCGGTTACTTAAAAGCCTTGCAAAAAATGGTTCAAGACAACCGCGATAGCTTTGTTCCTTCAGCCGAACAACATGTTAATGCCTTTCTTGAAACTAAATACGCGGTTATCAGCTCTATTGTTGATAAAAAAGCGCAGCAAGGCTATTTAACCGGCTACACCAAGCAAGATTTTCAGCGTGATTTTCACCGCGCTATTGACTGCTCTGAGTTAAAATTAGGCGATGTTCCGCCAATTGCGCAAGCAATAAAGAACAAAAATTCAAAAACATACTAAAAACCAAAATCCCCTTGAACATAATATTCAAGGGGATTCTTGTATTTACTCGCTTAAAATTAAAGCTTTTTGAAAACAATTGACGAGTTAGTGCCGCCAAACCCGAATGAGTTAGACATTGCGGCTTTAATTTCTTTCTTTTCAGCTGTAAGCGGAACCAAATCAATGTCTGAAACCTGTTCTTCAACTTCATCTAAGTTTAAGGTTGGCGGACAAATTTGGTCGCGCAACGCCAAAACGGTGTAAACCGCTTCAACCGCGCCGGCCGCACCGAGCAAGTGCCCGATGGCCGATTTAGTTGATGACATTGAAACATACTTCATATTATCGCCGAACAAGCGTTTAACCGCTAAAGCTTCGCCGACATCTCCGGCCGGAGTTGAAGTTCCGTGCGCATTAATGTAATTAATGTCTTTCAGCTCAACGCCATGCTCTTTAGCGTGCTCTGCCGCCATTTTCATGGCGCGGTAAGCACCATCGCCGGAAGGAGCGGTAATGTGGTAAGCGTCGCCGCTCATACCATACCCCACAACTTCGGCATAAATTTTGGCGCCGCGGGCTTTAGCGTGTTCATATTCTTCCAAAACAACCGCGCCTGCGCCCTCGCCCATTACAAAGCCGCTACGGTGTTTATCCCACGGACGCGAGGCTTTTTGCGGCTCATCGTTAAATTCTGCCGTAACCGCACGCATACGGGCAAATCCGCCCAAACCAAGCACATTAACCGCCGATTCTGCGCCGCCCGCAACCATCATATCGGCATCACCCATCGCAATAATACGGGTAGCGTCGCCAATAGCATGCGTGCCGGTTGAACATGCGGTAACGCAAGCATGATTCGGTCCTTTAAGCCCGAACATAATGGAAAGATTACCGGAAATAAGGTTAATCAAACATGCCGGAATAAAAAACGGCGACATTTTTTTAATACCAAACTCATTAAATGAAACTGAGTTTTCATAAATGGTATTGAGCCCGCCGATACCGGAACCCATCATCACGCCGAAACGATATTTTTCTTCTTCGGTTTCAGGAATATAGCCGCAATCGCGGATAGCATCAGAACCTGCCGCCAAACCATACAAAATAAACTTATCGTTCTTTTTTTGGTCTTTCGGCGGCAAAACGCTGTCAGGGTTAAACTCACCTTCCGCATCGCCCCACGGCACCCGACCGGCAATTTTAACCGGTATATCTTTTAAGTCAATATCTTCAATTTTTGAAATTCCGGACTCGCCGTTCAGCAAACGTTTCCAGTTGTGTTCAACACCGCGCCCCAAAGGCGAAATCACACCCAAGCCGGTAATAACGACTCTTCTCATACACTCACCTATTTTAAACATTTAACGATTTATATGAAAAAACTCGCCTGATAGCAGCGAGTTTCCACACTTAAATAAAGCCACAAGACTTACGCATTCTTAGAAAGGTAGTCAATAGCATCTTTAACAGTCAGAATTTTTTCTGCTGCTTCATCAGGAATTTCGCAACCGAATTCTTCTTCAAATGCCATAACCAATTCTACTGTATCCAAGCTGTCAGCACCAAGGTCATCAATAAAGCTTGCGCTTTCGGTAACTTTAGATTCTTCAACACCAAGGTGTTCAGCGACGATTTTTTTAACGCGATTTGCGGTATCAGTCATGTATTTAAACCTCAAAAAATTATTAAAACAAATTTTCAGACCTCACCGGTCTTGATGTGTTGTTAGCAAATTTTATGTCTTTTAGCAAGCATTTTTTTAAAATTACCCATAGAAAAAGGTCTTTACACCGCTTAACATATTGAAAAATATAAATTTTAGTAATTGTAACAAATAGTTATAAATAGTGTATAAATATGATTGTTATTTAAAAAAATATAACTATATTTCTATGCGGTTACTAAAAAGAACATAAAATAAAGGAGATTACAGATGAAAGTTGGTATTATCGGAGCCGGACAGGTCGGCAGCGCCACCGCTTTTGCGCTTGTTATGCGCGGTGTTGCCCGTGAAGTGGTATTAATTGACTATAACCAGAAAAAAGCCGAGGCAGAAGCTTTAGACATCACCCATGCCACCACTTTTGCTTATGCCAGCAAAGTTCACGCCGGAAGTTACGCCGATTTAAAAAATGCCGATGTTGTAATTATTACTGCCGGAGCCAACCAGCGCCCCGGTGAAACCCGTATTGACTTAATGTCGCGCAATGCCGCCATTTTCAAAAGCATTGTTACGCCTTTAATGGAAAACGCGCCGGACGCCATTATTTTGGTTGCCTCCAACCCTGTTGACATTATGACGGATTACACCTTAAAACTTTCAGGACTGCCTAAAAACCGCGTATTCGGCAGCGGCACCATTTTGGATACGTCGCGCTTCAGAACCTTGCTCGGCGAGCATTTAGGCGTATCTTCAAAATCTATTCACGCCAATGTGCTTGGCGAACACGGCGACAGCGAAGTTTTAATTTGGTCAAACGGCGATGCCGGCACTTTGCCGATTGCAACCCTTGCCGATGACTTAAAACGTCCGCTCACGCCTGAAGTTAAAGCCGATATTGACGATAACGTCCGCAATGCCGCTTATAAAATTATTGAGGGCAAAGGCGCCACCTGTTACGGCATTGCCGGTGGTTTAGCTCGTATTTGCCAGGCTATCAGCACCAATGAAAACGCTATTTTAACCGTTTCATCATTACATGAAGATGTTGAAGGCGTTAAAAACGTATGTCTTTCATTGCCGACCATCGTTAATAAAAACGGTATTGAACGCGTTATTTATCCGCGCTTGTCTGAGGAAGAACACGTTTTGTTGCAAGCCAGCGCTCAAAAACTTAAAGATTACAGTATTGAAGACTAACTTGCTAACATTTTACCAAAGGCGCTTTAGCAAAATAAAGCGCCTTTCTTATAAACTTCTTAAACACAACTAATGCACAGCATATAAATTCCCATCCTGAGGAGGGGTGGCGGCGGAACGCCGACAGGGTGGTGAAAAACCACGGTGTTAATACAACTTATACACAGCGCTATTAATTCCCCTCTATGGAGGGGTGCCGAAGGCGGGGTGGTCTTACAACTTATACACAGCACGGACTCGTAAATATTGCAAAAAAAAAACGCGAGCTAAAATCTTCTCA
>CAVBCV010000026.1:0-20937 GCA_963594125.1 Lachnospiraceae bacterium
TATTGCAAAAAAAAAACGCGAGCTAAAATCTTCTCATTCGTAACAATTTGAGGAGGTTTTATTATGAAATCATATTTTAACCGCTTTTTACACCACATTCTGTCACTCTCCGACTTGATCGGAGAGTCCAGGTCCAACCAAGTAGCTAATTTGTCCCACCTGGATTATCGGGTCAAGCCCGATAATGACGACATAGAGAATGCTGGTCGGTCTATGGTGGAAATGCTTGGCGTTCTTGCAATTATCGGAGTGTTATCCGTTGGCGCTATCAGCGGTTACAGCAAGGCAATGTTTAAGTACAAATTAAATAAACAAACCGAACAAATCGGCTATATATTAGACTATTTAATTGGCAATCAAGATACACTTCGCAAAGTACCTTATTTTATGAAAAACACCTTAAACAAACTTGGCATTGTTCCTAACGACATGATAAAAGATAATTCTGAATACGCCTATGATATTTTTAATTCCCGAATCAAACTTGAAAATCATTCAGCAGCACAATATCAGGGCTATGCTTTAGGACTTGAAATTAACAACAGCAACTACTCTGCTGAAATTTGCCGCAATTTTATGACTATGGCTAAAGCACGAGCCGATGATATTTCTTGGGTTCATGTCCAACGCGAGGAAACAGATGGCTCTTTTAATGTAGTGACTCGCTATTATGGCAATCAAGCAACTGACCAAAATGATTACCTGCGTAATATGGATATGACTAAAATTAACAATGCTTGCAAAGTATGTGAGGATACTGATTCTTGTTTCGTTTTTATCCTTATCGGCTATGATACAAATATGGTTTAGCTATTGAAGTTTATAGGTTTTGCGATTGAGCCTCTATAAAAAACAAATATTAAATTTGCTGCTAGAACAGCTTTGGACTCGTAAATATTACAACCTTAAAAGAGCCGGAATTATTCAGGCTCTTTTAATATAAAATCGGCAGACAAGTTTACAGCCCATCATTTAGCAGCCAGTCAAATACATTCAACCGTTTAATGCCATTGTTTTCCGCTCTTCCATAGTCCATAGACAGTAAAAATTTAGGATAATTATCATCAATAGCTTCTAATGCGCCTAATTCACGCTGTAATACTTGAGACTCAGTAACATTTAACGCAACTTGATAATATTCCACAATTCCGCCGCTCTTTTTGGCGACAAAATCTATTTCTATCGTTTTGCCGCCTTTTAATAATTTACCAACTGAAACTTCATAATTGCGGCGTTTCAATTCAAGATAAACAATATTTTCTAAAATATACCCGGCATCCATATCTTTCATACCCAGCAGCGCCGTTCTCAAACCAATGTCCGCCACATAATATTTTGCATTGTTATCTAAGTATTGCTTGCCTTTAATGTCATACCTATCGCATTTATACATCAAAAAGCTGTCTAAAAGCCCTTGAATATAAGTATCAACAGTAGGAACCGAGATTTTGCGCCCGCTCGCTTCCAAACATTTTGCAATGTTACGGACCGAAGTTTCTGAGCCGATATTGTCAAATAAATACTTTACAACCACATCAAGTTTGTTGGTATCTGCAATATTAAAGCGTTTAACCACGTCTTTTTGAATTGTGTTTAAATAGACTGTGTCCAACAAATAATCATGAATAAGCTGCTTATCTGCCAACATATTTAAAGTTTGCGGAAACCCGCTTTCTTGAATATAATGTTGATAAACCACCGCCGGATTATGTAAATCATATATATTTTGCTTAGTTTTAGCCAGCCATTGCGCAAACTCCGAATAAGCATTGAAATATTCCTTAAATGACAGCGGCTGCATTCTAATTTCAACATACCTACCGCCCAACTGGTTAGCCAAATCTCCTGAAAACATATACGCGTTAGAACCGGTTAAATATAAATCAACATTTTTCTGCAAACGCAATGTGTTTGCGACTCGTGGCCAATTACGTAATAACTGTATTTCATCAATAAAAACATAGTTCATCTTATCGGGATTAAGATGTTTTGTAACATAATCCAACAGCTGATTATAATCAGTTAAAAAGTTTTCCATATCATATTGCAACCCGATTTTTTGGGTTTGCATTAAATCTTCAAGATTAATACTGATAATTTGGCTGTCATCAGCAATTTTACTGAAAATTAAATCAGACTGATACAAATTAAATAGTTTAGACTTGCCACAACGTCTGACACCGGTCACAATTTTAATTAAATCCGGTTGACTTTGCCATTTGCGTAACTGTTCAATATATTGCGGTCTATCAATTATTATTTCTTCCCCTTGGCGCATATCTTCCTCCTTGTTTATATTGTTAAATATAATTAACAAAAAGACAAGAGTCAAGCAAAATGTAAAACATATTTTACAAAACATTTAATTCTGTAATAAATGTAAAATGTATTTTACATTTTGTTTACAATTTATACGCTACCTGTGTATATTAATTCCCCTCTATGGAGGGGTGGCGGCGGAGCCGACGGGGTGGTGAAAAAACACGGTGTTAATACAACTTATACACAGCACGGACTCGTAAATATTGCAAAAAAAAAACGCGAGCTAAAATCTTTTCAAATTAAAATTTTGAAAGGATTTTAGCTCATGTATAATAAAAATAATCCAAGCCTGCGGAGAATGAGGCTAATGCGACGGGATTTTGGAGCGACTTGTACACAAAAAGGTACACGAGTGACAAAATTCCTAGCAGGAGCCCATTATACGCAGGCCCAAGGAAGAAGTATGGTGGAGATGCTTGGGGTACTGGCCATTATCGGCGTGCTATCCGTCGGAGCGATAAGCGGCTATTCCAAGGCCATGTTTAAGTACAAACTCAACAAACAGGCAGAGCAAATCAGCTGGCTGATGAATATCATGACCCAATATCAGCATGAATGGAAGTTTAACAAATCCACTAACCTTGTTCCTTATTACACCAAAATGAATCTGATTGACCACAGCATGCTTCATCAAAATGAGCCAAATAGTTTATATGATTCATTTAACAATCGGATTACACTCTCAAACAATAACGCCCCTAATTATGACCAAGTGCTAATGAGTATTAAATTTGCCGTCAACAACCGCGAACAACGTTTTTCCGTCTGTCAAAATGTTATAAATATCGCGCGGCAATTCAGCGATAATTTGTTATACTTAAATGTCAGTAGTTTTACCGACCCTGACGATGAAACAACCGTAAACTATACACAAAGCTGGCAAGGCAATAAAAATTGCAGTATAGAACAAAATAATTGCCTACGGCTAAAAACCATGAATGATGTGTATGAGATGTGCCAAACTTGCCATGGTCATGAAAGATGCGGCATGAATATCGTTTGGAAAATTGACTAAAAAAGACTCTGCAAAAACTAATTGCAGAGCCTTTTATCACCGCCAATAAAACTATACGTTTCGGTCTTCCGGCATTTGCGCATTGTTTAATGAAAGCTGTTCTGCCAAATTAAACAACGAGCGCGCCAATTTACGGTTTTTAATTTTATAAAATGCTCGCACCAACTTTAATGACTCATCACTTTTAAGCGGGTCATCTTCTTTTAATTCCGACTGACCTAAATCTTGTTTTTCAACATCTGACAAGTTGCCGAGCATCATCGGGCTCTGGTCAACAATGCTTTTATCCATATCCTCAAAGAAAAAATCCATCGGAACTCTGAGCACGCGGCTAATATCCCATAACCTGCTCGCACCTACCCGATTATAGCCTTTTTCATATTTTTGAATTTGTTGAAAAGTTAAGCCCAACCGCATTGCTAATTGTTGTTGCGAATATCCTAAAAGCGTACGCCGTAAACGAATACGTTTGCCGACATGCACATCTACCGGATTCGGGCTCCCGTCTTTAATGCGACCGCGTATGGTTGCCCTTGTATTTTCGTCTTTTTTCATCATAACATCCTATATTTTAAACAGCATAAAATTGTGTTTTTATCTGACCTTAAAATCTTGTCAAATGCAAAAGCCTCACTTTGAAAAAAGTGAGGCGGATGTTAGAAAACTGCAACATACAACAGCCCGACCTTATTTGGCTAGGCCTTATTCGGCCGGCATCCGCCCTATTGATAAAATAAGACATAAGATGCCTGCATTTTATTTCAAGACGGATGCCTAACCGACTGTATGTCTCGGATTTTCTAAGTCCGTGAGCCATGTGCTCAAAGCAAAAGTAAACGCATTACTGCATCACTTCCGATAAGGCCCTGCATTTACACACAAGGCAACTTATTGCCATATGTTACCGCAAGATTTTTAAAAATCAATAAATAATTTTGCCTCCGGACAACCGAATAAGACTATTCGTATTAATCCTTCCGCCCTCAAGACAATTAAATCTTGTAAAAAGACGATACTATATCTTTTTGGCTTTGTAAAGAAAAAACACATATACCAATGCGTAATTTTGATATATGTGTTTTAAGTTAAGGTTGTATATCGGCTTTATGCTTTTTCGGGCATAGGTTTAACCTCGCCTTTCAAAGCAATTTTCAAAACCTCCGAAACATCTGAAACCGGAATAATATTCAATCCGACTTTAACGTTATCGGGAATTTCCGCCAAATCCTTTTCATTTTCTTTCGGGATAATCACGGTTTTAATTCCGCCGCGCAACGCCGAAAGCAGCTTTTCTTTCAAACCGCCGATAGGCAGCACTCTGCCCTGCAACGTAATTTCACCGGTCATCGCCACGTCTTTTTTAACCGGAACTTTAGTTAAAACTGAAACCAAAGTGGTGTACATGGCAATACCGGCGGAAGGTCCGTCTTTCGGAGTCGCCCCTTCGGGAACATGGATATGAATATCGGTCTTTTCAAAAATTTCCGGATCAATCCCCAGTTCTTTAGAATGAGCGCGCACCACCGAATAAGCCGTATCAATAGATTCCTTCATCACCTCGCCCAGCTTACCGGTTTGCATAACCTTGCCTTTTCCGGGCATGTCCACGGCTTCAATAAACAAAATATCGCCGCCGACTTCCGTCCATGCTAAACCGGTGGTAACGCCGATGTGGTCTTCCGCTTCGGCCATTCCGAATGAAAACTTGCGAACGCCCAAATATTTTTCCAAATTTTCCGAAGTAACATCAGCTTTAATGCAGTCGCCTTTAGAGAGCAAAACTTCCGTAATTGCTTTGCGGACAATGGTTGCAAGCTCGCGCTCCAAATTGCGCACGCCCGCCTCACGCGTATAGTAACGAATAATATCGCGGATAGCGCCATCGCTAATCGTCAGCTCCGAACACTCCACCGCGTTTTCAGCCAAAATCTTCGGCACCAAATGGCGCTTGGCAATTTCAACCTTTTCATCCTCCGTATAACCTGACAAACGGATAATTTCCATACGATCCAACAGCGGACGCGGCATATCAAGCGAGTTTGCCGTGGTTACAAACATAACGTCTGACAAGTCATAATCAACTTCCAAGTAATGGTCATTAAAAGCTGAGTTCTGCTCCGGATCAAGCACTTCCAACAGCGCCGAACTCGGGTCACCCCGCCAATCATTGCCCAGCTTATCAATTTCATCAAGCAAAAACAGCGGATTAGACGTTCCCGCCTTTTTCATGCCCTGAATAATCTTTCCGGGCATAGAACCGATATAAGTGCGGCGATGCCCTCTGATTTCAGCCTCATCACGCATACCGCCGAGCGAAGCGCGCACAAAATTACGTCCGGTTGCGCGGGCGATTGATTGTCCGAGCGAGGTTTTACCAACACCCGGAGGTCCGACCAAACACAAAATAGGACCCTTAATTTTATCAGCGCGCGACCGCACCGCTAAATACTCAACAATACGCTCTTTAACCTTATCAAGCCCGTAATGGTCATGTTCCAAAATTTCTTCCGCTTTGGCTAAATCTTTATTAACCTTAGATTTTTTCTTCCACGGAATATCCAAAAGCCAGTCAAGATAGTTGCGCACCACTGTTGCTTCTGAACTCATCGCGCCCATCGTTTTGAGCTTTTTAACTTCTGACTGCGCTTTTTCCTTAGCCTCTTTAGAAAGATTGGTGTTATTAATTTTTTTCGTATAAACCGAAATTTCATCTTCTTCGCTACCGTCATTAAGCTCTTTTTGGATAGCCTTCATCTGCTCGTTTAAGTAATATTCTTTTTGGCTTTTTTCCATTTGCTGCTTAACTCGGCTCTTGATTTTATTTTCAATTTCAATCACCGCGATTTCAGCGTCCATAAAGCCCAAAAGTTTTTCAAAACGAGCCGGCAGATTATCCGCCTCAAGCAGAGCCTGCTTATTTTCAACCTTCAAATTCATATGCGAAGCAATCGTATCGGCAAGTTTGCCGGAATCTTCAATCTGATGCACGGCAAGCAAAACATCCGGCGCAATTTTCTTTGAAATTTTGGCGTATTCTTCAAATTGCGAGATAACCGCGCGCGCCATCACATCCATTTCCATATTGTCCGCCTCAGATTCGGGCAACAACGAAATTTCAGCCGTTAAATAATCTCCCTCGTCATTAAGTTTTTCAAGCTTAATACGATCAATACCTTCAATCAAAACCTTAACCGTTCCGTCCGGAAGACGCAGCATTTGCAAAATTTTTCCGAGCGTGCCGATGTTATAAACATCATCTTGCGTCGGCGCCTCGTCATCGGCTTTTTTTTGCGTAATCAGCACAATATTGCCATTGCAGTCATTAACTTTTTGCAACGCGTTAATTGATTTATCGCGACCGACAAACAACGGCACAATCATTTTCGGAAACACCACCGTATCTCTGAGCGGCAATACCGGAATTAACTCATTATCTTTCTGTTCGGGCATATTTCAAGACACTTTCATATTATGTTTATAATTTTAATCACGTTCTATATAAGAAATCTATAAACATTTGGCAAGATAGGCAATGCGAAAACTTTTTAATCCACATAGATTTTGTTATATATCGCTAAAAAAGATTGCAGATTAAAAAAAAGCGTATATTATGGTATAAAACCTAAGTACAGGCGGGTAAATGAGTAAATTTAAAGACTTTGTAAAAAAAATAACCAAATCACGCTTTGCGGCAGAAGTTATAAGCTTTGCCGCGTATTGGTATATTCGTTTAATTGCCGCCACCACCAAATGGGAAGTGCGCAACATTAATAACTTTTATGACAATTTGGAAAAATGCGGCAGCGTTATTTTTATTGCCTGGCACGGGCGCGTCCCGATGATTCCGTACTTTTGGGACAAGCGCAAAACCTTAAAAGCTTTGGTTTCGCCTCATCGTGACGGGCAAATGATGGTAGGTCTGTTGCGCCGTTTCGGTATCGGGATTATCCCCGGTTCTTCAAACGAGCACGCCAGCGCCGCCGCCGTTGCCTTAATGCGCGAGCTTAAAAGCGGAACCACCATCGCCATTATCCCTGACGGACCGCGCGGTCCGAGCATGACTTTATCGCCAAGTCCGGTATTTTACGCGCACAAAACCGGCAAACCGGTTATCGGCGTAACTTACAGCATTGCAAATTCATACATTGTTGAAAAAAGTTGGGACCGCATGCTGTTCCCCAAGCCTTTCAACCGCGGAATTTGCGCCGTCACCGAACCGTTCTTTATTCCTCAAAACGCCACTGAGGCAGAGCTTGAGCAATACCGCCAACAAATTGAAAACCGCTTAAACGAGCTCACCTGGCAGCTTGACAAAGAACTTAATATGCCGCGCATTCCCAAAGGCACCGCGCCTAAAAAAAAGCGCGACACCAAAAAAATTAAACATTAATAACACTTAAAGGATAAATTTTAATAAACTTAAAAGGAACAAATAAATGTTAATGAAAATCTACAACACCTTAATTCGCTTTTTGTATCCGATTGCCATCAGCCGCTATATTGAAAAACGCAAAAAGAACGGCAAAGAAGATATTAAACGTTTTAATGAAAGAATTGGCAAACCGACCAAACCGCGTCCGGAAGGTAAACTTATTTGGATGCACGGAGCTTCCGTCGGCGAATCAATTTCTATGTTGCCGCTTATTAACCGCTTGCTTGAAATTTATCCTGACGCGCATGTTATGGTCACAACCGGCACCCTGACTTCCGCTGAAATTATGGCTAAACGCTTGCCGGAACGCGCTTTTCACCAATATTTGCCGATTGAAAACCCCGTGTTTGCCGCTCGCTTTGTAAAACACTGGCGCCCGGATATTGCCTTGTGGTTTGAATCTGAATTTTGGCCTGCGATGCTCTCATGCATCAAACGCAAAAACATTCCGCTCATTTTGGTAAACGGACGTATTTCTAACCGCTCGTTCAAAAGATGGCAACAGTTTGAATTTGTTATTAAAGAAATTTTGGATTGCTTTAATTTGTGCCTCGGTCAATCTGAAGAAGATACATACCGCCTGCGCGTTTTGGGCGCTAAAAACACTTTGTGCTTAGGCAACCTTAAATACGCCGGTCTGCCCTTGCCGGTTGACCCTGAAAAGAAAAAAGATATTGCCGACCAAATCGGCGGTCGTCCGACATGGCTTGTCAGCTCCACGCATGACGATGAGGAATTTAAAATTGCCCGCTTTATTAAAGATATGAAACAAAAAATTCCGAACCTGCTCACCTTTATGGCGCCCCGCCACCCGCACCGCGGCACTGAAATTAAAGAGCGCCTGATTAAAGATCTCGGCTTAAAAGTTGCCCTACGCTCCGCCGGTGAAAAAATCACCCCCGATACTGATGTTTATGTCGCCGACACTATTGGCGAACTTGGCATTTGGTATGAGCTGTTTCCGGTTGTGTTCATAGGCGGTTCGCTTATTCCGCACGGCGGTCAAAACTTTATGGAACCGTCACGTTACCGTGATGCCGTTATTGTCGGTCCGCACATGCATAACTTTACCGACGCCATGAACCGCGCCAAAAAAGCCGATGCCGTTATTCAGGTAAACGATGTTTTGGAACTGGTTGAAACGGTTGAAAACTTAATGACCAATCCCGAACTTTTGGAAGCCAAACGCAGTCTTGCTTACAACTGGGCAACCAGCGAAGCCAAAGTGCTTGACGGCATTGTTGAAAAAATCAGAGGTTATTTGGATTAATCCTCATGAACACACCGGAATTTTGGACCAAACAAGGCTTTTTATCCGCCATTTTGCAGCCTTTTGCCGCCATTTACGCCGCCGCTACGGCAAGGCGCTTAAAAAGCCATATTCCATATAAAGCCGAATGTCCGGTAATTTGCATCGGTAATTTAACTGCCGGCGGAACCGGAAAAACTCCGGTTTCGCTCAGCATTGCGGAAATGTTGCGCGGCATGGATAAAAATCCGTACTTTATCTCACGCGGATACGGCGGAGCTTTGCGCAACGTTATTGTTAACCCAAATCTTCACACTCCCAAGCAAGTCGGCGACGAGCCGCTCTTGCTTGCGGAAGTTGCGCCCGCGGTAATTAATCCTGACCGCGCCGCCGCCGCCAAATTAGCAATATCCGATGGCGCCGATTGTTTGGTGATGGACGATGGTTTTCAAAACCCGACTTTGCATAAAGATATTTCATTTTTAGTATTTGACGGCAATTACGGCATCGGCAACGGGCGCGTTATTCCGTCCGGTCCGTTGCGCGAACCGTTTGCTGAAGGCATTAAGCGCGCGCAAGCCGTTATTATTTTGGGAGAAGATAAAAAACAAATTGCCTCTCAAACCGATTTGCCGGTATTTTATGGCGAAATTAAGGAAGAGCAGCCTAAAATAACCAACCGCGACATTGTGGCATTTTGCGGCATCGGTCACCCTGAAAAATTTTACGATTCGCTAACAAAATGCGGTTTTAACATCAACCATCATTTTAACTTCCCCGACCACCATTTTTACACCCGCGCTGACTTGAGTTTTTTGATTGATTTTGCGCAAAAAAACAATTTGGACATATACACCACGACCAAAGATTTTGTTAAAATTCCGCCTGAATTGCGCTCGCATTTTAAGGTGCTTAAAATAAAAATCAGGTGGCATAATGAAACTGCCTTGCAAAATTTTTTAGCGCAGCTCTTTTAAATAAACCCCCGACATTGTGATTATCGGGGGTTTATTTTAATTATCGTCTGAAAATTTAATTTCCTGGATTCCCTGCCGCATAAAACGGAGTTTCATTTCAACCACCGCCGCTTGCACCCTTTCCTCGCCTTCCGGCACTTTTCCTTCCTGATAGGTTGCGGCAAAACTGATAGTGCCGTTTTTGCGATAAGCGGTATAATCGCCGATAAGCCCGCCGCCTTTAACCTGATACTCGCTTTTAAGACGACCGTTATCATAATATTCTTTCACTTTGCCTTCAACTTTACCGCCTGCAGTTTCCGCGTCAATTTTAATAGCCCCGTTCGGATAATAAACCTGATAACGATTAATTTCCTCAGCATTATCGGCAAATATCTTAGACTGCACCGCGCCGTTTTCATCATAAACTTCACGCGCGGTTAAAACGCCGTTCTTAAATTCTGATTTTAAAACCGCGACCCCGTTCACATAGCGCAAAACCTCACGGTTATCAACTCCGTTATGATAAGTTTCTTCCGCGTCCAAACTGCCGTCTTCATTATACAGTTTACAACTCCCGTCAAGCTTTTCGCAAGTGTAATTGCAATCACCGGCCAATACGCCGTTTTCATAATAAGAGCTTACGGCGCCGTCCACTAAATTGTTATGATACATAACCTTAGCCTTAACCGCTCCGCTTTGGTAATAATCAGTCATCACCCCTTCGCGTAAGCCCTTTATATAAGTAATTGTTCGTTTTAACTCGCCCTCCGGATAATAGGTTTTAACCACGCCGGTAACCGGTTTGCCGCTTTTGGTTTGGCAAACCATGCCCTTGCTGCAATTTAAGTCTTTGTAATCATACTCGCCGTTATCGCAAGCTGATAACAACGCGGTTGCCGCCAAGAGTGGCAATATATTATAGCGAAACATCATTTTACTTCTCCTCATTGTAAATGAGTTTACACATCAATTTTAAATATTGCGTTAATTATAACTTATGCACAAGAGCGCTTTACGTCTATTGCAAAAGCCGAAACCTGAGCTAAAATCCTTTTAAAAATAAACATCATGAAAGGATAATTAATGAAAAATTCCATTTTTTGCAGCGCTCTTTTAAGCTCGCTTTTTATCTGCGGCGCCTCTCAGGCTCTTAACCTGCCCAAACCCGATATGTCATCACCGCTTTTACAAACCATAGACGCCCGCAAAACCGGTCGCGCATATAGCAACAAACCCATTTCAGAACAAACTTTAAGCAATATTTTATGGGCGGCGTTCGGCACCAACAGCCACAACACCCGCGCTATTCCCACAGCCATGAACCAACAAAATTTAAAAGTATTTGTAATTTATGATGGCAAAACCTGGCAATATGACGGCAAAACCAATACCCTCAATCAACTTGAAACTCCTGATTTAATGCCGTTTATTGCCAAACAAGATTTTGTAAAGGAAGCGCCGGTACAATTAATTTATGCCGGAGATAAAAAATTTGCCGAGGCTCATTCCGGCTCCGCCTATGAAAACGTTTCATTATACGCCGCCGAACAAGGTTTGGCTTCAGTGGTCAGAGGCTCCATTGACCGCGAGGCTTTGCATCAAGCGCTCAATTTGACTGATGATGAAATTGTAACTTTCAATCAGGTCATCGGTTATCCGGCAGAATAAATTTAAGTTCACACTTTGCTTTTGCGGTTGCAAGCCGCAAATAAGTATGTTAACTTGCAGATAAAAATACCGGAGAATAATAATGAACGCGGAAAAACGTTTTATTAACATTGAAATGGCTCTCGCCAACCTGCAAAAAACGGTTGACGAGTTAAATGAGGTTGTTATCAATCAAGGTCAGCTTATTGACAAACTACACAAAGAAAACAAAGTGTTAGCCGGTATGCTTGATGATGAGCGCGTCAAGCCTTTAAGTGAAGAAACGCCTCCCCCGCATTATTAAATGGAGAATTTGCATGGTGTCAGCTATATGTATTCATAACGCGACGGTTCTAAACGGCTATTCCATGATGAAAAATTGCGCCGTTTTAATCAAACAAAACAAAATTGTTGATGTGTTTAACGAGGCTCGTTTTGCGCAAAAAAACTTTAAGGCTGACACTGTTTTTATTGATGTTAAAGGCGCTTATGTCGCCCCCGGTCTGATTGATACCCACATTCACGGCATCGGAGGCTTCGGCACCGATGATTACACCGTCAATTCCATATTGCAAATGTCTGAAATTTTGCCGCAATACGGCGTTACCTCATTTATCCCAACTTTATACGCCGCCAAGCGTGATGAATTAATCAAAGGCATACGCGCCATCGTGGAAGCCATGGGACATGAAAAAGGCGCCCGCATTTTAGGCATACACCTTGAAGGTCCGTTTTTATCACCGGAACGCTTGGGCGTGCAAACTCCCGATTCTTTAAGTCCTGTTGATCTTAATTTAATGGAAGACTTATGGAATGCCTCAGAAGGACATATTGTTAATATGACGGTTGCGCCTGAGCTTAAACACATGCGCGAACTGGCATTATACTGCCTTTCCAAGGGCATAATTTTACAAGCCGGACACACCAACGCCACTTACGCGCAAATGGTTGAAGGCATGCAGGTGCGTATTTTGCATGTAACCCATTTGTTTAATGCCATGAGCCGCATGCACCACCGCGACCCCGGCGTAGTCGGCGCGGTGTTTATTCACCCTGAACTATCCTGCGAGGTTATCGCTGACGGTATTCACATCAATCCGGATATTATCAAATTTTTACTTACCTGCAAATCGCTGGATAAAATTGTGTTGGTGACCGATTCGTTAAAACCCACCAAGCAAAAGAAAAAACCTTTAATTGCCAACGGTGAAGAAGTTTATTTAGACAAGTGCTTTTACCGTAAATCCGACAACGTTATTGCCGGCTCCGCTCTTACCATGATAGACAGCGTCCGCAATATTGTTTCTTACGGGTTTACGGTTGAACAGGCTGTTCACATGGCAGCCACCAATCCGGCGCGGATAATGCGCCAAGACCACCTCGGGCTGGTAGCTCCGGGGTATGATGCCGACCTGGTCATCTTCAACAAAAACTTAAATATTTTATACACAACAATAAAGGGTAACCTCTATCATAAAGGAAAAGAACTATGCGTGTAATTATAAAACCGGACTATGAAACTGTCGCCAAATGGGTAGCCAACTATATTGTCTATCGTATTAACAAATTTAAACCCACCAAAGACAAACCTTTTGTTTTGGGCTTGCCGACCGGCTCAACCCCGCTCGGAGTTTACAAAGAGCTGATTAACTTATATCAAAACCGCAAAGTTTCATTTGAAAACGTAGTAACTTTCAACATGGACGAATATGTCGGCTTAAAACCGACCGATAAGCAAAGCTATCGTTATTTTATGGATGAAAACTTTTTCAAACACATAAACATTAAGCCACAAAACATTCACATGCTAAACGGCATGACCACAGACTATGAAAAAGAGTGCAACAACTATGAGCAAGCGATTCGCGACCTCGGCGGCATTCAACTGTTTTTGGGCGGCGTTGGCAATGACGGACATATTGCGTTTAACGAGCCGTTTTCATCATTAAACTCGCGCACCCGCATTAAAACCTTAACCGAAAGCACCATTAAAGCCAACTCGCGCTTTTTTGACGGCGATGTTTCACGCGTGCCGACCACGGCATTATCCGTCGGTGTTGCCACCATTATGGACGCCAAAGAAGTTATCATCATGGTAACCGGCGAGAGCAAAGCCGAAGCCTTAAAGCACGGCATTGAAGACAGTATTAACCACATGTGGACAATTACCGCGTTGCAAATGCACCAACACGGAATTATCGCCTGCGATAAACCTGCCACTAAAGAGCTTTCGCTCAAAACCGTGGAATACTTTTTAGATATTGAAAAAAATAACTTTTAAGCCTTAAAGCTCCGATACCAAATCGGAGCTTTTTTATAACCATAACTTTGCTGACTTATACCTTAAAAGCTATTTGCATTTTTTGTATTTCGGCAGAAGATAAACCGATTTTAGCGGCAACTTGTTTCCACTGGGCAACTGCGGATTTAACCATACTTATAATTTTATTTGCTTTATCTGAGGTTAAGCCGAAATACTCAGCAACAGCTATGGCATTTTCTAATTTAGTTTCATACGCACCTTCTGAAATAGCCGTGCTCAACATTCCTATATTATCAGGATTAGGGTTAACATCATAAACCGGAGATAAGCGCCAACCATTATTATTCGTATGCAAAAATCCATGATTCCTTAAATGATCATCTGTATTTGAAATCATTATTGAAAATACCAGTCTCTTCCACAACTCCGCCAAATCATCTTTTGGTGACGAACTGTATTGCCTTATAACATCAGCAATATTTTGATAAGTATAGGTATTATCTCCGTCCGTTGCTGACAACATAGTCATTGCCGATGCAAAAGGTATGCGTTTTGTTTTTATTCTATCAAACCTCTTAACTAACAACACCGGCTTGTTTAAAATATTAACAATTTTCCACTGCGGAACATTTATTCTTGCTTCTTTTGCCAACGTTAAAGCAACTGCTTCCCACAATACAATATTACCAATGTCATCTTTTTTAGGAAACTTGGCAATACATAAATCGCCATCGTTATCTATAACCGAAGCTTTAGGGCGTGCACCACCCAATGATGATCCCGGAGCTAACAAAACTTTTAAATCTTGCGCCGTTTCACTGTTATCAGTAATTTTTTCCGCAGCTGATAGCAATTCCGGCAATTTAATAAGCGGCGGAATAGGTTTAATAATCGCCGGAAAAATAAAATCATTCTGCGGATTATCTTTTAGGCGGATCGCCCCTTGTCTCGCCTCATCATTAACTAATGCCAAATAATCAATATCATTCAAGGTTTGCGGCGCACGTTGTTCTTCTTTAGCCTTATTTTGTTCAAATCGTTGCATCAAAACACGCCCCCATCTATCCGGAGAGCAATCTGTAAACACTCCGAATAAAGGATTTGCTGAGTATTGTTGCCCTGCTGCCAAATATAAAGCCGGATCAATATTAAACGCCTTAGGATTACTAAGCCAAGTATCCGCATATTGGAATGAAGATGTTTCAGTTCGTCCTTTAACATGTGACCATAAGTAACCAACCAAAACATCTTCACCATTTAATTGGCAATAAACATACAATTTTCTATCACTCATCTGTATTATCCTTAATTTTTTTGGCTACCGCTCTTTTAGGCAACTCATTACTTTCAATCATAATACCAATTTTATCATTTTTAATATCGGCAACATCTGCCAGATTTTTATCCAAGCCTAAAATAAAAATAACTTTTGCATAAATCCCCATAGAAGTTGCCGCATCGCCATTTTCCACTTTAACAAGCGTTGGACGAGTAATACCGGCTCTTTCTGCCATAAGCGCCATAGAAATTCTTCTTCTGATACGGGCTTCTTTTATATCCGAACCAAGTTTTTTTAACGCCTTTTGTACCGGTATTGGTATTACAGATGTTTTTTTCATTTTACCGACCTGTATAATATATTTTACAAACGCATACTATAATGTATATTATAATTTACAACATGTCAACAAATTTAACTTAATACAACTTATGCACAGCACGGACTCGTAAATATTGCAAAAAAAAAACGCGAGCTAAAATCTTCTCAAATGCAACAATTTGAGGAGATTTTAACTCATGTATACACAATCTGGTCGGTCTATGGTGGAAATGTTAGGTGTGCTCGCCATTATCGGAGTGCTTAGCGTTGGCGCCATCAGCGGTTACTCCAAAGCAATGATGAAATATAAACTAAATCAACACGCCGTTGCAGTTAATATGCTGATAAATAATGTGCTTTCAATCAAAGACAAATTGCGCCCTGGAAATGAGGAACTTACCTATTATGGCACTCTTTTATACAAAATGAACTTATTACCTGATGGCATAGAATATGTAAGCAATCTTTCATTACAAGACAAGTGGTTTAAGACTAATAGCTGGGTATATACCTATAATTCATCGGCTTTTGGCGGAATTGCCTTTCATTTTGCTCCAACGGCACAAGGCGCGGAAGTATGCCGCAACATTGTACTTGCCGCTAAAGAGAACGCCGCCAATCTTGAAACCATATCAACATATAAATCTCTGGACGGAAAAGATGAGCAACTCACTGTTAGCGGTTTATTATACGGCGATTCCTATTGCACCGGCGACCGCAGCTGCTTGCGTAATTTAGATTTAAATAAAATCAATAACCTGTGTAATATTTGCGACGAAATAGATTGCAGGTTATATGTAACTTGGAAATAAACCACTAAACGCAAAAAAAGCCTGCGGAGAATGAGGCAGATACGTAGTAACTTTTTTTCGCGGTGTACAACGCCGTTATACGAAACTACAATAAAGCTTGCGGGCAACTGGGCAGATGCAACGGGGTTTTGGAACGTGGTGTACAAATAGTTACATGAGTGACAAAACCCCTAAATAATACACAAAAAAGCCTGCGGAGAATGAGGCTAATGCGACGTAACTTTTTGACGCCGTGTACATTATAACAATAAAGCTTGCGGATAGTGAGGCAGATACGCAGTAACTTTTTTCGCGGTGTACAACGCCGCTACACGGAGCTATGAAAAAGCTTGCGAAGAATGAGGCTAATGCGCCGCAAGTTTTTTCTGCGGTGTACAAAACCGCTACATAAGAAAAAAAGTTACAAGTAGATGCCCGCTAGACGCAAGCTTTGAAAGCCATCTGACCGTTTATACTACTACACTTCATATCGAACCGCTTGACCAAGGTGGGCACCATTTAATCAGACCACGATCTGAACAGTGACAGTTCCCTAAATAATATAACGTTGGCTCGGATAGATCATGCGGATAAGACCTGACAGACAGCCTTTTATATATAGGTTTATATTACAAATTTTCAACCTGATTCACAAGAGTTTTTATCACATTATTCAAGTTTTCCACAATCTCAGATAACTCTGCATCAAGCGCGGAATAATCAGGTTCAACCTGCTTCTCTACTATTTTTTCAACCGTTTGCACCACCGGCTTTTCAACCACTTTTTCAACTATTTTTTCAACCGGCTTTTCAATGACTTTCTCAACGGTTTTAACAATCGGCTCCGGCACGCCTGACGCCAATTTCTTTTTAGTCTCGGCAAGTTCATCCGCCATTAAAATCCCGACCATGGCAAGCAGCATATTTTCATTGATATGCCCGCCGCCCGCCGTCAGCATTTTGGCTTTTTCATCAAGCATACGAGCCAAACTCATGGTATAAGCTTCTTGCCCGTTATCACAAGCCACCGCGTATTCGCGTGAATTAATCGTTATTGTTATCTGAGCCATCTTCGTTTAACACCATATCAATTTTTTGAGTTACCGCCGCGGTTTGCGCCAAAACTTCCGCCACGGTTTTATTCAAATTTTCCAAACGAGAATTTTTTTCCGTAACATTCTGCTTGTATGACGCGCGTTGCTGACCAAGCGCATATTTTTTAGCCTCAACTGCCTGTTTCAAGCCTTTAAGCGAAGCTTGCAGTTCAGCAAGCGCCTTCATCGTTCGGACTAATTTTTGCTTATCCATTGAGTTTTTACTTTCTTTTTTTAAAACGATACTGTATAGTTTGGGCATAATAATAACCTGTTTATCAAATTTTACAAGAAGCAATCAAACATTATGCAAAAGTTTATTATAAAAATTTCAGAACCTGACGATTCGCTGTTAAACAACCCTGAGTGCGAATGTTTTATTTTAAATTCCGCGCTGCCGGAAGAATTTATGTTAAAATTTACCGCCGCAGCTAAAGCAAAAGACAAAATTGTTTTGACCGAAAACGCTGATTTATGCGCGCGCCTTAATGTTGACGGCGTGTTGCTTGATTTGTCAAAATCTGAAAACATCGCCGCTGATTATCAGGCGCAAACCGCCGGCTTAAAGCGTAAATTTATCGGTGTGATAAGCCGCAACCGCCGCCACGAGGCAATGCTTGTATCCGAATGTGAGCCTGACTTTATTGCTTTCAGAGCATGGCAGGACGGCGCGGATAAAGTTAAAGAGTTGACCGACTGGTATGAAGAGTTCTTTTTAATTCAGTCCGCGCTCATTCCGATGGACGATGATTTAGATTTCAGCGCCTTTAAAACCGATTGTGTAATTTTAGATAGCAGAAAATATAAAATTTTTGTTGCCAAAAACTAAAGTTTAGAGTATGTTGCGCTCAAACCTAAAAAATTTAATCACTTTTTAAAATTGTAAATATGGAGATAAAAATATGAAACAACTCGCAGGATCAATCAAAATCGGTTGGGTTATTGAGTACAAAGGCAAACCGTGGACCATCACCAAAGCTTCACACATTAAACCGGGTAAAGGCGGCGCTTTTATGCAGGTTGAAATGAAAGCGGTTGAAGAAGGCACCAAAACCAACGAACGCTTCCGCACTGAAGATACCGTTGAAAAAATGATGGTTGAAGACAAAGATTGCCAATTTTTGTTTGAAGATTCCAATGGCTTAACCTTTATGGAAAATGAAACTTTTGAACAATTCACCATGCCTTCAGACATTTTAGGCGATTCGCGTCCGTTTTTAACTGACGGCATGCCGGTTCGCATTGCTTATATTAACGAACGCCCGATTTCAGTTGAACTTCCGTTGCAGGTTGTTTGCACCGTTACTGAAACCGAACCGGTTGTTAAAGGTCAAACCGCCGCGTCATCATACAAGCCTGCCATTTTGGATAACGGCGTGCGCGTTATGGTTCCTCCGTTTATCAACACCGGCGATAAAATTGTTGTCGGCACCTCTGAAGCAAACTACGTTGAAAGAGCAAAATAATGGCTTACATTTCCCCATTGTTGACGGCTGTGGTCGGCGCGGTTAAAAAATCCGCCTCATCCATGGACAGAGATTTCAGCGAGCTTGAACAGCTGCAAAACTCTGTTCGCGGCAACAAAAACTTTGTTTTTGGCACCTACAGCCGCATTGAAAAAAACTTAAAGGCAGAGCTGGCTAAAATTAAGCCGGACGTGCCGATGTTTACCCCCAATGACAAGGTTGTCGGCGATTCGTATTTTGCCATCAGCCCGATTGAAGGCTTAATCAACTTTGCCCACGGAAACCCTGACTTTGCGGTTTCAGTCGCTTTGGTTGAAAACGGCGTTATCGTTTGCGCGGTTATATACAACCCTGCCCGCGATGAAACTTTCTTTGCTGAAAAAGGCAAAGGCGCTTATAAAGAAGGTTACCGCAACCATGAACGTTTGCGCGTTTCCGCGGTTAAAGAACTTGACGGAGCTTTAATTTCCGCCACCTCGTCTTATGCTGAAAATATTGCCGAAGCCTCCAAGCTTCACGCGCAAATTGCCGCTAAAACCGGCAACCTGCGCATCAGCGGCTGCATTGCGCAAGATTTGGCTTATATGGCAGGCGGCAAAGCCGATGCCGTTATCGCCCTTAACAACCACATTTGCAGCATTGCCGCCGGCATGTTGCTGGTTAAAGAGGCAGGCGGCTCAGTTCGCGCTATTAAACAAAAAGATATTCGCGTTGAAAATTTACCTGAAATTTTCAAAACCGGTGATTTAGTTGCCGTAAATTTCAACTTGAATCAAAAAGTTTTTGAAATTTTTAAATAAAAGGTAAAAAAACTCTTGATAATTTAAACTGATTAAGGTATAAGGGCTTAAATTTTATCAGAGTTTATTGTTTGGAGAAGTAAAAATGAAAAAAGGCATTCATCCGGATTATCACGAAATTACTTATGTGATGACTGACGGAACAGAATATAAAGTTAACACCACCTGGGGCAAAGCCGGTGCTAAAATGAATTTGGAAATTGATCCGAAATCTCATCCGGCATGGACTGGTATTCATCGTATGGTTGATACCGGCGGTCAGGTTTCCAAGTTTAACAGCAAATTTGGTGCTTTCGGTATTAAAAGCGGCACCAACTAATTCTGTTACTGCTAAAAAATCAGCCTCCGATTTATTTAAGTCGGAGGTTTTTTTAAGGTTAAAGCACAACTGTTGCATAAAAAATAAAAAAATCTTGTATAATTTACAGATATTTCTTATTGTTTAGCTATTAAAAAAATAATAATGAAAGGAATCACAAATGACTGCACCTTTAATGCCGAAAGCAACCGCCGTATGGTTGGTTGAAAACACCGCGCTCACTTTCCGCCAAATTGCCACATTCTGCGAACTGCATGAGCTTGAAGTTCAGGCTATTGCCGATGGTGATGTTGCTTATAACATCATCGGTATCAGCCCGATTGCCACCGGTCAGCTTTCGCCTGATGAAATTAAACGCTGTGAAGAAGACGCTTCCGCCAATTTGGTAGCAAGCGTGGTTGAGCGCAATGTAAAAGAAACCAATGCCAAAAACAAAAAAATTCTTTCGCCGTCACAACGCAATGACAAACCGGCCGCCATTTTATGGATTGTTCGTAACTGTCCGGAAATTGCCGATTCGCAAATTTGCAAATTAATCGGCACCACCAAGCCGACCATTATGTCTATCCGCAACGGCACTCGCGCCGATATGGCTAATTTGCGGGCTAAAAATCCGGTTGCTATCGGTCTGTGCTCTGAAAAAGATTTAGACAAGGCTATTACCGTTGCCAAAGAAAAAGCCGAAAAAGCTTTGGCTCCTAAAAAGAAAGCCGCTAAAAAAACTCCGGCTAAAAAGAAACCGGCAAAAAAATCCGCGCCTAAAAAAGCGGCAACTAAAAAGCCTGCGGCTAAAAAGGCACCTGCTAAAAAAACTGTTAAAAAAACTGCGGCTAAAAAAACAACCAAAAAATCAACTGCTAAAAAAGCAACAAAATAACTAAACTAAAAAGCCTCTGAAAAATCAGGGGCTTTTTATTTCTTTAATGGCGCAGAACCTCACTCCCTGCCGGTATTATTATTGCTCTTGGAGGTTGGGTGAT
>CAVBCV010000027.1:0-20615 GCA_963594125.1 Lachnospiraceae bacterium
AATGAACGTTACCAATGGAACTTAAACAAAATGACACCGGCAGAACGCCGATCTTTTTTGCTTAGTTCCTGATGAATCCTCTCAGGGAGGGGATTTTATCGTCCAACTTTTGGGGTACAGTTCAATGGACGCGCCGCTATATAAATTCCCCTCTGTGGAGGGGTGCCGAAGGCGGGGTGGTCACATCACTATTCAACAGCAAACTAAGTGGTTGTTTTTATTATGTAATCTTAAAAATAAACTAAAATAAAAATGCCGCAATCCTAGCACACGCGACATTATCTTCCACCCTTAAATAGTTCTTCGCGGCTTTGTTTTAATCTTTGTGCAAAATCTTTAAGATATTCCTCTGACCGACCATTTTCGCGCGCCCACTGTATTTTCAGCTTATCAATTTCTTCAAACTCTTTAAGTTCTTCTTCGGGAGTAAGCTCTTTTTCAATATGCGGATTTTTATGGTTAATCAGCTCAAACTGTAATTGCAAATCATCGCGGTAGGTTTCAATATCTTTTAAGCCTAAGCCTTCTTCCTGCATTTTTTTATACCAATCTTGCAAGTTGGTGAATACAACCCCGTCTTCCTCAGCGTATAATTTAAGCCCGCTTTTGTGCTCGCCGCTGCGGTCATCAGCATTAAATTGCCAGTTTTGCTTAAAGCGTTGATAGTCATGTTTTACTTGCTTGCTGTTTTTATAATTTTTTATTTCGTCATTAAAATCCATGCCGACCTCCACTTTAAGTATTTATTATAGCTTTTATACCTTATTTTTCCATTCTAGTCAAAACTTTTTAACAGGATTGGATATAAGCAGCATCTATTCTAACTCGCTGATAATTTTTTGCGCGATTTGTTCATAAGCTTTGGTATGCGGGCTGTCCGGATTGCTTGCCACAATCGGGGTTCCATTATCGGCATTTTCTCTGATTTCCAAATGCAGCGGGATTTCTCCTAAAAAGGTTTCGCCTAATTTTTCGGCGGTTTTTTTAGCTCCTTCATGTCCGAAGATATCAGCGCGGTGACCGCATTTTTCGCAAATATAATAGCTCATGTTTTCAATAATCCCCAAAATGCGAATGCCGATTTTTTTGAACATGTTAACACCCTTAATCGCGTCAATTAAAGCAATATCCTGCGGGGTTGAAACAATTACGATTCCGGCAAAATCTATGCGCTGCGATAAGGTCAGCTGAATATCGCCGGTTCCGGGAGGCATATCAATCACCATAATATCGCAATCGCCCCAATTGGTTTCAGTCAACAGTTGCTCAATGGCGCCGCAAGCCTTGGCTCCGCGCCAAATCAGCGGTGTGTCGCGCCCGATAAGTGAGCCGATAGACATTGCTTTTACCCCAAAGTTTTGGAAAGGCTCAAATATTTTGCCATCGTATGAAACCGGCGGGGTGTCTTCAAAGCCAAGCATGGTCGGAAGCGAGGGACCGTAAATATCGGCGTCAAACAAAGCAACGCTTTTGCCCGCATTTGCTAAGGCTAACGCCAAATTTACCGAGGTGGTTGATTTTCCGACTCCGCCTTTGCCTGATGCCACGCCGATAATTTTTTTAACGCCTTTAATCTGCCATTTTTCAATTTCAGGCACAACTCCGGCGGTGTTGACGTTTTGCGTAAACACAATGCTCACTTTTTTTACCCCGTCCATAGCGGCAAGTTCTGCCTTTAATGATTCTGCGGCTCCGGCTTGCTCGCTGATGCCTTTTAGGGTCACAATCAACCGACCGTTAAAGTTTTTAACGCTTTCAATATTTTCCGGCGCAAAATATTTGCGGACAATTTCTTCTGCTGTCATCTTTAATCCTTGAGTATGTGGATATAGTTTTAACTGTAATTGTTTTTCTGATATATTTATATTATTTTATTTTCAGATGTAAACGCCTTTCTTTAAATTATAAGGCGGATAACTTAGTTAAGAGGTAAATATTATGACGCAAAAAAACAACCCTTGGGAAACTGATTTGCCCGATACTAACGGCGAGGCGGCAACGCGTATTCGGCTCAAACCGGTAAAAATCGCTAAAATGTCAGGCGCTAAAAATGATTTTAATCTGCCGCTTAAAGTTATAATCGCGGTTTTACTGCTGTTATGGCTTGCTTCCGGATTTTATCAGGTGCAGCCGAGCGAGCAAGGGGTGGTTTTGCGCTTTGGCAAATATGTAACAACCACTGATTCGGGGTTGCGCTATCATTTGCCGTACCCGATTGAGAGCGTGATTAAAGTTAATGTTACACAGGAACGCAGTATCAATTTAGGCGTTTCAGAAAACACTAACGCCGCGGCGCATTATTACAACAATAATCAGGCGAGTGTCGCGCTCAATTCGTTTACCGAAAGCCACATGCTGACCGGCGATGAAAATATTGTGGATATTAACCTGACCGTGGTTTGGAAAATTAAAGACGCCAAAGATTATTTGTTTAACGTCAGAAGTCCGGACGTAACGGTTAGAGTTGCCGCGCAGTCCGTCTTGCGTGAAATTGTCGGGCAGTCGGAGATGCAACCGATTATCACCGGCGATCGCGGCATGGTTGAAGATGAAACCAAAGCCGAATTGCAAAAGTTGCTTGACGATTTTGGCGCCGGCGTGGTGATTGTGCGTGTTAAATTGCAAAAAGCCGACCCGCCCAAGCAGGTTGTAGACGCTTTTAATGAGGTTCAGCGCGCCAAAGCGGATAAAGAAAGATTTAAAAACGAGGCGGAAGCCTACCGCAATGAGGTTTTGCCTAAAGCCAAAGGCGAGGCGGTAAAACGCGTACAAGAGGCGGAAGCCTACAAAGAGGCGGTAATCAACAAGGCGCAAGGCGAGGCGGAACGCTTTTTATCGGTTTACAACGCTTATAAACAAGGCAAAAAAGTTACGTCGGAACGCCTCTATCTTGAAACTATGGAAGATGTTCTTTCCAAATCAGATACCGTGGTTATTGATCCGTCGGCTAAAGGCGGAAACGTGCTGCCGATTTTACCGGTTAAAGGCAAGGAGTTAAAATAATGAATAAAAATATAAGAGCTTATCTTTTAATTATATTGGCGGTTACCGTGGTGGTTTTAAGCGGTTCGCTGTATATAGTTAATCAAACCGAGCAGGCGATTGTTTTGCAGTTTGGCGAGCCGGTGCGCTTGGTTAAAGACGCCGGTTTAAAAATCAAACTGCCGCTGATTCAAAATGTGGTTTATTACGACACTCGTTTGCTTAATTTGGATCCTCCGGCGCAAGAAATTGTGTTAAACGATAAAAAGCGCTTGGATGTTGATAGTTTTACCCGCTACCGCATTGTTGACCCGTTAAAATTTTATCAAACCGTGCGCACTGAAACTCAAGCCCGCAGCAAACTTGAAGAGATTGTTAATTCATCCGTTCGTAAAGTTTTAGGTCGGGTAACCTTGCAGGAGCTTCTTTCTAAAGAGCGCGCGCAGATTATGGCAGACATCAGCAACGCGGTTAAAAATGACGCCGAGCAAATCGGGGTGAGTGTGGCTGAAGTTCGGATTCGCCGCGCCGACTTGCCGATTGAGGTTTTGCAGGCGATTAATGACCGCATGAAGGCGGAGCGCGACCGCGATGCCAAAGAAGCCAGAGCGCAAGGTCAGCAAGAGGCGCAGCAGATTCGCTCCAAGGCTGATAAAGAGCGCACCATTATTGTTACCGAGGCTGAAAAGCAAGCCCAAATTATTCGCGGTGAAGGCGATAAAGAGGCAACCTCTATCTGGAATAAAGCGGCGGCTGCCGACCCGCAGTTTTATGCTTATTATCGTTCGCTTGAGGCTTATCGTAATTCGCTCGGCAATGATAAAAACTCGTTTGTATTATCGCCGGAATCTGATTTCTTCCGTTATTTTAAGGGGAGCTTGAAGTAGCTTATGATGTTTCGTTCTTTAATTGCGGCGTTGCTTGCCGGAGTGTGCGCTGTCGGCTCAGCCAAAGCGCAAACCTCGTTTGCTCCGCTGGTTGAAAAAGTTATGCCGTCCGTGGTTAATATTTCGGCTCAGCAGCAAGAGACGGAAGACGCGCCGGAAGTGCAGAATAATTTAGTATTCGGTGACCAGGACAACCATTTTGGTCTTGGCTCCGGCTTTGTTATCAGCGCTGACGGCTATATTGCCACTAATCGCCATGTGATAGAAGAGGCAGAAGCTATTACTGTGATAACTGGCGATAAAAAAGAGTATCAGGCAACTTTAATCGGGCAAGATTTACAAACCGATTTAGCGCTGATAAAAATTACCCCTGAAGACAAATTGCAAGCGGTGGAGTTTGGTAATTCTGATGAAATTAAGGTAGGCGATTGGGTTTTGGCGGCGGGCAATCCGTTCGGGCTCGGCAGCAGTGTAAGCGCCGGTATTATCTCCGCCAAATCGCGCGATATCGGCAGCGGCTCTTATGATAATTATTTGCAAACTGACGCCGCTATTAATCAGGGCAATTCCGGCGGTCCGTTGTTTGATATGAACGGTCGTGTTATCGGGGTAAATACCGCCATTTTTTCCACCACCGGCAACAGCGTCGGGGTCGGTTTTGCCGTTCCTTCCAATCAGGCGGAGTGGGTGCTTGCCAAGCTTAAAGCCGATGGCAAAGTTGAGCGCAGTTGGCTCGGAATTACCGTAAAATCAGCGCAGGCGCAAGACGGCGCCAAAGGGCTGACCATTGTTTCATTGCAAGATGAAAGTTTAGCTTTAATCAACGGCTTGCAAGTTGGCGATATGATAGTTGCTTTAAATGATGCACAGGTAACCTCAATTAACGCTTTTGTATCACAGATTGCGCAAATGCCGCCTGCAAGCGCAATTAAGCTCACCATCTGGCGCGCCGGAAAAGTGAGCGATATTAACGCTAAAACTGCGCTTATGCCGGAAGTAAAAGCTCCTGATTTGCCAAAAGCAAAAGCCGTTCTTGAAGCTGATGAAAATAAATATAACAAGTTGGGCATGGTCTTTAACGGCCTACGGGTTATGGCGGTAAAATCCGGCAGCGAGGCGGCGCAAAAAGGGGTAAAAGCCGGTGATGTTTTGCTTAAAATCAACGGCGTTCCGGTTTATGTGCCTGATGAAATTGAGCGCCGAATTGCTGAGGCAGAGTTAAGCGGCGAGCCGCTAAGGTTAGATTTTCATGACCCGCGCGCTGATGAATCTTATTTTGTTGAATGCACGGTTGCGCCGCAAAAGCAATAAACGGAGGATAAGTTGAGCCGAGTAGATTTTTATCATCTTCAAAAACAAACTTTAGAAGACGTATTGCCTAAATTACTGGAAAAAGCTTATTCTTCCGGCAATAAAATCAAGGTAAAAGTAGGCACTGAGGCGCGGGTTGATTTTTTAAATTCTCTGCTCTGGACCTATAATGACGAGAGCTTTTTGCCTCATGGCAGTAAAAAAGACGGTGCGGCGGAGTTGCAGCCGATATGGCTTTCCGCGGATGATGACAATCCGAACGGAGCGGCTATGTTGTTTTTAACTGATGACGCTATGCCCGCTGCTGGTGATACTGAAACTTATACCCGTATTTTTAATATTTTTGACGGCAACAATCCTGAAGCATTGCAAAACGCGCGCGATTTATGGAAAAATTTGCGCAGCTCCGGCGCTGAACTGCATTATTGGCAACAGGATAATGACGGTCGTTGGGCTGAAAAAGCTTAATCGGTGCAATATTCTGTATAAATACCGCAAAAAAAACTTGCTAACCGCGCAATAAGATTCTAATTTAAAGCCATTGGATTGAACATATTTTGGAGGTTTAAATGGCTGAAAACAGCAAACTCGCAAACGATATTGCCAGTGCAAAAAGAACTATTGACAAAGAAGTTGAAGCTTTGCGCATGATGGAAAATTCTTTTGATGAAAGCTTAACTCAGGCTCTTGATTTAATGCAAAATTGCAAAGGTCGCGTAATTGTTACCGGTATGGGTAAATCAGGGCATATTGCTCGTAAAATTGCCGCGACGTTGGCTTCTACCGGCACGCCGTCTTTCTTTGTTCACCCGAGTGAAGCCAGCCATGGCGACCTTGGTATGTTAACTACTGACGATGTGGTTATCGCCATCTCTAACGGCGGCGAGAGCAAAGAACTTGCTGATATTTTGCTCTATTGCAAACGCTTTAATATTCCGCTTGTTGCTATTACCAAAAATCCCGATAGCACTCTTGGCAAAAACAGCAATCTTATTTTAAAACTTCCTAATGACGGTGAAGCTTGCCCGCTTGGTCTTGCCCCAACTTCTTCCACTACCGCCACTTTAGTTATGGGCGATGTTTTAGCCATTGATTTAATGGAGCGCAAAGGCTTTTCGGCAACTGATTACAAACAGCGTCACCCGGGCGGAAAACTCGGCGCCATTTTAAGCAAAGTATCTGACCTTATGCACAGCGGTTCTGAAATGCCGATTGTCGGTGAAGATACCATTATGCAAGACGCCTTAATGGAAATGACCGCCAAAATGTTGGGCTGCGTCGGCATTGTTGATAAAAATGGCGATTTAATCGGTATTATCACTGATGGTGACTTGCGTCGTTGGATGTCTCCGGGGCTTATTTTGGAAAAAGTTTCCACTGTTATGACCAAAAATCCTAAGACCATCGGTCCTGACGCGTTGGCGGTTGAAGCCTTAAAAACCATGAACACCACCGGCAAAGGTATTACCAACCTGTTTGTGGTTGACGGCAAAAAACCGATTGGCTTGATTCATATTCATGACTGTTTGCGTGCAGGGGTTGCGTAATTGGTTGATTATGGCAAGATAGACTCGTTTTTTAACGGGGAGCATCCATTTGAAGAAAAAAACAGTCGCCGTTTAAGCTTAAAAGCCAAGCTTTTACGCGGGGCAAAGCTTATTATGCCCTCAACGGCGGCTGTTTTAATCGCTTTGATTATGCTTTATCCGTCATTAAAAAAAGACGAGGTTGTTGCCAATCTTGACGTTACGCTGCCTAAAAAGGGCGAGCTTGAAAAGCTTCATATTGAAAAAACCGAGTTTTCAATTACCGATAAAAAAAATCAGGTAAGCCGTATTACCGCTGATCAGGTTGATGAAACGTCAGCCGGTTCAAAGGTTATGCAAATAATTAATCCGCAAGGCACAATTCCGGCGGGCGGTAATGACAAGCCGGTTAATGTCAGCTCCAAAGTCGGCTATTATGACCAAAAAAACAATATCCTGAAATTGGAACAGAATGTTAAAGCCGTTTATGCTGACGGCACCACTGCCGAAACGCAGGTTGTTAAGTATGATTTTAAACAATCGCTTGGAACCGGACCGCAAAAAATTTATGCGTATGGCGCTTGGGGCAAACTTTGGTCGGAACAATTTACCTATAATCATGAAACGCAGGTTTTAACCTTAATCGGCAAGTCAAAAGTAACCGATGAAAAAAACACTTTGTTTGCCGATGGGCAAGTGCGTTATTATCGTGCTGAAAACAAGGCGGAAGCTGATAAAAATGTTAAAATTGAAACGCCGCAAAATGTTATAACTTCCGACAAAATGCGCGCCTTTATCAAGCAAGCCGAAAATTTGGAGTTTGAAAAAACCGAGGCTTGGGGCAATGTTAAATTAACCGCGGAAAAAAATACCATGTATGCCGACCGAGCAGTGGTGTTTTTCAAAAATGGCGCAGTCAGCAAGGCTGAAGCCTATAATAATGTAAAAGTTATTGAAGGCGATAACACCATGCACGCCGATAAGGTGTTGGTATTTTTTAAGGATAACGGCGCGCAGGATATTGAAAAAATTGAGGCTTTTAATAATGTTAAAGTTATAACGCCGGACGGGGTTGCCAAAGGCGATTACGGTTTGTATCAACCGCATAAAAATGAAGTTGAGTTAAGGCATAATGTTGCCATTACGCAAAACGGCAGCGTTATTTATGGTGACCGCGCGGTTACCGACTTAAAAACTTCTGTCAGCCGCGTGTTATCTGATACGCATAATAAGCGTGTATCCGGTGTGATTACCGGCGCAACAATCAAAGGTGAAAAAAATGAAAAAAAATAATCAGGATTCGGTATTAGAAATTTTTAACATCGGCAAAAAATATAAAAATCGCGCCGTTTTAAAAAATGTATCGCTGCATGTTCGTCGCGGCGAGGCGGTTGGCTTGTTAGGTCCAAACGGCGCCGGCAAAACCACCTGCTTTTATTGCGTTATCGGCTTAATCACTCCTGATTACGGCGATGTGCACATTAACGGCGAAGATATTACCAATATGCCTATGTACCGCCGCGCCCGCATGGGTATCGGCTATTTGCCGCAAGAAGCTTCCATTTTCAGAAGTTTAAGTGTTGAAGATAACATTAAAGCTATTTTGGAAATTGTAGAAGAAGACGAAAGCAAGCGCGAAAATATGTTAGAAGAATTGTTAAACGAGTTTTCAATCGCGCACTTGCGCAAATCTCCGGCGATTGCGCTGTCCGGTGGTGAGCGCCGCCGGTTGGAAATTGCCCGCGCGCTTGCCAGCAACCCTGATTTTATTTTGCTTGATGAACCGCTTGCCGGTATTGACCCGATTGCGGTGGGCGAAATCCGCTCATTAGTATCGCAGCTTAAAAATCGCGGCTTGGGCGTGTTGATTACTGACCACAACGTGCGCGAAACCTTAGACATTATTGACCGCGCCTATATTCTGCACGGCGGCTCTGTGTTAATGGAAGGAACTCCGGAAGAAATTGTTGCCAGCAAAGAAGTTCGCAAAGTTTATTTGGGCGATAATTTTTCTATGTAATTTTATATCCCCTCACTGCAAGCAATGAGGGGAACTTTATTTTTCAGATTTATGGTCCGCACTGTGCATAAGTTGTATCTGTTAGCGCAAATTGTAAGCTTTCTAAATTAATTAGCTGAAAACAATATTGACAGCAAAGTATAGTGTTATTCATCTTGAATGGAAATGTATAAAATAATGTTACAATCAATTTCAGAGTCGCAAGATGAACAAACGTCATTAATTTGTTGTAAAGTGGCATTTTGCAAATTAGTACTCCATAATGAAGATTGCGTGTAGTTGCCGGTTTTATAAGAACGCATTTCAACAGATGCTATATTTTCAGCGTTTTCTTTGCAGGCAAGAAAAATATTGCGGCAAATTTCATTATCAAGACTACTGATTTTGTTGCCGGAGCGGTTCATTGATATATTCATATAATAAATAGTGGGGTGGCTGGTGACTCCCGTGTCATCGTTGATAGCTGTAGTTCTAGCATAAACGATACTCAGGCGATTTTTAAATATGTCATAGATATAGTTTTTTTGCTGATTATAGGTCATACCATCGGGCAATAAATTAGCTTTAAGAAAAAATCTGTCAAGGTAATGTACGTCGCTGGTGTTTTTGCCATAATGGCGTTGCAAATCCGGTAATAGTTTTATTGCCTCATTTAATAGCATATTAAAACTTTCCAGGTGTTTATTAAGCTTATATTTGGTCATTGCTTTGCTGTAACCGCTGATAGCCCCGACGGAAAGCACGCCGATAATTGCTAAAACGCCGAGCATTTCCACCATAGACCGACCAGATTGTGTATTCATGAGCTAAAATCCTCTCAAATTTGTTATTTTGAGAAGATTTTACTCCGCGTTTTTTTTTTGCAATATTTACGAGTCTGCACTGTGCATAAGTTGTATTTAAAACCGCAAAATTAAAATTCCCATTCTAAGTCAGGGTGCCGAAGGCGGGGTGGTCATATCACTATCTAGCAACACATTAAATGTTTGTTTTTATTGTAAAACCAGAAACATAAGGAAATTAACCCGAAATGTTATTACTAGCGGTACCAATGAATCTGGAATACCTCTAAGCCTCCTTTGAAGTGTTCGGCACAAACAGTATAAATATCATTTAATGTTAAGTCTTTCAAACATCTGTAGTCGTGCACATATTCACCGGTACAATATTTATCACCTGCTATAATATAATCATTACCTTTAGTTGGATAAAGAGAGTCGGCCGTAAGTATATAAATATCATCTATATTATCAGAATTTTCTTTGGCGACGGTTAAAATATTTTGACATATTGCCAAGCTATCAGGAGATTTTGAGGATAAGAATGATGCTGAACCGACAACATTCGTTGAGATTAAAGCGATATTAGGGTAGTCAATCTGTATATACCACATTTGTCCGAAAGTGTCATATACTGAGTTAGTTTGTCCTTGCTTGACCATTTCACTTGGAATTTCTCCCATTTTGATAAAATATGGAGTTAAATAGGTGTTGTTTCGTGTAATATTATCAAAACTGTGAACATTGCGGGCAACTGCGTTAATCAGAGTGTTCATCTGTTCAGTATGTTTATTTAATTTGTATTTGAACATAGCTTTGCTGTACCCTGCGATCGCCCCAACTGATAAAACCCCAATTATCGCAAGCACCCCAAGCATTTCTACCATAGACCGACCTGATTGTATAGTCATGAGCTAAAATCCTTTCAAAATGTTAATTTGAGAAGATTTTAGCTCGCGTTTTTTTTTTGCAATATTTACGAGTCCACGCTGTGTATAAGTTGTATTTAAAACCGCACCTTAAAATTCCCCTCTATGGAGGGGTGCCGAAGGCGGGGTGGTCACATCACCATCTAACAATGCGTTAAGTCTTTGTTTTTAGCCTAAAATCCGAAATGTAAACAATATTCCCGTCTGATTTTTAATCTTATATTTCCACCACCCCGTCGGCTATCGCCGCCATCCCTCCACGGGATGGGAATTAATAGTGCTGTGCATAAGTTGTGATTATCTGATGAAAAATTTTAAAAAAGATGGCGGATATGTCCAAAATGAAATACTTATTTCATCAATTTTAAGTTCCTGACAGATTCCGATGCGATGATGTCCGTCCACGAGTTTATCCTTAAACCCAATTTGCCGGTTAAGCCCTACAAATAACGGATGCGCAAAATCATATCCGTTTTTTAGCGAAGCAAAAAGTTCGTTATACTTTTTTATGCGCTCTTCCACCGGAATTTGCCATTTTTTATTTTTAAGGCAATACGCGTTGGCGCGAGTTCTGATTCCGCGCGGCAAATGATGCGCGATTAAATGCGAAAGTTTGGTTTTGTAAATATTGGTGCCGACATTAATGTGTTTGCGCTTAATCGGCTTAAACAGCTGCAGTAAAAAGCCGATAAACGGGTTGTAGGAATAGTAGGCAATTTTAACCTCGCAAAATTCTTCATTTTGTTGTTTAAGTTTTTGCAAAATTTCCGCGCCTGAGAGCAAGGAATCTTTAACTCCGCGCTTGCCGGAAAGCAATAAAGTTATGCCGCCGTTTTCGGAGTATACCGGAGCCTTTGGCAACTCTGCCAATTCCGCAACTTTTAACAAATAAACTTCTGAAGAATAAGTTAAGCGCTGTTTCATGCCGTATTCCGAAAATCGGCTCTTTCAAGCTTAAAGTTCAAAAGAGCCGATTAAATTTCTAAACCTCAGGAACTGAGGCTTTGGTACGTTTTTCTTCACTGACCGGAGCTTCTTTGTTCTTATCAATTTTTTCGCCGTTCAGCACCGCTTTAATTTCATCGCCGGTTAAGGTTTCGTATTCCATTAAAGCCTGCGCCAAAGTTTCCCAATCTTTTGCTTTTTCACGCAAAATTTTGGTGGCATTGGCATGTCCTTCAGTAACCAAACGCTTAATTTCAGCGTCAACCAACTTGGCGGTGTCTTCGCTCATATTTTTGTTTTGCGTTACCGAACGCCCCAAAAATACTTCGCCGGAATTTTCAGAGTATAGCACCGGACCTAATGTATCGCTCATGCCCCATTCCGTAACCATGGAACGAGCCAAATTAGTGGCGGCGGCAATATCCGATGAGGCGCCGGAAGTAACGGCGTCATAACCGAATTTAAGCTCTTCCGCTACGCGCCCGCCCATTAAAATGGTTAAGCGCGAGAGCATTTTAGCGCGGGTGTATGAGTATTGGTCTTTTTCCGGCAGTTGCTGAACCATGCCCAAAGCCCGACCTCTCGGAATAATCGTCGCTTTATGAATCGGGTCGGTTTCCGGAACATTCAATGAGCAAATGGCATGCCCCGCTTCATGATAAGCGGTCAGCATTTTTTCTTTTTCATCCATAGCCATTGATTTACGTTCGTTACCCATCAAAACTTTGTCTTTGGCATCGTCAAAATCTTGCGCGGTAACTTTGCGTTTGTTTTTACGAGCCGCCAGCAATGCCGCTTCATTCACCAAATTGGCTAAGTCAGCGCCTGAAAACCCAGGGGTTCCGCGGGCGACAACCGCTAAATTAACGTCTTTGGCAAGCGGAACTTTTTTAACGTGAACTTTCAAAATTTCCTCACGCCCTTTAACATCAGGGTTTGTTACCGTAACTTGCCGGTCAAAACGCCCCGGACGCAATAAAGCGGGGTCTAAAACGTCTGGTCGGTTGGTGGCGGCAATCAAAATAACGTTTTCATTATCATCAAAGCCGTCCATTTCCACCAAAAGCTGGTTCAAGGTTTGCTCGCGCTCATCGTTGCCGCCGCCTAAACCGGCGCCGCGGTGACGTCCTACCGCGTCAATTTCATCAATAAACAGCAGGCACGGAGCGTTCTTTTTAGCTTGCGCAAACATATCGCGTACACGCGATGCGCCCACGCCGACAAACATTTCCACAAAGTCAGAACCTGAAATGGAAAAGAACGGAACATTTGCTTCACCGGCAACCGCTTTGGCAAGCAGGGTTTTACCGGTTCCCGGAGGACCTACTAACAGCACGCCCTTAGGGATTCTGCCGCCCAAACGTGAAAATTTTTGCGGATCTTTCAAAAAGTCAACCACTTCTTCAAGCTCTTGCTTAGATTCGTCTGCGCCCGCCACATCGGCAAACGTAACCTTTTTGTTGTTTTCAACCAATCTGGCGCGAGACTTGCCGAAACTCATGGCTTTGCTGTTGCCTGCGCTGGCTTGCCGCATAAAAAATACCCACACCCCGACCAAGAGCAACATCGGGAACCATGAAATTACAATCCCCCAAAAGGTGCTTCCGGCAGTGTCAATCGGCTTGGCGTTAACTTTAACATTGTTATGGCGCAAGGTTTCAATCATGCTCGGATCATTGGGCGCATAAGTGTAAAAGGGTCTGCCGTCAGTGGTGATGCCGTAAACATCGGCGCCTGAAACCGTCACTTCAGAAATTTTTTTGTTTTCAGCCTCGTTCATAAAGTCTGAAAAAGCCATGGTATCGCTGTTAACGCGCTGTTTATTGCCGCCGACTGCGCCGGCAAATGAGGTAACGGCAATAAAAATAAGAGCCCATATAATAAAATTTTTGCTAAACTTCATTAAATCAATTCCTTCAATATGAATTGCCCGCTTGAAAACAAGTCGGTAATTTTATCTTTTTTATATATAAGGTGTTTGTGCTTAAAACTCAAGTATATTTGCAAGGTTTATCCCAATCTGCCGAAGCGCAACTTAAACACGCCGTCTTCATAGCCCTGAATAGATTTATCATTTTCAGCCTTTTCCAAGCGGTGCATGGCATAGGCGACGTATTCTTTTTCACGCTCAATGCCAAGATAATGCCGCCCGAGTTTTTTGGCGGTGACCGCGGTGGTGCCGGAGCCTAAAAAGGGGTCAAAAACCAAATCACAGGCATTGCTTGATGCCAAAATCAGTTTGGCAATCAGTTTTTCGGGCTTTTGCGTGGGGTGAGGGGTGTTCTCCGGCATTGACCAAAACGGCACGGAAATATCGGTCCAGATGTTAGAAGGCGAGGTTAAGCGCTGCTTTTGCCCGCCGGATTCGGTCCAGTCTTTTGGCGTGCCGCTTAAATCGCGATACGGCGCCAACACATTGCGCGTTATTTTAACCGCGTCCAAATTAAAAGTATAAGTATCTGATTTAGTAAAAAACCAAATATCTTCCAAACAATTTTTCCAGTTATCGGCGGCGCTGCGTCCTTTTTCGCGCTCCCATGAAATACGATTTTGCAACACAAAATATTTACCGGCAATTTGCGGAATGGCAAGCGAAGTTTTCCAATCCGAGCAGATATAAACCGAAGCGTTGTCTTTCAAAATTCGCACGGTTTTTTTAAGCCATTTATTCAGCCACTTTTGATATTCTTTAAAGTCCATCGCCTTAAATATGTTGGTGCCGAAAACTTTGCGCATATTATACGGCGGGTCAACAATCATCAAATCAACACACTTATCCGGAAGGTAATTAAGCGCCCTGAACGTATCCTGCCACAAAATTTTATCGCATATATCAGCAAATTGCGCCGGAGCCGAAAGCTTAACCGCTTGCGCCGCATAATGGGAAATCTGCCGGTTGTTTAAGGTGATGGTTCTGTTTTTGGGCGCTTTTTCAGTCACTAATCTTCACCGAATTTGCAATTAACCAAATTGGCGATGGCGTCAATAGCTTCCTTAGCCTGATTGCCTTTGGCATGAACATGAATAACCGTGCCTTTGGCGGCGGCGAGCATCATCAAGCCCATAATTGAACAGCCGCTCACTTCCTGTCCGATACGCTCAACCGTAATTTCAGCGTCAAACGGTTCCGCGCACTTAACAAAAGCCGCTGCGGCGCGCGCGTGCAATCCTTTTTGATTTTTTATTTCCAAATCAATACTGATAACGCCGTTTGCAGAGGTGGTAGCATCCCAACTCATCTTTACTGCCCTAACAGCTGTGAAGCAATGTTAATGTACTTTTTACCGGCTTCCTGCGCGCCGATAACGCTTTCTTTAAGCGAGCAGTCTTTGCGCAATGAGGCAAGTTTTATCAGCATCGGCAAATTGGCGCCTGCCAAAATTTCAACATTAGCCTTATCCATAATTGAAATTGCCAAATTAGAAGGCGTTCCGCCAAACATATCGGTTAACACCGCCACGCCGTTGCCGGTATCAACATTGTTAACTTTTTGCAAAATCTCGCTTCTGCGGCTTTCCATATCGTCGTCAGGACCAATACAAACTGCCGCCACTTGTTTTTGCGGACCAACTACATGCTCCATAGCTGAAATAAATTCTTCCGCCAAATGTCCGTGAGTAACTAAAACTAATCCAATCATTATTTTGCACCGCCTGTCCAAGTTCTAACAGCGCCGAACTGCTTAATAACATCAGCGCGGCTTTTAGCTTTAACCAATTCATCGGCGCGGGTTTGTCTGCCTTTGAACACAATTTCTTCCACATTGTCAACCGGAACACCGTAAACACGCTCAACCACATCGCCGGTCAGTTCAACAATCATCACAAATTCAGATTCGGCGAGCACGTTTTTAGTCTCTGAATCAATATTATCCAACCTGACGGCCAAACGCTCATCACGTTTTAAGAGCGCGGTTTGCTTGCCGTCAAACTCTAAAACCGGATTAACCGGAGAGCCGGAACGAGCATCAATAAAAATGGCGAGTTCGCCGTATTTATTTTCAATAATCTCATAAAAATCCTGCTTTTCAATCAGGGTGTAATATTGATTTTCCATAGCGTTTCCTTAAATCAATTAATGTTAATTTTAACTTATAATAGTACGTCTGTTTCAGCCTGTCAATTTAGACTTATAAATTATCGTCCTAAATCTAAATTTTTCTTTTTAACGGTGTCATTTTTCTGCTTGTCTTTTTCTTTGGGCTGTTCAAAGTTTTTAAGGCGGAGTTTATCTTTGCCGGTCTTAAAGCGCTCTTTGCGTTTTTTAACGTCTTGCCCTGATTTTTCCAAAATCAGTTCCGCGAGTTTAATTTCATCAAGCTTTTCTTCACCGGCTTTTACCACATCGCGCATATCCAAATTTTTGGCGGCTTCTTTCCCGCCCATTTGCTCAATTTTTTTAATACCGCGCGCGGCTGAAATAATTTTGCCGTCTTCTATTTTGCCTTTAATGCCGAGTTTGCCTGAAACTTCTTTTTTAATAACTTTTTCTTGCATTTCCTCAGGTCTGAAAACCGCTTCCTGCATGCCGCGGGCAACGGCTTTGCGGCTGATGTCTTTTAATCCGCTCTCCCGCGCCAGATTGTTGGCAATATGCAGAGCCTCCATTTTACCGGCGGACTGCAGCTTGCTGACGTTTTCAATATTTTGTTTCTGATAAAAAAGGCGCTTTTCTTCTTCATTTAAAGCATTGAGCAGAGGGTTATCTTCTTCTTTGGCATATTGAATCGGCGCAAAAATGGTGTCATTTTCTTCATCGTCTTCTTCATCGTCATACACTTCGCGGATTTTTTTGCGAATTTTTTTAAGACCGGCCGCCAACTTTTCCGGACGATTGCCTTTAAGCGGCTGATTTTTTTTGCGGGCATTATAATTATCCGCTTCTTTGGCGTTTATGCGCAAAGAAAGACGTTCGTTTTTATCAAACCCGTTTTTTTTCCAGTCAAAAACGGCTTCGTCATCTTCTGAAGATTCGTCATCACGATTAATTGCCACGTTTTCCTCTTTGGTTAGTGTTTAAACCCATATAATAATATGACATATAACGCTCCTGATGTCAAAATTAATTTACAACATATCTTATCATCAACGATTCGTCAGGAAGCGTTAGCGGAATAACCTTAACTTTAATGCCGTCATCTCGCTCCAGAGCAAAACGCGAGCAGGTGTTAATCAGCTGAGCCATCATGCCTTGCTTTAGGTTTTCCCAATTCTCAGCGTTTTTGAAAAATATTTTTTGCTCTTCAAGCACATTAGCCAAAAAGAATGATTTTTGCAATTTTTCGGCGTTGATTTTCCATAAGCTTTGATACTTTTTATTAAAATATTTCAAACGCTGATCCGAGCTGAAAATAATAATAGCGTCATCAACGTTGTCTAAAATTTTTTGTTGCACGTCAACCATTTCATTTACCATGCGGGTGGCGGCAAGTCGGTCGGATACGTCTTCAAAAGCAAAAATTAAGCCGTTCGGGTGCGGGGCAATCATACGCCTGAAAGTGCGTCCGTCCGGCAAGTGTAGCAGCGTTTCTTTCGGGTCAATCAAATCCTTAAAAACTTTTTCTTCATTGCGGCAGTATGAGCGAAAATCGCTGACCTCTTCAAGCAATCTGTTTTCTCTGATTTTATCTAAAAATTCGCCGTAAGAAGGGCTTTTTTCTAAAAATTCCGCGCTTAAATTCCACATGTTGGCAAAGGCTTTGTTATGAAAAATAAGTTTTTGCCGCGTGTTAAAAATGGCAAATGCCGTGCCCAATGCCGACAATACCTCAAGATGCGCGTTTTGATGTATGGCAAATGTGCGTTTAACCTCGTCAAGCTCCGTAATATCAAGCAAAGCGCCCGCCGTGCCGATTCGGTTTAAATCATTGCCGCGATGATACGGCGTTTCCATCAGCTCAAAATGCTTAGATTCGCCGTTTACCACCAAATTAACCGACTTATGCTGCGCTTTATTGTGCGCTTGAGCGTTTTGCGCCAATTCGCGAGCCGCGGCGGCGGTTGCGCTTAATCCTTCGGGCGATTCGCTTTGCAGTTTTTCTAAACCGGCAATATCATTATATTTTTTGTTGCTGATGATAATATTTAGGTTTTCATCGCGCAGCCACAGCGGAATATTAAGTGTGTTAATTAAATTTTCAAGATTGCTGACTTTAGCGCCGAGAACTTTTTTCTCTTCTTCTAAATTGTTGATTTTTAGCATATCTTCGCTTAAATCTCTAAACCAGAGCATATCGCAGTATAAATTGCCGTCAGTGCCGTTAATACGCGCCCCGAAAATACTGATACTGCGATTAACGTTTTTGAGCATGAACGTATCTTCAAACGGAACGCCTTCATCTTGCATGAGCGCCAAATATTTGGCAATTTTTTTGGCGTCGTCTTTATAAAAAACGTCCATAACATCAGCAAAAGATGATTGTGTGCCGCCTTTTAAGTTAAGCATTACCGCCAATCGCCGCGAACAACGCTCGCGCACGGTTTTACGAGGGTCTTTAATGCGCTCATCAGGATAAACAAACGCAAAATATCCGTCTTTTGAGGCGTACAAAGTTTCGGCGTAACGCTCGCGGTCACGATTCAAAAAATAGTTTTTTTGGCGGAGTCGGGCAAGGCTTATTTTTAATGTAATAACTATGATAATAAGCGCAATACCCGCCAAAAAGCAGAAGTAAAGCATATCTTTTAACTGTTCGGCACTCATATCTTTTTCCAAAAAATGAAATAATCGTTGTTTGTTCTGAAATTCTATATTATAAAAGCAAATACGCAAACTAAATTTTAGGGTGGTGAATAAAAATGTTTACATTGGCGTTTGATACAACCTCAAACTTTTGCTCTTTGGCATTGTTTAACGACAATAAAGAGGTCGCGCGTTTTGAAAAGGAAATGGATTTTGGGCAGGCGGAAGTTTTAATGCCGCAGATTGCCGCCATTTTGCGCGGGCATAATTTAGAGTTTAAGGATTTAAATTTAGCGGTGGTTTGCACCGGTCCCGGCTCTTTTACCGGTGTTCGCTCATCAGTGGCGGCGGCGCGGGCTTTTGCGCTTGCGTGCCCGAGCGTTACGGTTTGCGGAGTTTCGGCGTTTGATACCTATGCCGCTGATTTTGAACCTGATGAATTGTCTGAGGTTAATGTGGTTTTAATTGAAACCAAGCGCGAAGACTATTATGTGCAGTGCTATGATAAAGAGCTGAACAAACTTTCTGAACCGACCACCGCCTTTTATGATGATATAATCCGCAGCTTGCAAGGCAAATCAGTCTCGTTTGCCGGCGACGGAGTGGAGCGTTTTTTAAACAAACCGAGCGGTTTGCACCTGCACGCGGTAAAAACTCATTTTAATCCGCCTGTTGACAAATTGGCGTTAATCGGTATAAAAAGATTCTTAAATAAAACCGTTGATTTTCCAAAGCCTTTGTATTTAAAAGCGCCGGACGTCTGTGTAAAATAAAAATAAAGGTGGAAATTTGTTAAAATAAGCGGTATTTATTAACAAAGATAATTGTTTTAACCTGTAAAAAAGAGGAAAAAGTGACTAAATCAGAATTAATTGAAAAAATTGCGGCTAAAAATCCTAATTTGATGCTCCGCGATGTTGAACGAATTGTTAATGTTGTTTTTGACAAGATTATTGATGCTCTTGCTAAAGGCGACAGAGTTGAATTTCGCGGTTTTGGCGCGTTTTCAGTTCGCAAACGTTCGCCGCGCGTTGCTAAAAACCCGCGCACCGGTGAAAAGGTTAATGTTGAAGAACGCTGCATTGCTCACTTTAAAACCGGTAAAGAGTTGCACGAACAGCTTAACTCCAAGGCTTAAACGTTAAAAGCCTTAACCGGCAGCCGTTTTAAACACTATTCAGAGAAAGGGCTATATCATGAATTTTATCAGACATTTAATTGAAATTCCGTTGATTCTTGTTGTGATTATTTTTGCCGTTATTAATAATGACTTCGCAACATTTAACATCAAGCCCTTTAATCTGGATATTACCGTTTCATTAAGTGTGCTGATTTTGGTACTGTTTTTTGCCGGTTACCTGCTTGGCAGGCTTGATGCTTTTGTTGCCAATGCTCCGCTCCGCGCGCAGCTGCGCATCCAAAAAAAGGCAAACAAAGCCCTTAACAAAGAGCATGAAAAACTGCATGAAAAATTTTCAAGCCTGCAAGAAAATTTTGAAGTTTTAAAACATCAGGAACCCAAGGCTCCTAAAGTTCCGTTCAAAGAAAAAGTCGCGGGCTTTTTTTCATTTAAAAAAGAAGATTAAATCAACATAAGGTTATATCATGAATTGGTTTACCGATATTGTTCGTCCTAAAATTCAAAAGACGACGCCGAAAGAAATTGCCGATAATTTATGGGTTAAATGTCCGGCTTGCAATCAGATGCTTTTTTCTAAAGAGCTTAAAAAATCTATGTATGTTTGCACCTCGTGCGGACATCACCTGCGCTTGTACGTTGACAAGCGCTTAAAAATGCTTTTTGACGATGAAAAGTATAACGAGATTGCTTTGCCCGCTATGCAGGATGACCCGCTTAAATTTAAGGATACCCAAAGATATACCGACCGTTTGCGTACTTACCGCAAAAATACCGGCAATCAAGACGCTATTAAAGTTGCCCGCGGCAAAATCGGCGGGACCGATAGCGTGCTTGCGGTTATGGATTTTTCATTTATGGGCGGTTCTATGGGCACAGCCGTCGGCGAAGGTATTGTTACCGCCGCCGATATTGCGCTTAAAAATAAAATTCCGCTGATTACCGTTGCCTCATCAGGCGGCGCGCGCATGCAGGAGGGTATGCTCTCATTAATGCAAATGGCGCGCACGGTTGCCGCGGTTAATTTGCTTAAAGAAAACGGCGTTCCGTTTATTTCTATTTTAGCCGACCCAACCACCGGCGGCGTTTCAGCCTCGTTTGCCATGCTTGGCGACATTAATATGGCGGAAAAAGGCTGTCTAATCGGTTTTGCCGGTCAGCGTGTAATTGAACAAACGATTCGTGAAAAGTTGCCTGAAGGTTTTCAGCGCGCCGAATACTTAAAAGAGCATGGTATGGTTGATATTGTGGTTGACCGCGCACACATGAAAGAAGAACTTGCTAAAATATTAAATATTTTAACCAACAAAAACCATCAACCGATTGTAAATAAATAATATTTACGCCGGCTCAACCGCCGGCGTTTTTTGTCATTAGAAAACCCCGCGTTAGACGCGGGGTTCAGTGAAGCTTAAAG
>CAVBCV010000028.1:0-19976 GCA_963594125.1 Lachnospiraceae bacterium
CTTGTTTCTTTTCTTTAATAAATCCGCACTCAGTATTATGTAAACAATCTGTCCACGGGATGGGAATTGTTGTATATCAGGTATAAAAAATCCGGCATAATGCCGGATTCTTAACCATTTAGCCGAATATTTTTAAGTATTCGTATATCTTTTGGTAAAAAGCGGAGCCTGCCGCCAAAGTTTCGGCTTCTGCTAAGCTGATTTTTTGCAAATCAACTGCGCGTTCCGCCGCAACTTTGCATTTGTTTTCGGCAATATCGGCAAATCCGCCGCTGATAAACCAACGCTTTAACATTTTGTTTTCAGCGTTTAAGGTTGCAATCACCCCGCCGGTAAGCATCAAGGAACTTGGCGCTCTGCCGTCAATCACTGTTAAATTGCCGACATCAATCGGCAAAATAACTTTTTCGGCTTTTTCTTCCGTCATCAACTGTTCCGGAGTGCAAATTGCTAAACTTATTGCCATTATGCGGTTTCCTTCATTTTTTCAGCTTTGGCCAAAGCTTGTTCTATGGTTCCGACCATAAAGAAGGCTTGTTCCGGCACATCATCATATTTGCCTTCCAAAATTTCTTTAAAGCCTTTAATGGTGTCTTTAAGCTGAACAAATTCACCTTTGGTGCCGGTAAACACTTCCGCCACATGGAACGGCTGTGATAAAAAGCGTTGAATTTTACGAGCGCGCGCCACAACCAAGCGGTCTTCATCAGAAAGTTCGTCCATACCCAAAATAGCGATAATATCTTGCAGTGAGTTATATTTTTGCAAAATTTCCTGCACGCCGCGGGCAACAGCATAGTGCTCTTCGCCAACAACTTCCGGCGATAACACGCGGCTGGTTGAATCAAGCGGATCAACCGCCGGATAAATGCCAAGCTCTGAAATTTTACGTGAGAGCACGGTGGTTGCGTCAAGGTGCGCAAAGGTGGTGGCCGGAGCAGGGTCGGTCAAGTCGTCGGCCGGAACATATACTGCCTGCACTGAAGTAATTGAGCCGTTTTTAGTAGAAGTAATACGCTCCTGCATAGCGCCCATATCCGTACCTAATGTCGGCTGATAACCAACGGCTGACGGAATACGCCCGAGCAATGCCGAAACCTCAGAACCGGCTTGGGTAAAGCGGAAGATGTTATCAATAAAGAGCAAAACGTCTTGGTGAGCCTCATCGCGGAAGTATTCGGCTTGAGTCAAACCGGTTAAAGCCACGCGGGCGCGCGCCCCCGGAGGCTCGTTCATCTGTCCGTAAACCAACACGGTTTTAGAATTATCGCTGTTTAAGTCAATAATGCCGGAGTCAATCATTTCATGATAAAGGTCGTTGCCTTCGCGGGTACGTTCGCCCACACCGGCAAATACTGAGTATCCGCCGTGACCTTTGGCAATGTTATGAATAAGCTCCTGAATAAGCACGGTTTTGCCCACGCCCGCGCCGCCGAACAAGCCGATTTTGCCGCCTTTGGCATACGGCTCTAACAAGTCAATAACCTTAATACCGGTAACCAAAATTTCCGTATCGGTTGATTGGTCGGTAAAAGAGGGCGCCTCGCGGTGAATCGGATATTGCAGCTTGGCGTTAATTTCGCCGCGTTCGTCAACCGGCTCGCCGATAACGTTAATAATGCGTCCGAGCAATTCCGGTCCGACCGGAACTTTAATCGGGTGTCCGGTGTTAATCACTTTAAGCCCGCGGGTTAAACCATCAGTAGTATCCATGGCAATGCAGCGAACCGAACCGTCGCCGATGTGCTGCACAATTTCAAGCACCAAGCGCTTGCCGTGGTTATCGCATTCCAATGCGGTTTGAATATTAGGCAGATTGTCGGCGTCTTCAAATTTAACGTCAACAACCGCGCCGGTAACTTGCGAAATCCGTCCGGACTGTAAGTTTTTATCCGTTTTATTTTCAGTGTTTGCGGTTTTATTCATATACATTTCCTCTTCTTATAACTCAGAGCGCTTCAGCGCCGGAGATAATTTCGGTCAACTCAGTGGTAATGGCGGATTGCCGTATACCATTATATTTTAAGGTTAATTCGCTAATCATATCTTTAGCGTTGCGGGTTGCGTTATCCATTGCCGCCATACGCGCGCCTTGTTCTGAGGCTTGCGAGTTAGCCATAGCGGCAAAAATCAAATTAACAATCAACTTTGGAAGCAATGCGTCAAGCATGGCAAAGCGGTCAGGGTAATAGTCGTAATAAGCGTCGCCCACGCGTACCAAATTTTTATCCTCATCGCTGGTTTCCAAAGAGCTTTCCTGCAACGGATAAATCTGCATGGCCAAAATTTCACGGCTGATAGCAGAATGGTATTTGCTGTAAACAATCTCGCACACGTCGCAAGTTCCGTTATTGCAGCAAGCGCCGATTTTTTTGCCGAGTTCCGCCGCCTCGTCAAACGACAACCCTTTGCCTGCAACCGCCTCGTTTACTTCCAAAACTTTATCGCCGTGCTGTTTTTTCAAAATGGCGTAAGCTTTTTTGCCGTAGCAAATGATTTTTACGGATTTTCCGGCCTTTTCAAGCTCTTTAACACGAGCAAGCGCCGCTTTGCCGACGTTTTGGTTATAGCTGCCGCACAATCCGCGGTCTGATGAAAAAACAAACAGCAGATAGTTTTGAGCTTGCGGACGCGGACGCAACAGCTCCGGAAGTATAAACTTTACTTTTTTTTCTTTTTCTTCCAAAGCAAGGTCAGCCATAATCCGCTTAATGGTGGTTTTAATCATTTGCGAATAATAGGCGCTGCGATTTAACGCAAGGTCGGCTTTACGCAGCCGCGAAGCAGCCACCAACTTCATCGCCGAGGTAATTTTCTCGGTAGATTTAACGCTTTCCAAGCGGTTGCGTAATTCCTTTAATCCTGCCATTATGCCGCCTTTTCAGTTTGCTTAAAGTTATTCAGTTGTTCTGCGTAAAAATCTTTAAGTTTTGCTTCCAATTCCGGCGATATGATTTTGTTTTTAACAATTTCAGCCAGATACTCAGGATGATGAGCTTTCATCGCGCTTAAAGATTCTTGCTCAAACTTTTTAATTTCAGCAATCGGCAGGTTGTCTAAATAACCTTTTACGCCGGCAAAGACTGAAACAATTTCATCTTCAACCGCCATCGGGTGATAAACCGGTTGCTTTAAAAGTTCGGTTAAGCGGGCGCCTCTGTCTAACAGCTTTTTGGTTGATACGTCCAAATCAGAGGCAAACTGCGCAAATGACGCCATCTCGCGGTATTGCGCCAAATCAAGCTTCATGCTACCTGCCACTTGTTTCATGGCTTTAATTTGCGCTGCCGAACCAACGCGGCTTACTGAAATACCAACGTTTACCGCCGGTCTGATACCTTGATAGAACAATCCGGTTTCCAAAAAGATTTGTCCGTCGGTAATTGAAATTACGTTAGTCGGAATATACGCCGAAACGTCGCCGGCCTGTGTTTCAATCACCGGTAGCGCGGTAAGCGAACCGGCGCCTTCTTCATCGTTCATTTTAGCGGCGCGCTCTAACAAACGCGAGTGCAAATAAAACACATCGCCCGGATAAGCCTCACGCCCTGGCGGACGACGGAGCAGCAATGACATCTGACGATATGCCGTTGCCTGTTTGGATAAGTCATCGTAAAAAATAACCGCGTGCATGCCGTTATCGCGGAAGTATTCGCCCATGGCGCAGCCTGAATACGGAGCAATAAACTGCAACGGAGCGGCTTCTGAAGCGGTTGCGGCAACCACAATGGTGTAATCCATGGCGCCGTGGTCTTTTAAGGTTTTTACCACCTGAGCCACTGATGAGCGCTTTTGTCCGACTGCAACATAAATGCAAAACAACTTGTCTTTGTCTGATTTTGCCGCGTCATTAATGCGCTTTTGGTTAATGATGGTATCTAATATAATAGAGGTTTTGCCGGTTTGACGGTCGCCGATGATAAGCTCGCGTTGTCCGCGTCCGATAGGAATTAAGGCGTCAATAATTTTGAGTCCGGTTTGTACCGGTTCATGTACGCTTTTACGGGCAATAATCCCCGGAGCCTTAACTTCCGAGTTGCTGAACTGTTTGGCTTTAATGGCGCCCAAGCCGTCAATCGGTTCGCCCAAAGCGTTTACAACGCGCCCCAAAAGCTCTTTTCCGACCGGAACGCTCACAATTTTATCGGTGCGCTTTACCATGTCGCCTTCTTTAATGCTTTCATCAGAGCCGAAAATAACCACACCGACGCTGTTTTCTTCCAAGTTAAGAGCCATACCCTTAACGCCGGAGGCAAACTCCACCATTTCATTTGACTGCACATTGTTTAAGCCGTAAACCTGAGCGATACCGTCGCCGACCGAAAGCACGCGACCAACTTCGCTCATATCGGCTTCCAGTCCGTATTGCTCAATTTTTTCTTTTAAGATTGATGAAATTTCATCAGCTTGTATAGACATTAGGCATTACCTTTCATAATTTGTTCAAGGCGTTGTAGTTTTCCGGCAACGGAGTCGTCAACTTTAACCGAGTTATACTGTATGCTGAGCCCGCCTAAAATTGCCGGATTAATTTTATAGTTTACAATAATGGGTTGATTTAAAGCTTTTTCCAAGCCTTTTTCAAGTTTTTGTTTTTGTTTATCGGAAAGTTCTTGCACGCTTTCGGCGTTTACTTCCAAAATTCCCTGTTTTTTTAAATCAAGATGTTTAAAATATTCCAAAATTTGCCCTAAGTTACTAAAACGGCGCTTTTCAGCCAACAATTCCAAAAAATTAACGGTCGGCTGCGCAAGTTTTAACACCTTAGCGATTTTCGCAATCAGATTCTTTTTTTCGGAAAGCTTAAATTCAGGACTGTTTAAAATGTTTAATTGCGGAGTTTGCGTTATAAGCTCAGCCAAATTTTTGCAGTCAGAGCGCACCGCGTCAAGCAGATTCTCTTGCTCTGCCGCCTTAAACAAGGCGTTTGCGTAATTTTCCGTAATTTGTAATCCCGATATTTTTGCCATTTTGTAATCCGTCACATAAACGAGTAGGGGTCAATATCAACCTCAACTCTTACATTAGCAGGAATATTTAACATTCCAAGCCATTTTTTTAATATCAACTGAATATTTATATTTCGTAAAGTTTTTAAAAGCAAGCGATAACGAAATTTTCCCCTCAACATATATATAGGTGCCGGTGCCGGACCCAAAACCGCAACGCCTTCGCCTCCGGGAGCATATTTTTTTAACTCATAAGCAATTTTTTCAGCGGCTTTTTCGTTAGTGCTTGAAACAATTAAAGCGGCTAATTTGCCGTATGGCGGCAGGTTAAGCATTCTGCGGGTTTGTTTTTCAAGTTCTAAAAAGCGCGTGCGGTCGTTATCAACCAAAGCTTTCAGCACCGCGTTTTCAGGGTATAAAGTCTGCAAATAAACCGTGCCTTTTTTGGCTCCGCGTCCGGCGCGTCCCGCCACTTGCGATAAAAGCTGAAAAGTTTGTTCCGAGGCGCGCAAATCGCTCCCTGCCAAACCTAAATCGGCATCAACGATTCCCACCAATGTTAAAGCCGGAAAGTGATGCCCTTTCGCCAAAATCTGCGTGCCGATTAAAATATCAATCTCTTGTTTTTCCATGCGGCTGATAACTTCCGAAACCTCTAAAAATGACGAGGTTGTGTCGCTTGAAAGCACCTCTGTCCGCGCATTTGGAAACCTGCCTTTAACTTCTTCGGCGATTCGCTCAACCCCCGGACCGCAGGCTGTCAGTCCGTCTTCTGAGCCGCATTCGGGGCATACTTTCGGAATTGCGGTGGTGTAGCCGCAATGGTGGCAAATAAGCTTGCCGGTGGCGCGGTGCTCAGTGAGCCATGCCGTGCAGTTCGGGCACTGAATACGATGCCCGCAGTCGCGGCAGATTAACAGCGGAGCATAGCCGCGGCGGTTTAAGAACAGCACGGATTGCTCGTGCTTTTGCAAGTTTTCACTAAGAGCGGCGCATAAAGTCGGCGACAGCCATGAAACTTTGGGCTTTTGCGGATTCTCGCTATCGGTGTTGGACGGCAGCCATTTTACCGGTTTGTCTTTTTTTAAGTCTATGATTTTAATTTCCGGCAGCAGCGCGGCGGCGTAACGGCTTTTAAGCTGAACTGCGCCGTATTTTCCGCTTTCAACATTTACTACCGTTTCCAAATCAGGCGTTGCGGTTGAAAGTATAATCGGAATATTTTCAAGCTTGGCGCGCAGCACCGCCATATCGCGAGCCTGATAATTAACCATATCTTCCTGCTTAAATGAATGGTCATGGCTTTCATCAATAACAATCAGCCCCAATGAAGCAAACGGCAAAAACAAGGCGCTGCGGGCGCCGACCAGCACTTTTGCTCTGTTTTCAGCCACGGCTTTCCAGGTCTCCGAGCGCTCGCCGGAGCTTAATGCCGAGTGCCATTTGGCGGGTTTTACTCCGAAGCGCTTTTCAAAACGCCCGAGCCATTGCGTGGTGAGTGAAATTTCCGGCACCAAAATCAAAACCTGTTTGCCTTGCTCCAAAACTTTGGCGGCGGCTTCAAAATAAACTTCGGTTTTGCCTGAGCCGGTAACGCCGTCAAGCAGCGTGGCGGAAAATCCGCAATCGCATTTGGCGCACAAATAATCGGCGGCGCTTTGCTGCTCGCCGGTTAATTCCACTTTTTGATAATCGGCTTGCGGCGCGGCAAATTCTTTTTGTTTTGCCACCGGCATCGCCTCTAATAAACCGGCGTCAATTAAAGTTTTTATCACGCTTTGCGAAACTCCGGCGCCTTTGGCAATTTCAGCCCGCGAATAGGGGGCGTGCTTTAACAAATCAATCACCCGCCAACGGGCATCAGAGTTTTTAAGTTTGGCCTCCGCTAAAGTTTTGCCGGTGAGTTTGTATAAAAAATTAAGTTTGGGGTCGTCAAAAACGCCTTTGGCGCACAGCACCATTTTAAGCACCAAACCGGTATACGCCAGGTTATATTTAGCCACCCATTCCACAAAAGTTATCATTTGGGCTTTAAGTGGCGGCAGGCGCAGCGGCTCAATAATGTTTTTGATTTTTTTATCATCAAGCGACGATGATTTTCCGTTTTTCCAAACCACGCCGACCACTTCATCGCGCCCGAACGGCACACGAACAATTTGCCCGATAGTAAGCTCGCTATCGGTGCGGTAATCAAAAACATCATTAAACGGCAGGGGCAGCATTACCCCGACGATTCTATCCATCATTGCTCCTTAAACTTTCCTGATACTAGCCGCTTTGTTTGCAAATATCCATAATTTATACAAACTTTCCCCACAATAATTCATGCTTAGACAAATAAACATTGACAAAACAGACCGAAGGATATAGCATAAACACCGTAAAATTGTATTGTTATGGAAAAATTTTTAAGACATTGGCTAAGCAGCGCTCTGGTGGGGTTGTTGTTTGGCGCTTTACTATTCTCATTCTGGTTACTGCTCTCACGGTTTACCCCGCAGGCTATGGTCAACTTTTTTGGCGTTATCGGCATAGTTGCGGCAGTGTTCCTGCTGATTTACGCCTTCACCCATGATGGCGGACAGTCTTTTCTACTCGGCGCGGCAATAGCGGCTTTTGCCTTTTACGTTGCCGGCGCGGCTTTCAGGCTTGATTGGCTTGTTGCTCTGGGCTTGCCGTCCGGACTTGAATCAGTTCAAGGCAAATGGCTGCTCCATATCTTCTTTGGCGGAGTATATTGGGTGGCAATCTGCGCGGTGATAGTTCTCGGTCTGATCTGGATTGAGGAAACTCACACAGTTGGGGAGCGTCTTGCCAGTTTGCTTTATATGGCAACCGCTATTGCGGCTACCAGCTTGGTGATGCACCTCGGCAACAGCTGTTTCCTGATAGTTTAATACTAAAAGGTTATGGAGAAAATTACTGAATTGCTGCGCTCCGTTTTTAACGGGGTGCTTGCCGGTCTGGCGTTGATTGTGCTGTGGTCGGTATTGCGGTTTTATCCGCCGCAGGTTATGGAGTGGCTGGCGGCCTTGGCGTTGCTGGCGATTATTGCCTTCCTGCTATTGCAGGCGTGTCGGGAAAAGTTGTATTTAAGAGATGTCAGAGACCTGTTGCTCTACATGCTCATTTTCCTGTTTGTGGCGTATGCCACCGGACGCGTTGTCGGTCTTGGTTATTTTACCAAGCTCGGTCTACCGGCAGGGCTTGACGCAATGAGCGGTGCATGGCTATTGCACATCTTCTTCGGCGGGTTGTACTGGTTTGTGCTGCTCATCATGATAGAAGAAGCTCGCTACATTGTCGCTGATCCGGAGGTTAACGGTTGGTGGCGCTTGTTAACAGACCTAATCTTGCTTGTAGGCGTATTCGCTACAATATTTGTAGCGGTACAGCTGACGGCACAGCTAAGCATCTGAGAGTAAAAATTTTAAGAGCACCGTGTTTTACGGTGCTTTTTTTGTGTCTGATTATAAAAAAATTAATATTTCATGCTTATGTTATCATAAGGTATTAGTTTAACTTTTTATATGGTGATTACAATGCACGGGCTTCATCCTCTGATTGCTGATTTAACCTTAATTACGGTTTATGCCGCCATTACCACGCTGATTTTTAAAAAATTAAAACAGCCGATGGTTTTGGGTTATTTGTTGGCGGGCATTTTTGCCGGACCGTACTTAAATGTTTTGCCGACGGTTACCGACCGTGAAAACCTGACCTTGTGGGCAGACATCGGCGTTATCTTTTTGCTGTTCAGCTTAGGTTTGGAGTTTAGCTTCAAAAAAATGGTGAGCGTGGGCAAATCAGCCATGATTACCGCCACCTTAAACATCTTTTTAATGCTGTTTGTCGGGCATTATGTGGGCTTGTTTTTGGGCTGGAGCACAGTTGACAGCTTTTTCTTGGGCTCTATGATTTCAATGTCGTCAACTACCATTATTATTAAGGCTTTTGATGATTTAAATATTAAAAAACAAAAGTTTACTGACCTGGTGTTCGGTGTGTTGGTTATTGAGGATATTATGGGCATTTTGCTGTTGGTATTGCTCCCGACGGTGGCTATCGGCAGCGGCATTAACGGCGGCGAATTAGGTCTCGGCACCTTAAAACTTATTCTGTTTTTGGTATTGTGCTTTGTGGTCGGAATTTATTTTGTGCCGACGGTGTTAAAAAAGATAAGCAACTTCTTAAATGATGAAATGTTGTTGCTGGTCTCAGTGGCTTTAAGTTTGGCGATGGTGTGCCTGGCGGTTTACTCCGGTTTTTCATCGGCGTTGGGCGCGTTTATCATGGGCTCTATTTTATCTGAAACCGCGGTTATCAGCCGGATTGAAAATGTTATTAAGCCGCTTAAAGACTTTTTCGGCGCGGTGTTTTTCGTAACCGTTGGTATGATGGTTAATCCTGAAATGTTTATTACTTACGCGTATCCGATTTTTATTATCACCTTGGTGGTTTTATGCGGAAAAGTCACTTTTTCGGTATTCGGCTTTGTAATTTCAGGGCAGCCGCTTAAAACCGCGGTGTATAGCGGTTTTTCGTTGGCGCAGGTCGGCGAGTTTGCGTTTATTATTGCTTCGCTCGGTATGAGCCTTGGCGTTTTGGATAAGTTTGTATATCCGATTATCGTTGCCGTTTCGGTTATTACCACCTTTTTAACCCCGATTATGATAACTTCCTCAGGCAGAGCTTATAAACTTATTGATAGAATTATGCCCCAAAAATGGCATGCTTATATTGACCAAAGCTCGCAATCAAGCGTAACCGCCATGACGGAAGAAAAATTGTGGAAGTCTTTGTTTAAAAGCTATTTTATCCGCATGTTTTTGTTCTCAATTATTTTATACGCGATTATCGCCTTTGTAAGCCAAGGGGTGCGCCCGTATGTGGCAAAATGGCTTCCGAATGTGCCGATGCGTATATGCGTAACCGCGCTTGCGCTGTTGTTGATGTCGCCGTTTTTGCGGGCATTAACCGGTTGGAATGTGGTGGTGCCGGATATCTTCAATAAAGTTTTGGTTAAGCTTCATTTGCGCAAACCCAAAGTGCCGGAAGAAGAGCCTTGTGAGGGTGAAATGCCGATTAATGAAACTTGCGTTCCGTCCGGTCAGGCGCTGAAAGATGTTTTAGCAAATAAAGATACGGTTAAAAATTTGTTGGTTTCTAATCATCGTATTGCTCGTATTTACGCGGTTTTGTGGTACGGAAGACCGGCCAACCGTTTGCCGCTGCTGATTTTAACCAGTTTCAGGCTCTTTTTGGTGGCGTTTTTTATTGTTACCGCGGTGCACCAGTTTTTAACTGAAAACCCCAAATTTATTTTGGTGCTTTTGGTAGGCTCCGTATTTTTGATTATGCAGTCTAAGTGGCTGTTAAATCAGTATCTTAAAATAGAAACGCAGTTCCTGAATAATTTACAGGGCGAGCCATCGGAAGAAAACGAAAATAAAGAATAAAAAACAGGGGCGGAATTTAGTTTTCGCCCTGCTTTTTATTGCTGCGTTTTGCGGCAAAAAATGATTTGAGCATTAAAGACGATTCTTCTGCCAAAATTCCGGCGCAGACCTCCGGCTTGTGGTGGCAGGTGCGTTGTTCATAAAATTTAACCCCGTTTATAACCGCGCCGCCTTTAGCGTCAGCGGCGCCGAACACCAAACGGCGGATTCGGGCAAAGGATATGGCGGCGGCGCACATTGTGCACGGCTCAAGCGTAACATACATATCGCAATTCCACAGGCGTTTGCTTTTTAATTTTTTGCATGCTTTTCTGATGGCTATAATTTCGGCATGAGCGGACGGGTCGTTGCCATGCTCGCTTTGGTTATAAGCTTTGGCAACTGTTTTTCCGGTGGCGGAATCTACAATAACCGCGCCGACCGGAACTTCATCGCGGGCGGCGGCTTTGGCGGCTTCATGCAGCGCCGACAACATAAATTTTTCGTCAGACATAAATATCCTTTGTGTTTTGAAAATTTTAGAGTATATTACAGCAAATATTGTAAAAGGAAAGATAAAAATGGCAGAAAGATTGGCGAAGTTTATGGCTCGTTCCGGCGTGTGCTCGCGTCGGCAGGCTGAAGAATACATCAAACAAGAGCGAGTGACGGTTGACGGCAATGTTATCTCATCACCGGCGTTTAACGTTGAGGGAACGGAAAAAATTTTGTTTGACGGTGAAAAACTTCCGATTCGCGAGGCGACCCGCTTGTGGCTTTATCATAAACCGGCGGGGTTGGTTACCACCCATAAAGACGAGCGCGACCGTCCGACCGTGTTTGATAATTTGCCCGCCGGAATGCCGCGGGTAATCAGCGTCGGACGTCTTGACTTAAACTCTGAAGGTTTGCTCTTGCTCACTAATAACGGCGAGCTTTCGCGCGAGTTGGAGCTGCCTAAAAACGCCTGGAGCCGCCGTTACCGCGTGCGGGTGCACGGCAGAATTGACGCTAAACAACTTGCCGGTTTGCAAAACGGCGTTACGGTTGAAGGCGTGGCGTATGGTAAAGTCAGCGCGGTGGTTGATAGTCAAAACGGCACTAACGCATGGCTGACCATTACCTTAAATGAGGGTAAAAATCGTGAAATTCGTAAACTCATGAAGTTTATCGGGCTTGAAGTAACCCGCTTAATCAGAGTTTCATACGGACCTTTTCAACTTGGCAGCTTGAGTAAAGGCGAGGTGCGCGAGGTTCCGCTCAAAGTGTTAAAAGAGCAACTTGGAAGTCGTATTGCGTTATGAGAATAGTAGCGGGAAAATATCGCGGCAAAAAGCTCTTCACGCCTGATTATGAGGGGGTTCGCCCCACTTCGGAACGGGCGCGGGAGGCTTTGTTCAGCATTTTGTATTCGCGCCTCGGCGGGTTTAGCGAGTGCAAGGTGCTTGATATTTTTGCCGGTACCGGCGCTTTTGGGCTTGAAGCGCTTTCCCGCGGGGCGGCAAAAGTGGCGTTTGTTGATACAAATCCCAAACTCTTAAACAAAAATACAGCTTTATTTTTGCCTGAAAAAGATAAAATAAAAATAGTGGCGGCTGATGCTTTGCGTTTGCCTCCGGCAACTGAGGAGTATAATCTGATTTTTTCAGACGCTCCGTATGCGCAAAATTTAAGCGCGGAAGCAATCTGCGAAGCTGCCGCTAAGGGCTGGATTGCAAACGGCGCCCTTTGCCTGATTGAAACCCGCAAAGATGAGGAATTGCTCTTGCCTCAAGATTTTGCATTGCTTGACGAGCGGGTCTACGGAATTGCCAAAATCAGTATTTATACCTATAAGTCAGCCCGCTGATTTATTGCGGATTTTTTGACAAAAAGTATTGCTATTTGTTTTAATTCGTGCTATTTTTGAGGTAACTTGAAAAGATAAGGAGCGTTTTATGGCAAAAACTTATTTACAGACCAACACGGTTAATCATAATCACCAAACCGGCAGCTATGAAAATATTGAGCAGGAACTGATAAAAGAGCGGCAATATCTCAATGCGCAGCTTACTCGCGTTAGTGCTGATATTTTAAGCGGTGAGGGTGATGGTGCCGCGCTGAATGCTGAGCAAACTTCGTATCGGCAGGCTCTTGATACGGCAGAGCAGGATATGGAATTGCTTAAAAAATATCCGGAATCTTTTCCGTATTTATACTCAGTGCGCGAGCATGCCAAAGCTGATGAAATGCAAGGCACATTCCGCGAGGTTTTAAGCGATGACGCTGAAATTGTTACTGAAGCGGGCGATGTTATGCCGCGTGATGAAACGCTTGAACTTAATTATGAAATTGACGGCGTCCCGTTTGCCATATCCGCTGAGCCTTATGATAAACCCGGCGAAGATGAAACTCAGCTCAAAGGACGTATTAATTTCAGCAATAAAGCCATAGAAAACTTAAATGAAGAGCGCTTAAAACAGATTTTGGCATTTTGCGAGCAACACGGAATGTCGGTTTATGATATTGATATTCCGATGAGGGAAGGCAAGGTTGATTTAGATGAAAAACTTGCCTCGTTAATGCAGAAAGTTATGGAATCCCGCCGTGCGCAAGATGCGGCTAACCCCGGCGCCGATGCTGATGATGAAAATCTTACTCATTATCATGAAATTACGCCTGAAACTAAAGATTTGGATGTGGTTTCCGCTAAAGGGGCTAAGCTTAAACCTAAAGCCAAGGCGCCCAAAACATTAAACAACGTTAAAAATGACCTGTTGGAATTGATTGAAAAAGATATGAAGAAAACCCGCGGGTTAACCTTTTTTGAGCGCACTCGTAATGTCGGCGGGTTGTCAACCACTGTTTTCAGCATTTATGACAAACCTGATAAGGATAATGAGAAAAAAGACGGTCTTAAAGATAAAAACGGCGTTTATGTGCCGACCTATACTTATCGCCTTTATGTTTCGCAAAATTCTAAAACCGGACGTTTTGTGTTCGGTTATTCCACCCCTAACGGTAAAAAGTTAGATGATGCTATGGCGGGTGATTTTATCGGTATTGTTAAAAAGAGCGGCGCAACCCATGTAAACTTTTCAAACCTCGGCAATGCTGATAAGGGTGTTTGGATGATGGCTTGCGCTGAAAAAGGTTTGGTGCCGATTGGTATCAGTATCAATATGGCTAAAGCCAAAGCAATGGTTGAAGCGGCGCGCAAAAAACTCAATCATGAAGAATTTGTTTTGTTCAAAAAACGCCTTGCCGACCAAATGATTGAAAACTCTGAAAAGAAGAACCCGGGCAAAGCTCGCTCCGGCATGGAAAAATCAGAGTATGATTTTGTTCAGACCATGCGTTCAGGCTATGACTTTGAAAACTTCCGTTCTGCTTATGACGCTGAGGGTGGTTTGTATACCACGGTGCTCTCGCGCATTGAAGAAGGCGGCGCCAATGCTGAAAAAGGCGCGGCTATTACCTTTGGCGCTATGCGCGCGCTGCGTTCGGTATTTAATTTGTACGTTAAAAATCAGCATGAAACCTTTGGCGAGGCTTTGGCTAAATCAACCGGCGCCAATAATAAATATGCTTTGACCAAAGAAGAAGTTTTAGCGCTGTCGCAAATTCCGGCGGGCAAACCGATGATGGACTTAAATACGGAAGATTTTATGACTATTTACCGCGTTTTGGAGCCGCGCCAGATAAAACAGGCAGAGGAAGATATTTTAGCCGCTTATCGCCGCGAGCTTAAACGCAAACCGCAACGCGCGGATACCATCGTTTTAACCAGTGACCTGTTCCCGAAGGTTAAAACTGAAGTTAACGGTATCAATATTTATTTAGGTCGCGAAGGTATTGATACCTTAACGTTGCCTAATGAACACAGTGGTTTAAGTTTTGCTCGTCCGGCTGAGCTTAACCCGCAGCCGACCGCTCAAAATACTCAGGCTCCGCAAACCGCGCAAACCAATCAACAGCAAGCTTCTAATGCGGTGGTTAACGCTCAGGTGCAAAATTCCGGTAACGCCCGCTAAAAACATTGCCTTTCGGCATTTGTTTTCAGGCGTTATAAATACCTTAAAAATGCAAGATTTTTCTTGCATTTTTTTTGTAAATAGTGTAAAAACTTAGCAGTTTAAAATCAAATTATTCGGTGAATACGCTCCGAGTTTGGCGCAACGCTAAGGGGTTCGGGCGATTCGGTCGTGCTTGCCTCATTTTTTTCTAAAAGTGAGGGTAAGCATTATGAGAAAACGTTTTTTTATATTAACCTTCTGTTTGCGGGGTTTGGTGTTAAATCGGGTAGCTCCCGAATTTTGGTGCCGATAGAATGGCTGCAGAATTTACAACCAATGAAAAGGATAAAAACATAATGAAGGAATCTTATACGAGTAAACGACGTGTGAGGAGAAACTTCGGCAAAATTGATTCTGTTATTGATATGCCGAGTTTAATTGAAGTTCAGACCGGTTCTTATTCAAGCTTTATCAACAACGTTGATGCCTACGGGCAGCATTGTGAGTTCGGTTTGGAAGAAGTATTCAAATCTATTTTCCCGATTAAAGATTTTTCGGGTAATGGCGAGCTTGAATTTGTAAAGTACGAGCTTGAAGAACCGAAATATGACGTTGACGAGTGCATTAAGCGCGATATGACTTATGCCGCTCCGATTAAGGCAACGTTGCGTTTGGTGGTTTGGGATATTGATGAAGCTACCGGCGCTAAATCGGTACACGATATTAAAGAACAAGATGTTTACATGGGCGACATTCCGTTGATGACCGATAAAGGTACGTTTATTTTCAACGGAACCGAGCGCGTGGTTGTTTCACAAATGCACCGTTCTCCGGGTGTGTTCTTTGATCATGATAAAGGCAAAACCATGTCTTCAGGTAAATACCTGTTTGCTGCCCGCGTTATTCCGTACCGCGGCTCGTGGCTTGACTTTGAATTTGACGCTAAAGACTTGATTTACGCCCGTATTGACCGCCGCCGTAAATTGCCGGTAACCTCAATTTTGTATTCTTTGTATTCCAAAGAAACCGAAGATCGTCTTAAAGCCGGTGAAAAAGTTCCTGCTGAAGAAATTAAAGGCATGGATAAAGAAGAAATTTTAAATTACTTCTATGATGCCGATGAGTATGTTGCGAACAAAAAAGGCTGGAAAGTTAAATTTAATCCTGAACGCATGAAAGGCGTTAAGTTTGACTTTGATTTGGTTGATGCCAAAACCGGCAAAACCGTTTGGGAGCAAGGTAAAAAGATTACTCCGAGAACCGCTGCTAAATTGGTTGAGGGCGGCTTGGAATATTATCAGGTTGCTAAAGAACAGCTTTACGGCAAATATTTGGCTAAAGCAGCTGTTGCTCCTAAAACCGGCGAAGTTGTTGCTGATGCCGGCGCTGAATTAAATGAAGAGCTTTTAGGTAAAATCGCTGATGCTAAAATTAATGAACTCAGCATTTTGTACATTGACGGTGTTAACGTAGGTCCTTATATCCGCAACACTTTGGAAGCTGATAAAAACCACTGCCGCGAAGAAGCTCTGCTCGATATTTATCGCGTTATGCGCCCGGGCGAACCGGCAACCTTAGACGCTTCATACCACTTGTTCAAAGATTTATTCTTTGACGGCGAGCGTTATGACTTGTCTTCAGTCGGTCGTGTTAAGATGAATTTGGCTTTGGATATTCCGTTTGAAGAAGCTCCCGATACCTATCGCACTTTGCGCAAAGACGATATTTTGCGTATTGTTAAACACATGATTGAATTGCGCGATGGCAAAGGCGAAGTTGACGATATTGACCACTTGGGCAACCGTCGTGTTCGCTCAGTCGGTGAGTTGATGGAAAACCAATATCGCATGGGCTTGCTCAGAATGGAACGCGCTATTCGTGAAAAAATGAGCGCTGAAGTTTTGAACAACGTTAAACCGCAAGATTTGGTTAATGCTAAGCCGATTGCTTCCGTTATTCGTGAATTTTTCGGTTCATCGCAATTGTCGCAATTTATGGATCAGAACAACCCGCTGTCTGAAATTACTCACAAGCGTCGTTTGTCCGCGTTAGGTCCCGGCGGTTTGTCACGTGACCGCGCCGGTTTTGAAGTCCGCGACGTGCACCCGACCCATTACGGACGTATCTGCCCGATTGAAACTCCTGAAGGTCCGAACATCGGTTTGATTAACTCGCTTGCGACTTATGCCCGCATTAACAAATACGGCTTTATTGAATGCCCGTATCGTAAAGTTATTGACGGTGTTGTTACCAAAGATGTTGTTTATTTGTCAGCTGATGAAGAAGGCAAATACATTATCGCGGAAGCAAACGCCAAAGTTAACGATGACGGTCGTTTTGCCAACGATATGATTGCCTGCCGTAAAGCCGGTGAAGTTATTTACGCCGCTCCGGCCGATATTAACTTGATTGACGTTTCGCCTAAACAGTTGGTATCAGTTGCAACCGCATTAATTCCGTTCTTGGAAAACGATGACGCGAACCGTGCTTTGATGGGTTCAAACATGCAGCGTCAAGGCGTTCCGTTGCTCCGCAGCGAAGCTCCGCTTGTCGGTACCGGCATTGAAGCCACCGTTGCTAAAGATTCCGGCGCTACTTTGGTTGCCAAGTATGACGGTGTGGTTGACTCGGTTGACGCTAACCGCATTGTTATTCGCTCGGATGACCAACACGCTAATGATGTCGGCGTTGAAATTTATCGTCTGCAAAAATTCCGTCGTTCCAACCAAAACACCTGCATCAATCAGGTTCCGCTTGTTAAAGTCGGTGACAAAATTAAAGCCGGTGACATTATCGCTGACGGTCCGTGCACCGAAATGGGCGAATTGGCGCTTGGTAAAAACGTTTTGGTGGCCTTTATGCCGTGGAACGGTTTGAACTACGAAGATGCTATTTTGCTTTCGGAACGTATTTCCCGCGATGACGTTTTAACCTCTCTTCATATTGAAGAATTTGAAGTTATGGCTCGCGATACCAAACTTGGTCAGGAAGAAATCACCCGCGATATTCCTAACGTTGGTGAAGAAGCCTTGCGCAACCTTGACGAGGCCGGTATCGTATACATCGGCGCTGAAGTTAAAGCCGGTGATATTTTGGTTGGTAAAGTTACCCCGAAAGGCGAATCTCCGGTTACTCCGGAAGAAAAATTGTTGCGCGCCATCTTTGGCGAAAAAGCCAGCGATGTCCGCGATACTTCATTGCGTGTTCAGCCTGGTATTGAAGGCGTTGTTGTTGACGTTCACGTATTTTCACGCCGCGGCGTTGAAAAAGACGAACGCGCCCTCTCTATTGAACAGCATGAAATTTCACAGCTTGCTAAAGAGCGTGACGATGAAATCGCTATTGTTCGCCGCAACTATGATGCTCGCTTAAAAGCTATGCTCACCGGGCAAACCGTTGTAGATGCTCCTAAGGGCATTGATAAAAAGGCAACTTTAACCGCTGAAATGCTTGATGCAATTCCGTCATCACAGTGGCGCAAGATTGTAGTTAAAGATGAAGCGATTATGGCTCAGATTGAAGAGTTCTCCGCTGCGTTTGACGCGCGTGTTGCCAAGGTTCAGGCTCACTTTGATGATAAAGTTGAAAAAGTTCAACGCGGTGATGACCTGCTTCCGGGCGTGTTGAAAATGGTTAAAGTATTTATTGCTACCAAACGTAAAATGCAAACCGGTGATAAAATGGCCGGTCGTCACGGTAACAAAGGTACTGTATCACGCGTTCTGCCGCTTGAAGATATGCCGTACATGGAAGATGGTACTCCGGTTGACATCGTGCTGAATCCGCTCGGCGTGCCTTCACGTATGAACGTAGGACAAATTTTGGAAACGCACTTGGGCTGGGCTGCCAAAGAACTTGGCAAACAGTTAAACGAGATGTGCGAACAGTACAAAAAAGGTGAGAAAACTATTGACGAGCTTAACGCCAGTTTGAAGGAAATTTACGGTGAAAAACAGTATAAAGCTGAAATTGAACCGATGAATGAACCTGAAAAAATGGAACTTATTTCTAACCTTAAAAACGGTATTCCGATGGCAACTCCGGTATTTGACGGTGCCAGCGGCGATGATATTAACCGCATGCTCTCAATGGCAGGTTTGCCGACCTCCGGTCAAATTGACTTGTATGATGGTCGTACCGGTGAAAAATTTGATCGTAAAGTTACCGTTGGTATCATTTACATGATTAAATTGCACCACATCGTTGACGAAAAAATGCACGCTCGTTCGGTTGGTCCGTACAGCCTTGTTACTCAGCAGCCGCTCGGTGGTAAAGCTCAATTCGGCGGACAACGTTTCGGCGAAATGGAAGTTTGGGCATTGCAAGCATACGGTGCCGCTTACACCTTGCAAGAAATGTTGACGGTTAAATCAGATGACGTAAACGGTCGTACCAAGGTTTATGAAGCCATTGTTCGCGGCGAAGATACGTTTGAAACCGGTGTTCCTGAATCATTCAACGTTTTGGTAAAAGAAATGAAGTCTTTGTGCCTGAATGTTGAAATGTTGAACGAAGAAGTTTAAGGATAAGGAGTTTAATAATAATGAATGATGTAATGAAATTTTTTGGTCAGCAGCCGGCTGAAGAGAACTTTGATGAAATCAAAATCTCTATTGCTTCTCCTGAACAAATTCGTTCATGGTCTTATGGCGAAGTTAAAAAGCCTGAAACCATTAACTATCGTACCTTTAAGCCGGAGCGCGACGGTTTGTTCTGCGCCCGCATTTTTGGTCCGGTAAAAGATTATGAATGCTTGTGCGGCAAATACAAAAGAATGAAATATCGCGGTATCGTTTGCGAAAAGTGCGGCGTTGAAGTTACGCTTTCCAAAGTTCGTCGTGAAAGAATGGGGCATATTGAACTGGCTGCGCCGGTTGCCCACATTTGGTTCTTAAAGTCTTTGCCGAGCCGTATTTCAATGCTCACTGATATTCCGATGAAGTCATTGGAAAGAGTTTTGTACTTTGAAAGCTACATCGTAATTGAGCCGGGCTTGACTGACTTAACCGTTAATCAGCTCTTGAGCGAAGACGAGTATTTAGACGCTTTGGATAAATACGGTGAAGACGCGTTCCGTGCCGGTATCGGTGCTGAAGCTCTGCGCGAAATTTTGGCGAACATTGACCTGGAAGCCGAACGCGCCAGCATGCGTGCCGAATTAAAAGAAACCAATTCTGAAGCCAAACGCAAAAAGTTGGTTAAACGCTTAAAGATTGTTGAATCGTTTATTGAATCTAACACCAAGCCTGAATGGATGATTTTAACCGTTCTGCCGGTTATTCCGCCTGAGTTGCGCCCGTTGGTTCCGTTGGATGGCGGTCGTTTTGCAACTTCAGACTTAAACGATTTGTATCGCCGCGTTATTAACCGTAACAACCGCTTAAAACGCTTGCTTGAACTGCATGCTCCTGACATTATCGTTCGCAATGAAAAGAGAATGCTGCAAGAGTCGGTTGACGCTTTGTTTGATAACGGACGCCGCGCTCGCGCCATTACCGGCACCAGCAAACGCCCGCTTAAATCTTTGTCCGATATGCTCAAAGGTAAACAAGGTCGTTTCCGTCAAAACTTGTTAGGTAAACGTGTTGACTACT
>CAVBCV010000029.1:0-19150 GCA_963594125.1 Lachnospiraceae bacterium
TGGAATTTTTCACCATCGCGTTCGGGATTTCGCCCATTTTAATAAATAAGTTGGTCAAAGAAGTTCCCTCGCTCAAGTTGTTAAATGACGAGGTGTTGCGGCTGACCGCCGACATAATATGGTTCATCTGGTCGCTTAATTTATTGAGCTTATATTTCATCATCGCTTTGCTGTATCCGGCAATAGCTCCGACCGATAAAACACCGATAATCGCCAAGACACCCAACATCTCAACCATAGACCGTCCATTTTCTGCTTTTATCATCAAAAATCTCCTTTAATTTGTTACTTTTAGCTTATTGTACTCCGCGTTTTTTTTTTGCAATATTTACGAGTCTCTGCTGTGCATAAGTTGTATTTAAAAATACTTGACAAAACATTTGCAGAACCTAAACTATAAATCGTAATTTTAATTTTTTTGGTATGTATAATGATGAAGAATACGTACAAGCTAAAAAGCTTTGTGCGGCAGTCGCTGAAAATAATATTCGGCGGGTTGAAAAATTATTAATGCAAGGCGCAAACCCGAACATTCTGGTTGAAAAAGACGCCAACCCTTATTGCGCGGTTCCGGCGATTGCTGCTCCCGCACTCGGGTTTGTCAATAATCCTAACGGCTGTATGCTTACGCTTTTGCGTAAATACGGCGCCATGACCCTCGCGGAATATGTTGATGAAAAATTTCCGTTAAGGTAACTGCGTTTATGTAATTTTAAAGGGCTGATTTTTATCAGCCCTTTTGCTTTTTTATCATTACCGCTATTGCAATGGCGGAATATTAAGCTGCGCAATATTTCCCGGACGGATTTTTACGCTTGAATAACGCATGTTTCCGGTCTCAATTACAAAACGTTGTCTTCCGGTCAGCTGTGAAGCCCAATCATAAAAATCACGACCATTTAAATCCTGACGTTGCGGGTTCATAATATACAAAACACAGCCCTGAGTGCGTTCTGCCAAACCACATCTTGCGCGTCCGTTCGGAACTTCAGGGTTAACCACAACTCCTTGCAATCCGTTTTGCACCACCTGTTCTGATGAAAAGAAGAATTTGCCCATCAGCATACCGATAATTAAGCATACAAAAGCAACGATTAATATTTTTTTGTTATCGGTTTTGCCCATAATAGCGCCGTCATTGCCCTGATAAACAAATTCATCGTCATCGGTAACATAATTGTTGCCGTAAGGCATTTGTGAATTATCAATATTCATCGGGTTGTATTGATTACTTGCTTGCGCTGATAACGGCAAATCGCTTGCCCGAATCAGCCCTCCGGCCGGAGCAGTGGTCGGATTATGGTGCTCAGGATAAGCCTCAGTCGGAGATGGAGCGTTTAAGTTCATCTCGTTTATATTCGGCATATTAACATTATTAATCGGTCCGTTGTGGAACTTCGGACGTTTGATTTTGCGTAGACGCGGGCGATTTTCCATCTCCGGGGCAGGGGCAACGGTGTTCGTTTCAGCCGCCTGTTTAGGAGCCTCGCTTTGATTTTCACTCTGATTTTGCGCCGGAGCCGGAGCAACAGTGTTCACATTATTAACTTCCGGAGCTTTTTTTTGTTTGTTTTTGTTGGAAACATCATCAAAGTTAAAGTTTTCCAAGTCAATATCGTCTAAATCTAAATCATCCATCGTTTTATTCCTTAGATTTTATTTTTAATAGTTTCAGTAGTTTTTAAGGTTCTGATTAAGCGCGGAACCATAAAAATAACGGTTTCAGAGCGCGGTGAGGTTTGTCCGAACAACGCATTCGGCAAGCCGATAATCATAAAGTTTTCACCAAGCTTGTTGCGAACCTTAAATTGGGTCACTTGCCCGTTAGCGGTTTCAAGCGTAACATCGGTGTTAATATGGTTATCTTTATTAACCGACGCTTTGGCTAAAATTGAAAGTTCTGATTCGGCGCACTTCATTTTTCCGCATTTACCAACATCAAAACGTGAGAGCCACAGATTAGGCACAACAAATTTTCCTTCTGACACGGAAACAACATTAGCGTTTTTGCCTAAAAAGTGTTGCAGATTTTCAAGGTTAATATCGTTGGTGGTGGTCAAAACTCTGCCGATAACGCCGGTCTGTGCGGTGGTAATAGAGCCAAAGTGGAATGCGTCAAGCAAGTTTTTCCACTCAACGTCGCAGCCGTCATTAGGATAAATTTTAAATACGCTGACATCATAAGCAACCAAGTTCGGATTGCTCTCAAAGTAATTGATTAAAGTGGTGATTTTGTTCTGCAGTTCAATATCAGCGTCAAACGTGATGGAATAATCCGCCCAGTTGGTGGTCATATCCGTAATCCCCGAGCCGCGCAACACATCCAAAAATGCCAAAATCAGCGGTCGCGATTGCGGAACATATAAAATCATTTCGCTCTTACGATGCAGGGTCATGGTTTTGGTGTCATTATTATAAGAGTAATAAACTTCCGCGGCATTGGTTATCATATTAACCACATCGCTGAACTCGCCTTTAATATTATCACCTGATAAGCTTGCGTAAGGCGCATCTTTAGCCACCAGTTTAATTCCGGCTTCTTTGGTGAGTTTGTATAAAGCTTTTTCCGCAGGCATAGTATCAAACGTAAAGCCGGTAACTTCAAAACGCGGAAGCTTGTCATTGCGCTCCATGCGCTCAAACTTAAAGGCTGAATTATTAATCGGCAAAGTCAAAACCATTTGCTGCGTTTCCCAGTTAACGTTGCAACGCAGCGGGGTTTCTAAATCCAGTGCGTTGGCTCCGTCAGGCGTGCGAATATAACGCTGATCTGCCGGATAAACTACCTCAGTGTTAAAGCGGTAAATATCCGATTCAGTATCTTTGGTAACAACGGTTTGTTCATTTTGGTGTAATTGGCACGATGCTGAAATTACGCATGCAAACAAAACAGTCAGCAGATAAAGCTTTTTTATCATTCTTGTTTTTCTCCGTTATATGCGTTAACGTCTTCAACGCTAACTTCGCCGTCTTCTTCAGCTTGTTTCAAAAGCTTGTTAACCACATCGTCCATATTCATACCGGCGCCGACGGTCGGGTCGGTTGACTTATCAATTTCGCCGAGGGCTTCTTTCATTTTGTTTAATTCTTGCGGGTCTTGTTTTACCATATCCGGCGATGAGTTATTTTGTAATTCCTGTTGATACAGATTAACGTTTTTTTGCAGGGCGTTTACACCGCCTGCAATTTTACGCTCAACATACGGATAAAGTTCTTTGCGCGATAAAATATAATTTCCGGTATCGCAAATTTCTTCAAGCACGTCCAAAATGTAGTTGTAAAAAGGGTATTCTTCCAGAGCAATATTGCCCATTCTGATACAACGGGCGGCAATACGTGAAATGGTACGGTCGTAATAATCTCTTAATACCAGATAATTATCAACGTACCATAAATCTTCTTTTGTAACCGGCGAAATAACCATATCTTGAGTAGCTACATCGGAAGCGGCGGTATTGTTATTTTGTTCCATATTTCACTCCTTAAGTTTAAGAATAATTTAGGATAAAACTTTTGTAAATCACTTTTTTGCAATAAAGCAAAGTTTTTACATTCAGTCTTTTTTATCTTCCGGCGTGGTTCCGTCATCTTCAACGTATTCCCACTCCCAGTCATCGCTGTCAGAATCATCGGCAGAACCGTCATCTTCAACGTATTCCCACTCCCAGTCATCGTCATTGCCATCAGATTCGGGAGCGCCGTTTTCATCAACATATTCCCATTCCCAGTCTTCATCATTATCGGTTTGCGGGGCAGGGGTATCGCTTGCGGTTGCCGCGTTTTCAGCAGGCAGAACCGGCTCTGTTGCTGCTTTTTCAGATTCATTATGCAAATTAATTGCCGGAGCTTCTTTCGGCTTTTCGGTTAATGAGGTATCCGGAATATCATCTAATGAAATCGGTGAATCCGGAATATCGTCCAATGAAATCGGTGTATCCGGCAAATTAGCGAGCGATACAATATCCTCAGGTATAATCAACGTGCTTTTGTTTTTCTTTTTAGCGGGTTGCTGATTATTGTTTTTATTGCCCTGATTGCGCTTATCGGCAGATTTATCCGGCTTATTATTAACCGGTTCTGTTAAGGCTTGCCTGATTTTGCTGAGCGGGTTCTCATCTTCCGGCAAAGGTTTGTTTTTATCATCTTTATCGGTATCATTATCCTGTTTAACTTCAGTCTTATTTTCAGCCTTTGTTTCTGCTTTTTCTTCTGGTTTGGGTTCAGCCTTAATTTCAGGTTTAAGCTCAGGCTTAGGCTCTTCTTTAACTTCCGATTTAACCTCGTCTTTGACTTCCGTTTTAGCCACCGACTTAGGCTCGGCTTTAGCTTCAGGTTTGCTATCCGCGGGCTTAGCAGGTTCATTTGTTTTGGCTTTTTCAGGCATGATAACCGGAACATTAGCATTTTGTTTAGCCGGTAATAAATTTTTACTATCTGAATTTTCGTTTTTATCTTTTTCAGGCGAGGTTGCCGGAGAGGCTTTACTTGCCTTTACAGTTTCTTTAATATCTGCCTTGTCTTTACCGGAGGTTTTAGCCGCCGGCTTCGTAATTTCCTTAGCTGCCGGAGTTTCTTTTGCCGGAGCCTCTTTCGGAGCTTGAGATTCTTTATTGGTCGGAGCCTCTTTTTGTGGCTCATCCGCTTTTTTAGCTGCCGCCGGTTTTACTTCCTCAATCGGTTTAACTGCTGCCGCCGGTTTAACCTCATCCACCGGCTTTACTTCTGCAACTTCTTTAACTGCTTCCGGCTTAACTTCCGATTTCTCAGTTGTTTCTTTAACCGGCTCGTTTACCGGCGCTTGTGGCGCAGGAGTGGCATTTGCTGTTGCCGCATTTACACTTTGCGCCGCGGCGTTCTGAGCTTGTTGAGCAGCGTTTTGAGCAGCAAGCACTTGGTTTTGCACAGCTATTTGCGATGCCAACATAACATCTTTCATCATATTGGCGATAGTGGTTTGCGATTCCGTAATTGAACGGGTAATTGTTTCGGTTAAAGCCCGAATATCATCTTTATAGCGTCTCTCGGTTTGCTGCAGAGCAAATGACAATGAATTTGAAAGCTCTGAGGCAAAAGAAGCGTCAATAATAACACCTCCTCCGCCGCCGTTATTTGCGGCCGGTTTTGCCGTGTTATCAGCCTTGGGAGTGCTTGGAGCCGATGACTGCATTAAATCATCAGCGCTTTTTTTCCGAAAATTGGCGCTGCTTTTAACATTAAGATTCGGCGATACCAAACCGCGCTTGTGCTCAACTTCTTCAATATGCTCAAGCAACAGCGAACCGCCGGGGAGGGTGCTTAACAAAATGCGAATATCTGACGGAAGCGCCAACAACATATCGTCAAATTGTTCTTGGCGTTCTTTATTAAAAATATGCATTTGCCGATAAATATTTAAAAAACGCTGAGCAACCAAAATCGGCTCTTCTTCGTCTTTTTTCTTTCTGCCAAATTCCGCAGATTCTACCAGCTCGTCAGCCACAGTTAAATCCCTTTAAAAAACTAATACCATCTTAGAGCGACATTTTAATCGCTCAGGAGTAAATTTCAAGTTAATAAACAATAAAAAAAACTCCGCTTTTCAGTGGAGTTTTAGCAGATTATAAATTGATTGCAACTATTTTATGCATCTTATTTAAATCATTGTTGGTGAGCTTGATTTTTTCATCAGGGTTCCAGCGTATTCCGTACAGCTCGCCATTCTCGTCTTCACGAATGCTTAAAAGCTCGGCAATATTATCGCTGACATAATACAAAGCAATATCGCCGATGCTGACCACGTCTTGCGGGTCGGCAAACAAAATTGCGCGATTCGGCAGCAATGAACCCAAACGACGGGTGCACAAATTAACGCCGTAAGCGTCACGTTTTCCGGCAAGCTGAACCGGACGAGCAACTTCTTTGGCTTCTTCATCTTCACGGTCAATAATAATGTTGCCGTCTTTTCCGGCTGAACCGAATACTTTAATTTTGGTGTTTTCAGATGAAAAAGAAGCAAAAACGGATGAAACAGCGCCTTTCGGAGTTGCAAGCAATTTATACTTAGTATCGTTTTTCTGAATAATGTCTTCCAGTTGACCGGCGTCATGCAAGCGCTTAACTTCATCTTTAAGTTTTTCAACTGACATAGAAAGAGCGCGCGCGATATTTAAATATTCTTTGTCTGAAACTTCACGCTGTCCCATTTCAATGCGGTGATAAACCGATAAAGTCATATCAGCGTTTTCGGCAACTTCCATCAAAGTAAGTCCGCGGTCGGTACGCAAATGACGCAAAGCCGCGCCCAAAGTTTTTAAGCCGGCGTTTTCATTAATTTTGCTGCGTCTTTCTTGCTCGCGACGCCATGCCTGAATAACTTCTTGCTGTGAATTTTGTTCATTAACGTATAAATCTTGCAAAGTGCAATCAGTAAGCTCCGCAACCTGAATCAGTTGTTCCTGATTAAGGCGGCGATAACCCTTTTCAATTTTTGAAATGGCAGATAAGCTGACCCCTAAGTGATCAGCCAATTCTTGCATTGACATACCTCTCAAACGGCGGTGCATTCTGATTTGATTCGGGAAAATAATTTCTTCCATCTTATGCCTCTTTAATATTTATTGACTAAACTCATAATAATCCGCGCCAAAAAATATGCAAGACAAAAATGTCAGTTATTTGTATAAAATGAACAAAATGTTAATTTTATTTTGTTTAACCGGTCAAAAACACTGCTTTTACATTTAGTTACGCATTGGGCGGAACCGTCTGTCGTGACGTGATATTGCCATATTCGTCATAAAAAGTGTGTTCCTCTGAACCGTCAGTGTTGCGGATACGCTGATGATTCATCAATCCTCTGTCATCATAATCAACCTGTTGTTCTGAACCGTCCGCATTTTTATTGAGGCGGAATTGCGTTTTGCCGTCGCGGCTGTAAGCAATTTCTTCAGAGGAACCGTCTTGTTTATTTTTCCAGGTATGTTCCAGATGTCCTTCCTCATCAAAATGTTTGCGCTCGCCCGAACCGTCGGCATTGGTTGTATACACAATCGCCAGTTTGCCGTTTTCATGACGGGATTCTGCTCTTTCCGAACCGTCAGCTAAGCGGATTCGCTGCATTTCAAGCGAACCGTCTGAATATGAACGCGTTTCTTCTTCCGAGCCGTCAACCTTATGAACAAACATCCTGCTGCGCGTGCCGTTTTCATAGTATGAAAGCTCAGTCTTTGAACCATCTGCATTTTCTAATTTCAGCCGATGCATTTTACCGTTTTTGTAATAGTCGGCTTTGCTTATGTTGCCGTTTTCGTCTTTTAAATACTCAGATTGCAAAGTCCCGTCGGCGGCATATTCTTGCGCTTTGCGAATATCGGTCGGATTGTTATTAGCCATAACAGTTTCTTCACGCTTGTTTCCGTATCGGTCATAGGTGGTAACCGTGGTGTTGCCGAAAGCGTCAGTCTTGCTCTCGCTATGTGTTTCGGGGTCAAGTCTCCAGTCTTTACCGTAGTCAAATCTGTCATCGCCCGATAAATTATTCGGAGTGTTGGGCTCTTCATAACGATGTGAATTACCATCTGCCTGAGAGCCTGAGTCAGCGGTAGGCTGAGTGTTTTCCGGCTGCTGATTTTGATTGCGGGTATCCGGCTCGCTTTGGTTCTGTGTATTTGGTGAGCCTTGTGTATTCGGTTGACCTTGTGTATTGGGTTGACCTTGGTTCTGCTTATTCTCGCCGCTGTTCTGAGTTCTTTCGTTAGTATTTTGTTGTTCGTTGTTTGTGCTGAAGGCGCTAACATAAGCAGCATTTACGGTATGAGCGCTGCCGGTACGCACTTGCTCGGCGTGCATCATAACGTCAGCTTCACTAAACCCGAACGTGGCAGCCGCAACATCCATACTGGCCGCAAAGTTTCCATTGCCGTCAAGCGGTTTCATGTAACGATGGCGGCGATAATATTCGTCGGCAAACGCATAAGATACAGTCGCCTCTTCCTGACCGGCAACGTAGGTGGTTGTCGCCTTCATAATACCGTTGTCAAGAATAGCGGTGTAACTGCCGTCACGCGCGGTTTGCTTAAATTCTGAAAGCATCTGTTTGCCGTTTCCAAACGCGCTGTTAAGTTCAATTGTGGTGCCGTCGGCGTTGGTTTGCTTTAAGTGCAGAACGCCTCTGTTATCTAAGCTGACATCGCGCGCCGCAAAAGCCGAACTTATGTTAATGCCGCGGTGCTTCATTATCTCAAGCGCAAGAGCGGTGTTTAAGGTTTTGTCATCAAAGCCTGAACCTGCTCTGATTTGCGCCAGCATAGCAGTGTTTAAGGTGCCGTCTTTATTAACTATATGTTTAATAACAGAAGGCTTAAACTGAATATCCTCGCGTATGACATTGCCGTTGCGGTCAGTCATTTTGCGCACTGACATCAGCGAGTCTGAGGTAATATTCTGCCTGCTTTCATTGTGCGCGCCGAGAGCCTTTTGCTTAAATACCGCGTTACGGTCGGCAAATGCCTGCAAAGCGGAGCCGTCTTTGGCTACCTTAGATAAAATTCCCATACGTAATGAACGTTTTTCTTTATTAATATGAAACTCTCCATCCTCGCCTTTCATGGCAGTTAAGGTAACTTTCTGACCAAAAGCGTTAAAGTGTTCCATCTGATAGCCAAGAATATTGCCGTCTTCATCGGTTATGGCGGTGCCTTCCTTCATCATTTTTTCTAAACGGTGTTGATTGGCGGCATCGCGAATGTTGTTGCCAAGCTCTTTAGTGAGCAACGGTTTTTCTTTAGACCATACCTCTTTGCCGTTAGCGCCGATTGTAACGCGGCGGGTAACGTTTTGTCCTAACAAATTGCGGCGAGTGCGCTCGTAAACGGTATTGCCGTTAGCATCGGTGGTAACATTGTCGCTTCCGTTTTTAACTTTGTTCATACGATAATTGTTGCGAGCCTGTCTGATTCTGGAGCCTACAAAATGGTCAGCCACCTGCGCGCCGGCGCTAAGTCCGGCTTTACCAATCTGCGCGGCAGTGCCTAGAGCTTTGTTTCCGGCTTGCGCCGCCAAACCGCCCACACTGCGCCCAACATCGCCAGTATCGGCTCCTTTGGCAAACTTGTCGGCAAATAACTTGGCTTGGTCTAGCAATACCCAACCGAGCAGGCACACAACCACCAACTGCAAAGTGGTAATACCCCAATATGCCAAGCCGTCAATCGGGTTTATCAAAAAGTCCCAACCGGTGCTTTCGTTGGCGTAAGTGTCAAGTCTTTGCATAAATTGCCCCACCACGGTCATTATAATATAAAGGATTATGCTCAAAAATACAAAATTAAACATGGCGTTCATAAAGAAGTTCCATATTTTGCCCAAATATTTTGCAGTAAGCTTAAATGCCCACGCTCCGATAGCGGCCGGAGCTAATGCCGCGGCAATCGCCATTTGCAACACCGCGTCAACCAAGCACCACGGAAACGCAATCAGCAAAACCAACCCGCCGATATAGAGCACTATACCGGTAAATAAATACGGGAAAGACGGAATAATGTTGCGGATAATGGCCTTAGGTTTCCATGCTACGCACATTGCCTGTCGCCCGAAGGCCATCAGTTTGCTGACGCTGTCTTGCATGCTTTTTATACTGCAAACAATGTTTTTACCCATAGACACGGGCAAGCCGCCGGTTGCTTCGCTGCTCATGTTTTTATCAAAACCTGAAATATTGCCTGAAATGGCAGATGAACACTCGCCACCGCCGGTCATGGTCTGTGAAAACAGCATGCCGGTGTTAAATACAGGTTCAAGCGAATAATTCATTACCTGAAAATAACTGCCTTTCAAAATGAGCACCACCAGCACCACCTTAAAGGTTTGCAACAAGTATTCCTGCAACATTTTGCTAGGACTTTTAACTTCAACGGCAGTAACGTGTTTCAATACAAAAATGCCAGTCCAGAGTGCAAAACAAACCAATACCAAATTAGCGATTCCGCCGGCTAAAGCCAAATAAGCTTTAAGCGCGATTTTGCTTGCCGTGTTAAAAATGGCGGTAAACAGCGGGCAGAACCAACATTCATCATCTTTAGGCAAAAACTGTTCCAAAGCGCACCCGCTGACAGCGGCATAACTGAGCCCCGGACTATCTGACGTGCCGCCGCCAATGCCCGGATCAGGCTGAACCGGCATTTGTCCGTTTCCGGTTGCCTCTGATTTATCCGCTTTAGCTTCTTCACCTAATTCTTCCCATTCGTTTGAACCGGTCTTGTCCTGACATTTTTTAACGTCATACGGGCAACCGCCGCAAAATGTTTGAATATCATCGCATAGCGGGTTAATAATTGAAGATTTTAAATTGGAATACCCTTTTGAGGCGCTGCCGCTATGAATTTCAAAGTGAAGGTGCGGTCCGTAAGGTTTGCATGCGCCGTTCGGAGTCGGGTAGTCGCATGATTGTCCGGGAATGCCTTTTTTAGGGCTAACGTAATTGGAGCCGCCGACCAAACCGATAGGTTGCCCTTTGGTAACGTTTCCGCCGGTTACCAAATAAGCTTTAAGGTGCATGTAAACTGTAATGTATTTGTTATCGCAACCTGAGCCTGTTCCGCTTCCGGCTGTGCACTGACATTTTTTTTCATGCTCAATCATAAGAGTACGTCCGCCGCCGCCAAGCCATTTTGCCCAAAATACCCGACCGTCTGCCGCCGCGGTAACTATGGTTCCTTCTTTAGCGGCATAGTCGGTGCCTTCATGGTTACGCGGTTTGGGATTACCGCCGGCGCCATTAGCACGGTAACAGTTAGTTTCTGCCACGCGGTTAATACTTGATACCGGCATGGTGTCAAGACAAGCTCCCGTGCGGGCGTTTTGGTTCATAATACAGTTCGGATCAACGTCATAGCGTCTGCCTGACGGACACTTATTGAGCAACATACCGTTGGTTCCGGTTGCCAGTTTGCAGGTGGCGTTATTACAGTCTTGCCCGCAGCCTGAACTTCCGCCAAAGCTCTGCGCGTTTGAAATTAACGGCAACAGATATACTCCGGCGGCAAAGATAATGCCGCAGAGCCATATCATCATATTTTTTTGTTTCCGTCTCATTTCAATTTGCTCCTTGTTAATCACCAATATCTATATGTTTTGCGTACTGTTCTTTCTCTTCTTTTGCTTTTTCTATAGCTTCCTCAGCCTCTTGCTCCGCATTCCATTCTGCGAGCCGCGCCGCTCTTTTCTCTTTTGACATTTTATTACGCTGCATTCTGTCGCCAACCGTCTTTAACAAGCTTCCGGTTGATTTAGCCATGCCCTTAACATGCAGCAAATGCGCCGCGCCTTTTGCCATTGCTATCGGAGCTTTTGCCGCGGTGGCAGCCACGTTAGTCGGCATTTTTAAAATTCCGCCCGCAAGCGATACCGGCGCTCTTAGCGTTCCGCGCACCGCCGCTTTGCCCAAGGCCGTAATACCGCCGTCATCAGGTCGGTCGGCAAAAGTTTCATTAATGCCCTCTTTAATTTTATTCACCACATTATCAACCGGCTGATTAACGCGGTCTTTCAGACCGTTAATGGATTCTGTTGCCATATCCAGCCCCTCAAATACCTTGCTGTATTTTTCATCAACCTCATTAAATTTTTCATGCGCGGCGTGAGCAACTTGTGAAATTCTTGAATTTGCCACATCTTGATTAATAGCTTCATCATGGCTGTCCGCCCATTGCTGAACGCTGTTTTGCGCGGAATTAATTTTATTTGCAAATTTACTTTTAAGCTCGTTGCTTGCGTTTTTGCCAAGTATAATCCGTCCTAATCCGCCGGTTACTACGCTGTTTCCGGCACGCGCGATTCCGGCACCCATATTAGCGGTAAATTTGGCGGTTTTGCGACCAAACTGTTGCGCAGCCACTCCGGGGTGAGCGGTAAAATAAGCGGCTCGTTTAATTTGTTGGTTATATTCACCCGATAACAATTTACCGGCGCCAACGGTTGCGCGCCCCATTTGCGTTTTGGCAACGTCACCCGCCCACATCGCCGCCGGCTGAATAGCTTTTTTCTTGGCAAAATCCATACCCTGCGTCATACTGCCGTGGATAGGAGCGGCTTTCCCGAAGGTTTGGTCAGGAAAAAACTTATCGGCATAATCGGCAACTGCAGTTCCCACTAATTTCATAGAGTAAATCAACGCAAACAGTACTATCAAAAAGTGCGAACTTGCCAAACTGAAGTTTTCTGACACATTATCGGTGCGGTCATTATCAATATCGGCAAAAACTTCTTCCAGTCCGCCGCCTGATTCGCCGATTAAATTCAGCGCGTATGAAACGGCGAGGGCTAAAAATACAAATATAGCCGCGCTTCTTAGCATAATGCTGATTAAGGCCGAAAGTTTGTCTTTGGTTGCCGGAAATGGCCACAACGCCACGCCTATCGGCAGCATAATAATGGCAAACCCGAGCTTAAACGCAATATCCACCAAATAAAACGTAATGCTTAACGTCAGCATAAACCCGAAAAAGTATATAACCGCGCCGCACAGCCAAACGGATATATTCGGTACTCTGAACAAAGTAACGCCCAATACTTTAGCTTGTTTAGAGCCTGGACCGACCGCATGACAGGTGAGGGCATGTCCTAAAACAAGCACAAATGATGATGCATCGCTGATGTCTTTGGTAGTATTAAAAATACTGAGCAAAACCGAGTCCGGAATAATTCCGCCGCCAATTGACGTAACACGTTTCGGCGAGTTGATTGTTGAGGTTCTGATTTCATCGCATAACCGCTCACGTTCCGCCTTAGAAAGTTTGTGTCCGTAATCAGACGCCTGCGCCGCCGAAAATGCGTAGCCCGAAATTACGGCAATAATCAGCAGACTGTATAATATTTTTTTAATTATGTTACCTATTGTTTGTCGCATATCAATTGCCTCCGTCCGTGTCAGTGTTGGCCGCAATAATAGCGCTGCCCCAATCGGTACCGGCGTTCATAACCGGTTCAAGCGTGTAATGTAAAATGGTTTGAATACCGGAGTTAATAATCACGAAAGCCAGATAAATTTTAAAAAACTGAATCATTAAATCTTGTATCATTTTCCGCGGTTCAACGGTTGTAAATGATGAAATGTTTTTTAACACATAAAACGCAACCCATATCAACGATGCCACTATCAAAATAGCGTTTGCCGCTTCGCGCGATACCTGATAAGCTTTAGCGGCGGCTTTAACAAATGCCGAGGTTAAAGTTTCCACAATCTCACAGCTGTAACAAGTTGAGCCATACATAGCTTTAAGATTTGATGTTATGCACTTTTGTCCTTCTTTATCAAAAAAGCGCAGACCCAAAATTTTTAAGTTTGCCGAGCCGGTAACGCCGCCGGTGTTTGAAACTTTACAATTTTTAGGAACTCTGGCATCGCGGCTTTGACATTTAAAAACTTCAATCGTGGTGCGAATTAAGGGACTGCCGCTTTTTTCCGTGCATAAATAACAACGTTGTGTGCTCAAATCACAGTTAACCGGTTTACTTCCGGCTTTTCCGCAAACAATGGTATAATTATTGTCAAGAGCTGAGGCCGTGTTGCTGAAAGCAAACAGAGCAATTAAAAATACCGCCAAAACCCAATATATTAAAGAGGCTGTTTTTTTCATTCTCTGTCCCTCCCTGCCATACGGTCAAAAAAGTTTCCGGCCGCTTTGGCTTTGTCTTTAACCTTTTGCGCCGCTGCGCTCTTGGTGGCAAGTTTAGTTAAACCTGAGCCAACCCCCATGGTAACCAAGCCCAGCAATTTTTGCCCGGTCCATGCCGCCAATTTACCGATTTTTTTCTGAAAATCAGTGCCTCCCGCGCCTTTAACCAAAGAGTTTGCCATACTGACCGCAAGCCCGATACTTTTTAATACCAAAAACGCAATCAACAGCATGCAAAGCATAACAATGCCAAATTCCTGATAAGCTTGCCTATCTCCCAAAAATTCGTGGTTATCATTAATAACCGTTTGCATGGCTAGCATTGCCATCGTGGCGATAATGGCAATACACATCATAACCGCCGATGAGTTAAAAATAGTCATTAGTCCTTCTTTTGCCCATTTGCGACTGAATTTAAATGGTATGGCCAAAATTAGGCACGGAAGAATAATTACCACTATCGTCATGCGGAAAATACTGTCAACTATATAAAAGACAAATGAAACTTTAACAATCACGAATATGCAAAAGATAAACGCGCCCGCAACCCAACTGGTTAAACTGGTTGCCGCCAGCATTTCTTTTGAAACCAAAAAGCCCATTTGCATACGGTCGCTGGTGGCGCACACCAAACATTGCATCATCTCAGACGGACCGCTCGGGAATACGGCTTTTCCGTTTGGAAAACCAACGTCGGTAAGCTGAGGCGCTTTGCAAACCAGCGAGTTGGTGTAAAACATGCAGGTTGAGCCGAGCATTTGTCCTTTGGGGTTAATATCTTCATCGGAGCCTGCTAATTCAACGATTCGGCTTCCGTATTCCAAAAAGGCATAATATATCGGAAAAATTAATTTATTTAACACAAACAATAAAAATGTGGTTGATGATGCCAAGGTTCCGCATAGCACGCATAAAAAGGCCATTCGCGAAACTTCGGTCCAAACTTCTGCCGGCGCTTCTTCAACCACGGAGCTGACATGTTTTAATAATCTGATTGAAAGCCAAAGCGCAAACGCCACCATAATAAAAGCCATGGCGCTTTGCGTAACTTTAGGGTATGCGTTCATAGCAGATTCTGACATTGCGTTATAAAACATATTTAGCATTCCGGCTTGCCAGCATGCGCGTTGCTCTTCATCAAGCTCGCTTTCTTCACCGTTTAGCTCAACGCCGTTGACCTCGCGGTTATCCGCCTTGTCTGAACCGCAGCCGACAAGACTTAAAGCCAGAAAGATAATCATCAATCCGGTTTTAAGTAATTTAAATATGTCTTGTCCCCACAGCTTCATGTTTTATCCTTTTACTCGTCGTCATCATCGCCGAATACGCTGTTAAACTCATCTGCTAATGAACTATTATTGCCGCCGGCATTGCCGGAATCGGCATTGTTATTCTGGTTTTGGTTGCCGCCCTGGTTTTGGTTGCCGCCGCTATTATTGCCTTGGTTGCCTCCACCGGAATTACCACCATTATTACCGCCGCCGGAACCGCCATTATTCGGGTTGCCGTTTCCGCCGCCGGAATTTCCTCCGCCTTGGTTTCCGCCGCCGCCATTGCCGCCGGTGTTAGGAGCCCCGTTTCCGCCGCCGTTAAAACCTCTGTTTTGCGGGCGCGGACCTCCGGCTCCGTTGGGGTTAGCTTTAGCGCCGAGCCCGATTTTGGCTCCGACTGACGCCACTCCGCCCAAAACTTTGCCTTTCATATTGTCAACTTTAGCTTTAGCGCCCGAGGCTTCATAAACTGCGCCGCCGACTGAACCTGCCGCGCCGCCTGCCGCAAAGACAGTCTTCTTAGCCGCTTGCGCTGCCAAACCGCCAATCTTGCTGCCGATAGCCGTACCGCCGCCGCCACCTGAAATATCACCGGCAAGGTCATTAATTTGGGCAACCAGCTTAAAGGCAAACAAACAGCAAGCCACTAAAACCAAAAAGTCTGTGCCGCTGATGTCCATCAATTCTTTTAACTCGTCAACATTAGAGCCGTTAATCGCTGCTTCCAATTCATCCATGCCGCCTTTACTGCCGGTTAAGCCCTGTGCGATAAGCTCTGAGTTTAAGCCGATAATAATACCCATCATCACAAAGTTGAAAAAGGCGTTCATAAATATTTTCCAACCCGCATTTGCGTATTGCTTAGTAACCTTAAACGGCCATGAGGCAATTAAAAACGGCAATAGCGCGCAGAAAATACCAAACCTGACCACCGAGTCCAGTAAATAAAAACTTGCCGCCAAAATAATCAACCATCCGAAAGCCCATACCAGCACGCCTTCAATCAGCATTGAAAAGTCCGGCAAAATATGTGCCGCCGCATGGGTGGAAATACATATCAATGATGAACCGATTGCCGGCATTTGCGCCGCCGTGCGGTTAAACAACTTAATTGAGGCCATAACGCTCGCAAGCAGATTTTGCCCGATTACGCCGCTTGGCATTGCTGACATTTCCTCATTGGTCAAGCCTTTAAATGTTGCGGTATTGTTGTCATTATCTAACATCAATTCAATACCAAACTCAAGTCCGGCCTTCATTAACGGGTTAATCACATAGTCATACACATAAGCTGGATCGGTGAGCAACCACGCTGCCACTAAAACCTTAAAGCCCTGTACCATCAACGTTGATAAATATTTCGGAGTATCTTGCTTGGTAAAGGCGCTTACCACCATTAATGTCTGGTAAGCTACAAACAATGCCAAAACAATTAAAATTAAGTTTCTAAAGCTTGATGCCAATGCGTTATATGACTTGGTGGCAATAGTTTGGTCGGTATTTAAAATAACATTAAACAGCGGGCAGAGTATGCAGGTCTGAATTTGCGCATACTTAACCGGCAGCGGCACGCATCCTTTTGAGGCTCCGGTTTGAGCCTTGCCTTCTTCATTAGTCACGGTGTATATAATTTTATCTACCGGACATTCTTCGCCGTCTTTTAATTCAACCGCGCATGATAATGTTACATAATTGCCGGGGTTAAGCGCAGTGAGCAAATTTTTAACAATGGAGTGCTGTCTGACCACAGCCATTAAATCACTCTCAATTTCTTCCGCCATGGCAACGGCTTTGTCGGCGCCGTTTTGCGGATTGCGTTCAATACCGGCTTGCTTGCGGGCTTTACCGGCGATTTTATCCCAGTGCAAATCGGTATCTGAAAAGTCAATAGAAAGATTAATCTTAAATCGCGGGTTGCTTGCGGTGGCTTGTTCTTCTTTGGTCCATCTCAATATTCTGGTTGCGGCGCCGTTGTTCCATTTAATAAAATCAGAATATTTTTGCGTATGGGTTTTCGCCATCAGTTTATCGGCGAGTTTTTTAATTACACCATCAAAAGTATCGCCGACCGGAATCGGAGTGTTGCCGGTCACGGTTTGCTTAGCAAGTCTTTCTGCCTCAGCCTGTGAAATTGAATAAGTGTATGATTTACTTTTAAATGAGCTGAGTTTGTTCTGATAAGTGCTGGTTAAGGTTCTTAACGTTGCGAGCTCAGTGTTAATTTTAGCAAGTAAACCGTCAATTTCTTTATCGGTAAATTGCTCTAACTTGGTGTTATTGGCAGCCTGCGCCGATTCGGGGAGCATGCCGAATACCATAAAAGCGGCAATAACCCCGCCGGCAATAAAGCGAAAACTATTTTTTATCATGTTCGTCATTTTTGGTATCCTTATTAGCCAGAGGGTTGCCCAAAATTCTAACGGCAAAAATCAAAACCACAATAACCGAAATTATGGCAAACGCCAGCATATAAGGGCTTGCCATAAAGTTAAACACACCTGAATATAATGCGGCACAAACCACGGCAAACATTATAAAACTGGTTAAAAGCGACTTCATTTTTACCTCATAATTACAATCAATTTACATTTTATCATAAAAATACGTCATATTGTGTTACAATATCATTAAATTACTTAAATTTTCCACTTTTCAAAAACTTTAAGCATGCTTCCAAAACCTCCGGATTGTTAAACACGTTGCAATATGTATTTTTTATAGTCACGGATTTAGAAGCAAAATCTTTTTCGTTAACTTCAAGTTTAAGCGGCATACTCTTAAAATTTTCCACAATCGGCGAAAAAAGCTTTTGCGTCCACGTCTCGCAAAAAATCAACCCGATGTCGGTTTCTTTCGGTAAACGCGAAATTGATTGCGCGTCCATCGGTCTACATTCTTTCAGCATTGGTCCGAAAATCCAGTTAAACGGCGCAAAGCGTGATAATATATCAAAAAAATCGCTGCCGCGGTTAATCGGATTAACGTTAATCACTCTGTTTATCTTAAAATTATCCTGCCAACCGTAAGTATTGGCAATCAACATCCTGAGCAGCAGACAACCGGCGCCTTTAGTTACAAATGACACTTTATTAATATCTTCGCAGTGATTTAAAAAGAACTCAAGCTGCCTGATGTGATATTTCATCGGTTTGCGAGTGGAGGGATAATTAATGGCCGCCACGTTGTAGCCTTCATTAACCAGCATCTTCCATAACGGACGGAAAATACTTTTGGTTTCGCTAAGTCCGTGCAGCAAAATTACCAACTCGCCCTTTTGACGCGGAATCTCATACACTTCTATATATTTAACAAATGCTTTGCGGCAGGTTTCAAATGAGCCTTCGGCTCTTTTAATATCCCAGTTGTCAAGCAGGCGATAGATTTTTGAATGACAATTACGTTGAATACGCCATTTCTGATAAAAAAATACATCTTCCCAAAATTGTGAGCCGCCAAAAGTAAAAAAGTTAAATTTCATCTCAGGAGTCCTTTTAAATAGAGTGCGTTGTCACCGATTATCGTAATGCCGCCTGATTCGGAATCGCGGTAATAGTTACGCGCGCGTCGTTATCGCCGGTGGATTCTATCAAAATCTGAATAGCTCGTTTATCCCTGAAATAGGTCATCTGACTAATGCGTGCGCGCACGACCGCAATCTCTGTCCACCGATTCCGCGGCATTTCCAATACATAAAAGTCAAAAACGCGACTCGCATTATATGGCGCGGTAAATACCAAGCTGCCAATCCAGTTGTCGCCGCTACCTAAAGCCTTAGTATCGCCAAGCTCCAAAAAGGCTTGCTCCGGAAACGGAATGTCCGGAAAATTAGCAAAGGCTGGCGGCACCGGAGAACCGTCAACCCCATTTAAATCCAAGGGCTTGGAGGCACATCCGGCGAGTCCCAAAAACAGAATCGCAGCCAATATTTTAAATTTTATAGAATTTACAGTCATTTAGTCAAAAGCTCCCTATTTGTTGCTCGTTATTATAAACGTTTATGGTTAATAAAAAGAAAACAAGGGCAGATTTCAGAGGAAAGATTGTTTTAATAAAATTCAAGCAGAATCAAAAGGTTGTGAAAAATGCTTTAAAAACGTCAATTTTTTATAAAAAAGTTATTGACAAGGTGGGAGGAATATCATATAAGGGCAATCACCGACCGGAAGGGCGGTAGTTATAAAAGATAGTAGATAAGCAAAGAGGATATACAGGCTGCAGGCTGAGAAG
>CAVBCV010000030.1:0-18540 GCA_963594125.1 Lachnospiraceae bacterium
CTTCTCAGCCTGCAGCCTGTATATCCTCTTTGCTTATCTACTATCTTTTATAACTCCGCCCTTCCGGTCGGTGATTGCCCTTATATGATATTCCCCTCTCCTTGTCAATAACTTTTTTACATATTTTTTATCTTTTTTTATAAAAAACCACAACCCATTAAAAATACTGAATAAAAGTTTTTGAGGTTTTTATTTTTTCAGGGCACATTATTATGTAGATAACATATCTTGTCGGTGAGTTCAATATAGCTTTTATACCGTATCCTTTTGTTTTAGCTGATTTTGCATTAAAAACGACTCGCTAAGCGCAGTGACTGGGGGGAATCTTAACACCGCGCATTACTTTTAAATATATACACGCATATACGAGCGTTGACAAATCAGACAAATTATGCGAAAATATTTTTATTAAGGAGAGCTCCTATGGCGGACAATAATAAAAATCAAGATGAGAATGAAAAAGCGCTAACCAAAGAAGAATTGGCTGCAGCTAAAAACATTATTGAAAATTTGATTAAAAAAGATAAAGGCAATATGATTGCGTTATCAACTGTTTCAAGTGTGCTTAATTCTGCTGATATCTTTACCGGTAGATTATCTGCCAAAAGTTTATACCTTTTATCAGGAAACGCCATAGCCGGCGGATTGTCAGAAGCAAACGGCAACGCAGAAGAGATGCTTCAATGGTTAGTGGCACAGCGCATTATACAAAGAACAGACGTTATCATGCATAAAGATTTTGACCGCCGCGCACGCAATGAACGTAATGGTGTAAACCCTGATCACACAGCCCAATATGCAAAAACGTTAAGTGAATCTGCCGCATCTTATTTGTTCCAAAAAAGCAAAATGATAAAGGCTTCTGCTTCGGCCGCCATTGGTTTGTGTCTAACCAGTGCGGCTCTTGCCGCTAATCCACCGCTTGCCGCAGCTGTTATCGGAGGTTCCATCATAGCCTCTATACCTTTACACATTATGAACAAGCGCTTAACGGATCATAAAGTTAGGCTTAAAAATAAAATTGATGAAAAATTAAAAATAGTTAAGTCATTTAATCAGCAGATGTATAGAAATAGCGGCATGACCGAATCGGTTAACGCGCAAGAAGATTCTTACAGACGCCTTGCCAGCAGACAAAAACGCGCGATTCAGCATGGGAAAACTTTTGTACGTAAAATAATCAAATACGGCGCGGCCATGGCAACTTGGAACACAGCATGTGTTGCCGGAGTTATCGCCGCCTCTGCCGCCATAGGGTTACCGCTTGCTACAACCGTGTTGGCAACTGCCGGAGCCGCAAACACTTTAGCCGCATCCAAAAATCTTTTAGCAGGGTATTTCGGTAAAAAAGAATATATTGCAACTTTTGCTATGACTTACAAAAAATTTAAATCAAAATACAAAGACTTTCAGTTCGGCAATGAAAGAACCAATCCTAAAGACAATATTTTACAACTTGACCGCATTGTATACCGCCACCGTATTAACAGCGGCAAAAATGCCGGAGAACGACAAGATACTGACTTTTTTAAAAGCGATGAGACCATCACTTTTAAACCCGGCATCTCGGTTTTAAGCGGTGCAAGCGGCGCCGGTAAAAGCACATTAACCGAGCTTCTAATGCACGCAGACAACGTGACCGGTGGAAGCATTAAAATCGGCTCTTTAGATAAAGACGGCAACTTAACCGGCAAAGATTATCGCAATTTGGCAATGGGGGCGCCATGTCAAAATATTGCCATTTCATATCAAAGACCGGAATTAACCGAATGCTCAATTGATACTTATATTAAACTCGGCAACCCCAATGCCGACCCTAAAAAAGTTGCTGAAATAAAAAAATTGCTCGGTATCGGTATTGAAAACGGCGGCACAATAAATGACTTAAAATTGCTTTCTCCGGGGGGTGACTTTATCAGGAGGTGAACAAACGCGAATCGGCTTAGCGCAAGCCTTAATTAAAGATTCGCCGATTATGATTTTGGACGAGCCAACTTCAGGCGTTGATGAAAAAATGTCAGAAAATATTGTAAATTACTTAAAAGCGCAAAAAGATAAAACCATCATTTACATTACGCATGACCCGCGCGAAATTGACGCTATTGGCGCTTATCAGGCGGTTGACATCGGCAAACATTCTAAAGATGATGAAATCAACACCATAAAAAGCTATGACTTGACCAACCCTCAAACTAAAAAAGACTTTATTAAATTTTTCAGTAACCGTAAAATTTCAGAAAAATCAGAACAATCTACACAAACACAAGCCTCTCTTGACAAGGTTCATCAGCGTATGAAAGATTTGGTTGAAAAGCGCATGCACGAGCGGATTACCAACGGCGAGCCCATCAGCGCATCTGATTTACAGGCGGTTAAAAAGATTAAAGGCATTGCCCCGAATGAGGCTAAGGCGCAAACAGAGGCATTGTTTAATAAAATTCGCACCGCTAACAGCGCCGAATCGCGCTAAAAATTTGTTTGTAATTTAAAATTAAATTGCATTTGTAATTTTGCGTGGTAATCTATATATGTTTTTAACAAAACGCGTGTCAATTTTATATGGAGGAAAACATAGCTATTGAAAATACCAATGCGCCAGTACGCGAGAGCGACGGACCGCGCATTAATGAAGCCATTAAGGCTAAACAAGTTCGTTTAATTGATGAAACCGGAGAGAATCGCGGCATTGTTTCAATCAGAGAAGCATTGCAGATTGCAGCTGAAGCCGGTTTTGACTTAATTGAAATTTCGCCGCAGGCTAACCCGCCGGTTTGCAAAGTTCTTGACTTTGGGAAATATAAGTATGAAGTTCAAAAGCGCAAAAATGAAGCTAAAAAGAACCAGAAAGTGGTAAACATTAAAGAACTTAAAATTCGTCCGGCGATTGATACGCATGACTATGAAGTTAAAATCAAACAAGCCAAAAAGTTTTTGGCGCAAGGCGATAAAGTTAAATTTACAATGCGCTTTAAAGGACGCGAAATGAGCGCCAATGACTTGGGCAAAGAAATTTTGAACAAGATTATTGACGACTTGGATTTGGTCGGAAAAGTTGATTCTGCGCCTAAACTTGAAGGCAGACAGATGACCATGATGATTGTTCCGGCATAAAATATATTGCATTAATAACAAAAACCTCAGCTTTTACAGCTGAGGTTTTTGTTTTCTTCATTACGTCAGATTTTGGTGAGAGATATTATTTCACCTTTATAAATCTTGACGTTAACGTTGTCTTGCGGCTCTATCCCGTCTGTGCTCACACCGCGCCTAACTTTGAGAGCGCCCTTACCGGCAAGTATTGCGATTGTGCCGATAGGGTTTCTGTCAATGAAATTGACAGTAAGCGTTTCTGTCGCTGTGGCTTTCTGAAGTTCTTCAGAAGTGCAATCCTGCAGCTGAACAATCCGCCCTTCGTAAGTAATCACTTTTACAACGTCTCCAGTTTTAATGTTGGGGGAACCTTTGACATCAACGTCAAAAATACCTTTGCCCTCTATGTAGACTCTATTGCAATTTTTATTTACATAGGTCAACTGGACGACCTCGGGAGTTGCCTGCGCGATGTATTCTTCCTCCTGACGGTCCGCTCTAACCGCGAAGGAAAGCGCAAGGACAATGAAAATTGCCATAACTGCTGCACCTGCATAGTTTTCACTATCGCTTGCATTCAGTCTCCATGTCATTGCAATGCTTATTACAATAAATGGAATGAATGACCAATAAAATGAGATTGGATACTTCCACATTATTGTAATTGCAAGGAAATAGACAGCAACCCAAAACATTTCTCCGATCCCTACAGAATGGTAATATCCCAAGCAAGGTAAGTATATCAATGTCAGGATAGAGAACACAGCAGAACTGTAGAATATTACTCGGTGCTCTCTGTATATTTCAGGATTGGTCAGATACAGAATGCACGCAACGATGATGAGAACCAGACTGACGAGCCAGCGCCAGTTTTCTTTTAAGAATCTTTTCATAAAGGATAATATTTAATATGTGAAACTTCAAACCAACAAATTATCTGAAAAACGCCAAAGAAAACTGACGGATAATAACTTTCTAAATAATTTGTTTACAAGTGCCATTATAGCACTTTTGACAAATTTGGCAAGAAGTTTTTAATCAGGCTGATAATTTTCCATAATCGGTTTTAATTTTTGCACCGCTTTTTTATAAACTCCGCGCTTAAAGGCAACAATTTCAGCAACCGCGTCATCAATATTTGCCCATCGCCAGCTTTTAAATTCCGGTTCAGCGGTATTAAGGTTAATTTCTGAATCATCGCCGTAAAAATAAAGCAGATTCCAATACATATTCTGTCCATTGCTGACAATGCCGCGGCTCAGCAGTTTGCGGCGCACCGCATCAGGAAAATTATAACTTAACCCTTCCGACAGGCTATGCACCACCTTAGCGGAAGTTACGGAAGTTTCCTCGTTAAGCTCGCGCAATGCCGCGGCGACAGGAGATTCTCCCTCATTAATGCCGCCTTGCGGAAACTGCCAACAATTGCCTCTTTTATCATTGCGGGCGCAAAGCAAAACCTGCTTGCTGCGATTAAAAAGAATAATGCCGGCGCATTGGCGATAATTTAACATTTTACTTGCTCTCCGCCGGAGTGGTTTCAGATTGTTGAACGCTGTATAAGTTAAGGGCTTTAACTAAATCAAGCGCGCGGATTAACTGATAATCAGCAAGCTCTTCTTTGTTTTCAGCCTTTTCTTTTTTGCCTGACTTAGCGGCTTTGGAGTCTTCTTCATTTTTAAGAGCGCCTTTTAATTCCGCTTCTTTAATATTGAGGGCGAACGATTCAATTTCTTCAAGTTTAGCCTGCTTAACCAAAATATCCGGTTCAATACCCTTGGCCTGAATGGAACGTCCGGACGGAGTGTAATAACGCGCCGTGGTAATACGCATAGCGCCATATTCGCCAAGCGGAATAACCGTTTGTACAGAGCCTTTGCCGAATGATTTTTCACCGATGACAATGGCGCGGTGATGGTCTTGCAAAGCACCGGCAACAATTTCAGAGGCAGAGGCCGAACCTTCATTGATAATAACCACTATCGGCAGTCCGGCGGCAATGTCACCGGTTTGCGCCGTGTATTTTACGGTATCTTCTTCATTGCGGGAGCGGGTGGAAACAATTTCGCCTTTATCCAAGAACAAGTCTGAAACCGCAACCGCTTGGTCAAGCAAGCCTCCGGGGTTGTTGCGCACGTCAATGACAATACCGGCAAGCTTATTTTTAAGCTTTTTCTGCGCGTCTTTTACCGCCTTGGTAATTTCTTTGTCGTTTTCTTCAGCAAACGAGGAAATTCTGATATACAAAATGTCATCATTTTTAATTTCGGTTTTAACCGAATGGATTTTAATTTCTTCACGCTTTAAGGTGACCTCAAACGGTTTGGCATTGGCGCGGCGCACCGATAATTTTACTTTAGTGCCGATTTTGCCGCGCATTTTAGCAACCGCCTCGTTTAAGGTTAAGCCGATAACGGTTTGTCCGTCAATATGAGTGATATAATCGCCGCTTTTTAAGCCGGCTTTGGCGGCGGGGGTATCGTCAATCGGCGAAACCACCATTACAAGCCCGTTATCCATAGTAACTTCAATCCCTAATCCGCCGAATTTGCCGCGGGTTTGCTCGCTCATATAGGCAAAGCTTTCCGTATCAAGATAGCTACTGTGCGGGTCTAATGAAGTGAGCATGCCGTTAATCGCCGCCTCAATCAATTTTTTATCTGAAACTTCCTCAACATAAGATATTTTGGCGCGCTCCATAACCTCGCCAAACAAATTGAGCATTTCATAAGTATCGGGCTCGGCTTCTTTTTTAGGCGCGGCATTTACGTTTACGTTCATCAGAACAATCGCTAAAATCAAAATAAACTTTTTCAACATCTTGTTTTCCATTTCATAAAAAATTTGTTATCTGGCAAACCACGGCGCCGGATTTACCGGCTTGCGGTTTTTGCGAATTTCAATATATAATTTGGCAGTATCGGCGTCAGGCATAGTCCCGACCGGCTCACCGGCAAGCACCATTTGTCCGATTTGCGCGTCAATAGCGCTTAATCCGGCAAGCAAAGACATATAATCTTCGCCGTGCTCAATAATAATTAAGTTTCCATACCCTTTAAAAGGTCCGGCAAAAATGATTGAGCCGTCATACGGGGCAATAACCTGCGCCGACGGACGAGTTTTTATTACCATACCTTTAGAGGTTACACCCTTGGAAAGCTCTTGCCCATATGATGTTACCACCTCGCCGCGCACCGGCTTAGTAAGCTTGCCGCGAACTCTGGCAAAATTAACTTCCGCGTTATTTATACTCTGAGCTTTTACATTTATCAAGTTTGATTCATCTTGTGCATAATCTGCGCCGCTTTCAGTCTGCAGACCACTGCCTTTACCGGCGGCAATCCGGCGTTTTTGCTCTTCTTCTAAGCGGCGCATTTCTTCACGCTCGCGGGCGGCGCGTTTAATTTCTTCCTGCCGACGGCGTTTAAGCTCTTTATCGTGCTCAAGTTTTTCCATTAAATCGCGCAAGTCAGAAGCCTGTTGCGCCAACTTGGCGGCTTCCGCCTGCGTTTTTTGGCTCTCACCCTCAATTTTTTTACGCATAGCGGCTTTTTGCGCCGACATCTGCTTTAATGATTTTTGCTGCGCCTGCAAAGATTTTTTGTGCTTTGCTAATTCTGCCAACTTAGCCTCATGCTGCTTTTTTTGCTTGGCGATATTATCTAAATCAGCCTTAATTTTGGCGGCCTTATCATTTAAGAACGGCACGCTTTCACGCATTAAAATGGCGCTGCGGATAACGTCAACCGGTGAAAGCGGCTGTATTAATAATGATTCAGTCGGGTGCAAAGCTAAATTTTGCAACGCCGCCAAAGTTTGCGCCAAATTGCCGTATTCTTGATTAAATTCTTCTTGCGCAACCTGCAGCTTGCCTTCCAAAAGCTTTAATTCCGCCTCGGTTTTGGTGGTTTTTTCTTCCTCATCTTGCAACTGCTTGGCGGCTTTTATCATTTTTTTGTTTACATCGGCAAGTTCAATGCTGATTTGTACCGCTTGCGCCTGTAATTTTTTATATTCCATTTGGCGGGCTTGAGCTTTTTGCTCAGCCGCTTTAACGTCTCCGCCCGAAACAGAGGCGGCAATAACCGGCTGCGCCGTTAAAAGGCACAGTAAAGCCACGATATATGCCGCCTTTGTTTTCATTTGCTTATTTTTCCAACAATGATTTGCCGGTCATCTCTTGCGGTTTTTCAATATGCAGCAAGTCAAGCAATGTGGGCGAAACATCGGCTAATCTGCCGTTTTTCAAGCTCTTAACTTCAGCCGGAGCATTATACAAAACCGCCTGAACCTTGCCTACGGTGTGGGCTGTGTAAGGCTGTCCGGTGGTTTCATCTACCATTTTTTCAACATTGCCGTGGTCAGCGGTTACAAACAACACGCCGCCAGCGTCTTTAATGGCTTTCATAACCTTGCCCAAGCAGTCATCAACTGCGGCAACCGCTTTTAACGCTGCCGACATAATGCCGGTGTGTCCGACCATATCGCCGTTGGCAAAGTTACAAATAATTACGTCAAAGCGCTTATTTTCAATAGCGTCAACCAATTTTTCGGTAACTTCATAAACGCTCATTTCCGGTTTAAGGTCATAAGTGGCAACTTTCGGGCTCGGGATTAAAATTCGGCTTTCGCCTTTAAACTCGCGCTCTTCGCCGCCGTTAAAGAAGAATGTTACATGCGCGTACTTTTCGGTTTCGGCAATACGCAGCTGAGTTAAGCCGTGCTCTGATACAACTTCGCCGAAAATATGAGTTAAAGCCTCAGGCGCAAACAAAGTTTTCATAAAGCGGTTGTGGTCAACCGAGTATTCGGCCATACCGACTGAAATTGCAAATTTAACCGTTTTTTGACGAGCGAATCCGGTAAACTCAGAATCTGAAAGCGCATACAAAATTTCACGCGCGCGGTCAGCACGGAAGTTTGCCATCAGCACGGCATCACCGTCTTTAGCGCCCTGATAGTCGCCGATTACGCACGGCACAACAAATTCATCATTAACACCGGCGGCATAAGAAGCTTTAATTGCCTCATCTACCGTGGCATAACGTTTGCCGGTTGCCAAAACAATATTGTTATAAGCGTTTTCAACTCTATCCCAACGTTTGTCACGATCCATAGCATAAAAACGTCCGGAGAGGGTAACCACTTTAACGTTTGCCATATCTTTAACCGCGGCATTAAATTCTTGCAAAAATCCGGCGGCAGAAGTCGGCGGAGTGTCGCGTCCGTCTAAAAAGGCGTGAACATTAACTTTAATGCCGTTATCATTTAAAATACGAGCCAACGCCACAATGTGATTTTGGTGCGAGTGCACGCCGCCCGGCGACATTAAGCCCATTAAATGGCAAGTTCCGCCGGTGGATTTTAAGGTTTTAATTAAATCAAGCAAAACCGGATTTTTTTCAAGTTCATGGTCGGCAATGGCTTTATCAATACGCGGCAAATCTTGCATAACAACGCGTCCGGCGCCAAGGTTCATGTGCCCGACTTCAGAGTTACCCATTTGTCCGGCAGGCAAGCCGACGTCAAGTCCAGAGGTTTCAACAAAAGCATGCGGACAGGTTTTAAGCATGCTGTGCCAATTAGGAGTATGACCTTCTTCAATGGCGTTATCTTGAGTGATTTTTTCCCGATAGCCCCAGCCGTCAAGAATCAACAACATTACAGGTTTTTGCATTACATTTTCCTTTACTATAAACATTCTGTTTTAAACTTCCTCTATTATATATAAGAAAAGATAAGAGAAAAGTATAATTTTTTGAAAATTTTTTTTGGTGATAAATTTTTACAAGCGATACCTTTCTTTAGTTTATAAAAAAGTTGACATTGAGCCGTTAAAAATTTAAGCTTTGCCGTAATATAAACAAAGGATTTTTGATGTTTAACAAAGCTTTTCTGTTTTTAACGGCGTTTTTATTGCCGGCAGCGGCGAACGCAAGCGGTCTTGAATATGAATACGACGGGACTTTGCGCGCGGTTGCCGGTTATGCTGTGCCTTCCGGTAATTTTTTAAACGGGCAGAATCGCTTTCATGCGCCGATGGGCGGAAATTTAAGCGGAGCGGCAATTTATAATTTTAATCAAGAAACATCTGTTAAGCTTGCCGCGGAACTTAAAGCCAAAACCGGCAGCAACTTAGATAACTTAAACTTTGGGCATTATGGCGAAGAAGTTTACGGCAAACTGCAAACCGCGTACGGTGATTTTTATGCCGGACAAATGCAAAATCCGGCGGCTTTGCTCAGCGTTGCGCAGCCTAATCTTTCAGTTTGGCAAATCAGCCCGACGGAAGCGGCCGATTTTATAGAGAACCCCAACTGGAAGCAGCATAACCGCCGCAAATATTACAGCACCTTAACCTCGGCACAAATTAATACGGACGGGAGCTCATTTAAGCTTGCCTATTTTACGCCGGAGTTTGCCGGAACAACTTTAGCTTTTGGCTTTACGCCTGAAAACAACGCCAATGACGGGCTAGCCTCAAAATTTGCGCCGTATTATGACCAAAGCGCCTATCATGTTGCGCTTTATAACTCGCATGAGTTCAGCTTTGCCGATACGGAATTTTATTTAGCCTATGCTGATTTTAACCACAGCCACCGCGAATATGCGGGCGGCGTTTCGGTTTATCGGCAAGGTTTTACCTTATTTGCCGCCTATCGGCAGACCGAGAGTTATGACCACGCAATAGCGGATACAAATATATCTGCCAATCAGCCCGCTTATTATGACGCGTTCCGCAACGGATTTGCTTTTACCAGTGGCGTATCATACGAGTTTGCGTTATTGACCGCAAATTTAAGTTATTTTGAGGCGAAAGCTGATAACCTGCCGGCGCGAACAAGGCTTGTTACTTTGCACAACAGCATAAAGCCATACAAACATTTAGGTTTTTACCTTGGCGGAGGATACGCTGAATTTAAGGACGTAAACGCCCGTGAAAACCGCGGACCTTTAGTTTATGGCGGGGTTGAAATCAGTTTTTAGGAGTCAGTATGCCAAATTTACTTATAATTTCAGACAACAATGTTTTTTTTGATGACTTGCGCTTGCAAATTGAGCGTTATGCGCCGGAATATACGGTTAATGCCGAATCGGCAACACCGGATATTGTTATTATTGATGAAAAGCCGGAAATGCTTGCTTCCGTTAAATCAAAGCACCCGCAAACGCCGATTTTCGTACTCTTAAAAAAGGGTGCGGACAAGCCGCAAGCCTCAACTTTTGTTAAATTTGAGATTAAACCGATTGTGCTTAAAGACTTTATAAACACCCTATGCTCCGCTATTAATTTGGCATTTAATTCTGATGACGGGCGCTTAAAATTTAACTGTTATGAGCTGCGTCCGTTAAGCAAAGAAATTTATAATTTCAGAAATAATGAGGCGACTAAATTAACTGAAAAAGAAGTGGCGATAGTGCAATATCTTTACAAAATTAAAGGGCGGATTGTAACCAAAACCGAACTGTTGCAAGAGGTTTGGGGATACAGTCCTGAGGTTACGACCCATACCATTGAAACGCATATTTACCGCTTGCGGCAAAAAGTTGAGCACGACAATCCGTCCGCTCAACTGATTTTAACCGAAGACGGCGGCTATTTATTAAAACGCTAACGAGCGCCGATTAACGATAACGATGAAATGGTATCGCCCATACCGACCAAAGTGAGCGGTTTTTCAATTAAAATGGTGGGCACCACAATTAAATCCCAATTACGAAAACGCCCGATGCCGGTTTGCGCTAAGTCATTTTGACCGGTTGCCCATGACAAACCGTCTGCCTCAATCAGCCCGACATCGGAAACTTCGCGCCCCTGTGCCCACAACAAATTATCAATACTGCCGGTTCCGGCTTTGGCGGCGGCAATGGTGGCGGCGGTCATCATACCGCGCAGATTAGCTTCAGGCGTAATGCGGAAGTTTTTATCCTGCAAGGTAATATACAACCCGAACATGTGCAGCTGAATACGCGCAACGCCGGTTTTTTCTTTAATTTTTACAAGTCCGGCAAACAAATTTTCAGATGTGGTTTGGCGGCGGCATTGTTCGGCTAAAGACTCCTCGCCGATTACCTCTAAAATATCCATGGTTTCACGCTCGTTAATACCAAGCGAATCCATTAACGGAGCCGCTTTTTCCACAATGGCCTTGCGGATAATTTTATCTTGAGTGGAGGCTATTTCCAGATGGAAAATTCCGTCCGGAGATGTTTGCTTCCAGTTTTTTATCTCCGGTAAAATCTTTTCAATCAATGCCACGCCGTTATTGTTAGAAGTTAAGGCATGAAAGCCCGATAAAACCACATAATCCATCGGGTGATTATGCACATAACGAATAAAATGTTCATCAGTTACAAGCTTCAAATTAAGTGGATCATAAGTGGCAATAAAGCGGTTAGATTTAGGACAGCGGAAATTGCGCCCCTCAATAGTAATCACATCATTTTTATTAAATTCGGCAATCCAGTGGATAAGCGGAGTTTCGGCTTTGCGGTCAATGGTGTATGCCGGAGCCGGTTTGCCGTTATCATCAAACGAGAACAAATTATCTTTTTTAACAAATTGGTCGGCTTGCAGTTTGGGCAATGAGTTAGTATGGACATAAACGTTTTGAATACCGACGGTAGCTAAAGCATTGGCGACAATTCCGCCCTGCCCGCCAATTTGCAAATGGTCATAACCGATTTTTTCATTCATCCAGTCATAAACCGCTTTTTCTTCGGTAATCCACTCTTCGGCAATGCCTTCTTTGAAGCATTTGAAGATACCTTTTAAGACATCTGCAGGCGAATTGATTTTGGTTTCAGTAATGTTTTCTAAATCTGCCAGCGAAAGCCCTTCTTCCGCAATCAGTTTGGCAAGTTTTTCAGCCGGAATTTTAATTACCGCGTCAATGTTGGCATTAAAAGCCGTCGCCGCAGTTTTAATTTGTTTAATTTTTTCAAGCTGCGAGGGCACAACCTGATACTTGTTTTTCCAAATTTGTTTTAATTCCGGTGTATCCATTGCTTTTCTCCTGTTTTTTATTTAATCGTCCTTTGCCGATTTTTCCACATACAAATGCCATTTATATTCGCCGACCGCGGAACATTTATCGCAAACCGGTTGCCATTTTGAGCTCACATTGCCGCATGCGGGGCAAACCCAAACCGAATCATCGGCGCAAGAGGCGGTTTTATCCTTCCAACTTTGCGCCGCCGCTTCATTTTTATGGAAATGTTTTTCATACTCATAAATAACTTTGGCTAAACGCTTGGTAGCCGGATTGTTAATTAAAAAGATTTCAAACTCACTGCGGGCTTTGTTCCAAAACTTGGCTTTGGCATCAAAAACAGCGAGCAGCAAATTGTTAAGCGATGGGCGCTTGCTGTTGGTTAAAGCCAAGCTTTCCATGCGCTGAACTCTTGCCGCCGCGGTGTCATCAGACCATAAATTTAAGTACATTTCGGCAATTTCAGTTGTTGGGTTGCGGCGCCAGATGTTACTCAGGACATTTGCCGCTTTACGGGTTTGGTTATCATTTTGCACATAATATTCCGCCAATGCCAAAGCCGCCGGAACAAGTTCAGGGTTATGTTCAAGCGCTTGCGTACAATATTTGAAAAAATTAACCGAATCGCCGGTTTGCTTGGCGTTTTCAGCCAACTGATACAATGTTACCGCTTTTAGATGTTTATACTTTCCAGCCGGAACAAGTTTTTTCTTAAAACCGGAGTTTAACACCTGCAGCGCGCCTTCCCAATCTCCGGCTTTAGCGCGCAGATTAAAGGCGCTTTCAATCACCCAATATAAATCTTGCCGCACTTCAAAAGCTTTGTTGGCAGTGATTAAGGCTTGCTCAAATTCTTTTTTCTGCATTTGCGCTTCAACCGCCGCTTTTAAGCTGACCAGCTCTAAATCGGGATTGTTCATCAGTTTTGAGGAAAGTTCTTCCATTTTATCAAAGTTTTTTTCGCCCTTGTATATTTTGAGCGTTAAAACATCAATAATCGTATCATCGCCGATAAGGTTACGCAGCTCCTTTAAGCATTTTCGCGCGGCGGACATATCACCGGCAGTAATAGAAGTCATCGCTTTGAGCAATAACATCATGGAATTGTCTATATCAGCGCGGTTTAAAACCACTTTATCAGCTGACTTGCCGATTTTGGCGTTGCGAGTTTCATTGCCGGAAAAGCGCAATACCTCATTAAGCTGACCGGCAATCATTTTATGCAACAAAAAATTAAGCCCGTAAATTGCGGCGATAAAAACCCATAGCCACAAAAGAGCGCCTGCAAGCGGCAAAACCGATGATGCGCCGCGCCAGTTAATAACGATTGAGCTGTTAACATCGCCCTCGCGAATCAGCAAAATCAAAAGCAGACCTATAATCCAAAATGTATAAAATTTTTTACTCATCGCCTCAACCGTAATATATTAATTGTTATCAGCGGTTAAATTTTCAGCTTTCATAACCGCCATAGTCAGCGCCTCAATTTGCTTTAGCGCCTGATTAAATTCTTCAGTGGCGGTAATCTGTTTTTGCCATTTGGCAAATTCTTCAGTGTGATATTCAGGCTTAGCCGACATCAGCACTGAGGCTTCTGAAAATTTACCTTCATTAACCAAACGATAAACCTCGTCTTTTGCCATTAAGTCGGCGACCGGTTTTTCGTGGTATTCAATGCTAATCAGTTTACTGAGTTTAGAGTTAATTTTTTCTTTCCAATCCGGTTCTTTGGGCGGATTTTTTGCCGCGGCTTCCTCTTCTGCTTTAGCAAGTTCCGCTTTGGCTTTTTGGGTTTGCTCTTTGATATAAAGCTCATTAAAGCGTTCGGTTAATTTTTCAGGCGACGGCAGACCTTCATACGAAAGCGAAGCAATTACATCGGCGGGAGCTTCCATATTGGTGCCCAAAGCCAAATTGCGCAAAACTTCCGCCTCATAAACAAAGGGCTTGCCGGTGGCGGCGGAATCTTTTACCAACATGGCGGCGGTTAAAGTTAAAGCGCCGCGGGTGCTAACCTGCCCAAAAGAGCGGACTTTGGCTTCCAAGGCGTCAATCCTTGAAACAACGCCAAGCATAGCGCTAGTGCTAACGCGCGAATCTAAAATTTCGGAATTTATTTTATTAACGTTATCAATTTTGCCGTTAAGCATAGCGGCAAGCTGTAACGAATCGTTTTTAGCCTCAGTATTTAGGCGTTTAAGTTCATTTACTTCAGTTTGCAAAGCGTTGATTTGACTCTCAAGCTGAGAAATAACATTTTGCTCAGACGAATCGTTAGGAGTTTTTTGCAAAAGCTGCGGGTTTTGTTGCAAATACCAAGCTCCGCCAAAAACGGCGCCGGCAATTATAACCAACCATACCGCCCCTTTAGCAAATCCGGCAGAGCGGGAGCTTTGCGGCTTATTTGTATCTGGCGTGGGTTTATCAGATAAAGTTTTTGTAACCATTTTTCATATCCTTGCTTGATTGTTCTTGGCATTATTGTTTTTATAGTTTATATAATTAAAAAAAATACTGCAACAGATTAAATCGGATTATGCAAAATGTTAGTTTTAGGAATTGAAAGCAGCTGCGATGAAACGGCGGCCGCAATTGTTAATGAAAATCGGCAAATTTTGGGGCAAGCCCTGCTTTCACAAGAAGAACACAAAGCTTTTGGCGGGGTTGTGCCGGAAATTGCCGCCCGCGCTCATTTGGAACATATTGATGAAATTATTGAAACCTGTGTTAAGCGCGCAGGCATTAAACTTGAAGATTTAGACGCCATTGCCGCCGCTTCAGGACCGGGGCTTATCGGCGGAGTGGTTGTCGGGGTGATGGCGGCAAAAGCTTTGGCTTTGGCGCTGAACAAGCCTTTTGTTGCCGTAAACCATTTGGAAGGGCACGCCTTGTGCGCCCGCGTTTCAAACGATGTTGAATATCCGTATTTGTTGCTGTTGGTATCCGGCGGACATTGCCAAATTTTGATTGTTAAAAACGTTGGCGAATATGAGCGCTTGGGCACCACGATTGATGACGCCGCCGGTGAAGCTTTTGACAAAGTGGCAAAAATGCTCGGGCTCGGCTATCCGGGCGGTCCGATGATTGAAAAAGCCGCCGCCGTGGGCGATGCCTCCCGCTTTGCTCTGCCGCGTCCGCTTATCGGCTCGGGCGATTGCAACTTGTCATTTTCAGGCTTAAAAACCGCGGTGCGAAAATTGATAGAATCGTATGCTCCGGACGGTAATATTGAGCACGCCAATATCCCCGGCAAAGATATTTCCGATATTTGCGCCTGTTTTCAATATACCGCAACCGATTGTTTGGTACGCAAGCTCCGCAAAGCCATCGGTATTTTTAAAAGCAAATATCCGCAAGGCAAAAATTTGGTGGTATCCGGCGGGGTTGCCGCCAATACCTATTTGCGCGAACAGTTAAAACTGCTTGCCGATGAAAACGGTTTGTTGTTTGCCGCGCCGCCGATTAAGTTTTGCACCGACAACGGCGTGATGATTGCTTGGGCAGGGTTAGAGCGTTTTAGAGCAGGATTTCATAATGAGCTTGACTTTAAGCCGCGTCCGCGTTGGCCGTTAGATGAAAACGCTCCTAAAGCCGCCGGTGCCGGAGGCGTTAAAGCATGAGAAATCCCCAAGAAGTTTTGCAAATTATGCAAATATTTAATGAGCGAGAGCCTAACCCGCGCTGCGAACTAAATTTTTGCAACGCATATACTCTTTTGGTGGCGGTGGTTTTATCGGCGCAAAGCACTGATAAAGGCGTGAATAAAGCGACCGAATCGTTGTTTAAGGTTGCAGACACTCCGCAAAAAATGCTCGCTTTGGGGTTAGACGGGCTGAAAAGCTATATTAAAACCATCGGGCTTTATAACAACAAAGCGCAGAGCATTATGTCTTTGAGCCGTGATTTGGTTGATAAGTACGGAGGCGAGGTTCCCGCCTGCCGCGAATCGTTGGAAAACCTTGCCGGTGTTGGACGTAAAACCGCTAATGTAGTGTTAAACGTGTGGTTTAATCAGCCGACTTTGGCAGTTGACACGCATGTGTTTCGCATTGCGCACCGCTTAGATTTTTCAGACGGCAAAACCCCGTTAGCAGTTGAACAAGATTTACTTAAAATTTTGCCGCCGGAATATGTTAAAAACGCCAATCACTGGCTCGTGCTGTTCGGGCGTTATATTTGCAAAGCAAAAAATCCGGACTGCCGCAACTGCCCGATAAGCAAGTTTTGCTATTCAGATGATAAAAAACTTTAGTCATTTTTTTCATAAAGATATAACTTCCTAACATGTTGGCATGCTATCTGTAATACTCATGTAGCGTTTTGTATTGTTTTTAATATTCGCTTCTATCTTTATTTTATTATATATGAAAATAAATATTGACTTTTGAATATTAATATTATATTTAATATATGAAAGGAGGTGATAAATATGGTTAAACGCGTTAGTAAAAAACAATATATTGGCGACTGTTCTCCTAAGGGAATTGCTAAGAAGGCTATTTATGTTACTAAAAATTCCAAAGTTAAAAACCCTATAAAAACAGGAAATTTGTTAGCTGACATTGCTATTGGTAGAATTCCTGTTGCAAAATATTGGAACCGTGGCTATAATATTGGTAGATTGGGTTTTATTGCAAAGCAAACTTACGATGAAACCTGTAAACGTAAAAAGTAAAAACTAAACAAAGGAGATTAATTGATGACAACCTTTAAAAAACAAGCACTAATTCTTGCCGGGGGATTTATCTTAATCTCCTTTATTCTTGATACTGCTTACGCATCATTTCCGGACATCAGACTTTTTTTCTTATTAAAACAGCTTAACTTTATATACTTTGTAGTCGGAATTATTGTTCTTTGTTTTAAGCGAGAGATTATAATGATTACCGATTTGCAAAACGCTCTCCCTAAATTATGCAATTATTTAATGGCATTCGGAATTTATTTTTACATAGCTATATTAGTAGGAATTTTGGGTTTTGCTTACGGCTTTTATTCAGAAAGCGTCAGTTATTTTGAAACTTTAAGCGAAAGTACATTTGAGGCGATTAATACGGTTGTTAAGTATATATTGTTTGCTATCAATATTGCCGCTTTGGTATTGCCGCTGATATGGGCAACCCGCCAAAGCTTTTTTCCAAAAAAGCAATAAATAAAAGCAAGCCCCGCCGGAGACAAACTCACAGGCGGGGTTTATATTATTCTGCTCAAAGTTTTATGCAAAAAGAGCAGAAATCAGTCTGTAAAAAATACCAAGCAATGGCATTAAAAACAAAAGCTTTGCCAACCGCGGATGATTACGCATATTGCTGGTTGCCAATAAAAACCACAGTATATATACAATCAGCAACATTTGTGAGAAGCCGATATAAACTTCTTGATTAGTATATTGCCAACTTTCTGAAACCGCTTCCGCACTAAAAATGGGGTCATCTTTAGCCGGTCGGTCAATATAATTAGCCACAACTAAAATTACAAAAAACAAATTAAAACATACATACCACTTAAACCCTTTAAGCAATTTATATGTTGATATAATTGTTTCCTTAATCTGTGACTTTATCTTTTGTTTATTCATTGTATCACCATCTTTCTTGAGGGCACTTCACGTATAACGGTACCGAATCCTGGCATCTGTCCATATAATTGCTTAATATATCAGTTTGCCACGGAATGTCAATACATCCTGCAGAACCTTTACTCAATCCACCGTGTATACTAAAATTATCTCGTCCATACATAGTGTTGTTTGTATCAGGTTGCAACCATATACGCCTTAATCCCCATGCTGGTAAAGTACCCGGCCATTTACCAAAATCAAATGGTGAAACTAAAGAAGTAATCCCCAAAAGTGCATGTAATGGCGTTATGTTTTGCCGCTGGTCTTGATTTGCATAATATATACCTTCTGGTAATGGACCTTTGTCCATTACATTTTGATACATTCTAGCCTGATAGCCTGCCTTTCCCGACATTGCATCTAAGCTATTAAGTAGTTGATTATTTCTATATAAATTTAGATTTTGACCATCAAAATTCATAGAACATAATGGATACGATTTATTCGCTTCCATTTGCGGTTCCGGAGCTTTCGGAAATGTCGGCAGTTTAGGCAGTTTTGGCATTTGGAATCCAGCGCCAAACATCTGTTTTTGTTTAGCCTCGTTAATGCCAAAACCGGTTACCATATCTGAGTGCTTTAAATCCATTCCTTTGGTAAAATCCGGCAATTTGGTTTGAGTAAAGCCATTGGTGTTATTAAGTCCAAAGCCGCCGGAATTGCCAAGCCCGAAAGCACTTTTCTGCGGTTTGTACGGCTCAAAGCCTGAACTCGTATTAAGCGGTTTGGGCTGCACCGGTTGTAACGGATTATCCTGCACAGGTTGCGTAGACTGCTCCGGTTCTTCCGGTTTCGGGTTTAAGTATTCGCCCCATTCCGGCTTTTTCTTGTTAATCA
>CAVBCV010000031.1:0-18095 GCA_963594125.1 Lachnospiraceae bacterium
AGCTCGCGTTTTTTTTTTGCAATATTTACGAGTCTGCACTGTGCATAAGTTGTAATTTTAACCACATTTTAAAATTCCCCTCTATGGAGGGGTGCCGTAGGCGGGGTGGTCACAAACCTATCTGACAACTTGTTAAGAGCTTGTTATAATCCCAGTTGCTTTTTCAAATGAGCGAAAACCAAATTTACCGCTGTTTCTATTTTCTTTTCTTTCTTTTTAATTTCTTTTACATGTTTTTGGCTTTTTTCTTTAATATTAGTCATGTCATGCAACAACCCGCGGTAACAGCTTTTAGGGTGAGGACCTCCATAATAAATTACTTTATGATGCGAGTCTTCATTGGCAAATTCATTAATAATCCTAACGCGGCGGGCATTAGGTACAATCGGCTCTTGCGTGATGATTTTATCTTGCGGGGTTTTAGCATTGGGGTTTTCATATAATTCAATTAACGGACTGTCTTGTTGGTGTAAAAACTGATGAGACAACTTGTTAACAATTACAAAATTATCCGGTGTGTTTTCACCTCCGTCTTTTAATGGCTTTTTGTGATGAACCTGAAAATTGGTTGCGCTGTATACATATGGGTCTCCGTCATTTGCGGCGTTTTTCCAAATTTCGTCAATAGTTTCATTATCATCGGTTAAATCAGCCGATATGGTTTTAACTAATTTTTTGTTTTTAGCAACCTCTTTCCAGAAAGCATGGCGAGCATCTTCAATCTTATGTTCTGAGTTAAGCTCACTGAGCGAAAATCTGTCTTTACGAAAATAACGGCCATCCCACTCATCATAAGCAACATAATATTTATATTCATTATCTTTTGCAATCAATTCATTAATATCTTTAAGGTTAAATTTAACGGCAATTTTCGGTGGCACTTTCATTTTACACAACGTGTCCTTTATTTTTCCGATATATTCGTCAAAACCATATTCTTTAAGGTATTTAAGAGCCGCGCTTTCATCATCTAGTTGGTCATAATCATTATATTTAAATTTATGATTATTATCAGGTTTAAATTCTAAAAATTCTTTAGTATGCAGCATACTACGGAACCTTTCATCTTCCACTTTACCGACCATTGCGTCAAATTGCAAACGCTTGACAGAATTGATATTGGTGTCGGATATGTCGCCATAAGTATATGTAACTTTAAGCCCGTACATGCCGCGGAAGTTATTAACTGTGTCTAAATTTTCTTGTGTGAAGTTATCAACCAAATACCGCATAATATCGCTATCCATATCCAGCAATTTTTTGTCATCATAGCCCATAACACAGTTATAAAAAAATTCTTTATCTTTCGGATTGTCTGATTTAGTAACTGCGGTTGTTTCACGTAATAACTGCTCTGCAAACGGCATGTCGGGGTATTTTTCGTTTAGAGCGTTTTCTAAATAGTTGTTTTTTGCTAATAGTTCAAAGATTGCCGACTTAAAATTTTTATCTTTTATGTTTGGATTGTTGGCTAAATTAATAAAGTAATCAATGTTTTCAGTTTGGCAATTTCGTAAAAATGACCAGTCATCACAGCCGTTAGTATTTAATGCTGATATGCATGGTTGTAAAATTTTGTCGTCATCTGTGTTGATAGCAATATGCTTGATTAAATCTATTTTGTCCTTTTTGCTTGCTTTATTCATAGTATTGCACGCCGTTGCAAGTATACATTTCATAATTTTCGGATTAGATCTAATTTTTGTGTTGTCACCAAAAAAGTTTAAAAAACTTTGTATGGTTCTGCCGGTATATAATTTCGGATTTTCCAGTTGTTGGAGTAAAAATTTATCATCATTATAAAAATCATTGTAAGCAACAGCTGCGTATAATTTAATTTGATCATCCAATAAACGGTCATTGGTAATTTTAGCAGCTCTGAATAAATCAATAAAAGATTGTTGCGTGCCGAAGTTAAATCTTTTTATATAATTATAGAGGTTTTGTGGGGAATTATAATAAATATTGTCCGGGTCATAACGGTTTGCTTTAAACAGATCTTGATAAGTATTTATAGGTTTATTATGATCATAAGTCATAGTAGGCTTATTATCGGAATCCTCTTCAGAAACTTCGTATGTGCTAGGGCGCTTTCTTTTTCTTAGTTTTTTTGCAAATGGGTTGTTAATTGTATCATACATATAGTCTGTATCCTGATTCATGATGTTTACTCCATATCAAAAACATAGTTTATATTAACATGCAAAATTAAATAAATCAAGCAAGTATGCCGTTTTTAGACAAAATAATTTGCGTGTTTGTTTAGAATTTAAGGAAATTTTACCGCGCGTTTTTTTTTGCAATATTTACGAGTCCGTGCTGTGTATAAGTTCAGAGCAATAAATAAGCGCCTGAACGTAATATTCAGACGCTTATCTTAAAGCATGACGCTTTACCCGATGATTAAGCCGTTTTTATCAGCGGAAATATTAACGACAGAGTCATCTTTAATATCACCGTTTAAGAGCTTAATTGCGAGCGGGTTCTCAACATCTTGCTGAATCAAACGCTTCAGCGGACGAGCGCCAAACTCTTCATCATAGCCGTTATCGGCAAGCCAATCTTTGGCTTTATCGTCAAGTTTTAACTCAATATGACGGTCTGCCAAGCGGTCTTGCAGATGTTTGAGCTGAATTTCAACAATCTGACGAATATTGTCTTTGCTTAACGGATGAAAAACAATAATTTCATCAAGACGGTTAATAAATTCCGGACGGAAGAAGCCTTTCAACATCTCGCGCGCGTCTTTGCTTTTTTCAGCGCTTCCAAGGTTAGAAGTCATAATCAAAAACGTGTTCTTGAAATCAACTGTCCGACCTTGTCCATCGGTCAAACGCCCGTCGTCAAGCACTTGCAGCAAAATGTTAAACACATCGGGGTGAGCCTTTTCAACCTCATCAAACAAAATTACCTGATAAGGTCTGCGGCGAACCGCTTCAGTTAAAACACCGCCCTCATCATAGCCGACATATCCCGGAGGCGCTCCGATTAAACGAGCAACGGCATGCTTTTCCATATATTCCGACATATCAATACGCAAATAAGCGCTTTCTTCGTCAAACAAAAACTCCGCCAAAGCTTTGGCAAGCTCGGTTTTACCAACGCCGGTCGGCCCCAAAAACATAAAGGAACCAATCGGGCGGTTAGGATCGTTTAAGCCTGAACGCGAACGACGCACTGCATTGGCAACCGCGGTAATCGCTTCATCTTGACCAACCACTCTGCGGGCAATTACTTTTTCCATGTCTAAAAGTTTTTCTTTTTCATTGCTCATCAGTTTGTCAACCGGAATACCGGTCCATTTTGAAACAACCTCGGCAATAACGTCAGGCGTAACCGTTTCAACCGCGGTATGAGCTTGCGCATGCGCATTAATTTCATTAAGGCGTTTTTCAAGCTCCGGAATTTCTTTATATTGCAGTTCGCCGGCTTTTTCATACTGTCCGTCGCGCAAGGCTTTATCAACCTCAATCCGCGCCTTGTCCAAAGATTCGCGCAATTTACCTGCTTCCTGCACGCTGCTTTTGCTGGCGTTCCATTTAGCGTTTTCATCGGCAGATTCTTTTTCAAGCGCCGTAATTTCGGTTTCAATTTTAGCCAAACGCTCTTTTGAGGCAACATCAGTTTCTTTACGCAAGGCTTCGCGCTCAATTTTAAGCTGAATCAAGTGACGATCAATTTCATCAAGGTGCTCGGGTTTTGAATCAATAGCCATACGCAAGCGGCTTGCAGCTTCATCAACAAGGTCAATCGCTTTATCAGGCAAAAAACGGTCGGTAATGTAACGGTTAGACATTACCGCGGCGGCAACCAGAGCGGCGTCAGAAATACGAACGCCGTGATGCAACTCATATTTTTCTTTAATACCGCGCAAAATAGAGATTGTATCTTCAACTTGCGGCTCATTAACAAATACCGGTTGAAAACGACGGGCAAACGCCTGATCTTTTTCAATGTATTTTTGATACTCTTTTAATGTTGTTGCGCCGATGCAGTGTAATTCGCCTCGTGCCAGCGCCGGTTTTAACAGGTTGGAAGCGTCCATTGAGCCCGAAGTTGCGCCCGCGCCGACAACGGTGTGCATTTCATCAATAAACAAAATGACTTGCCCGTTTGCCGCGCTTACTTCTTGCAAAACAGCTTTCAAACGCTCTTCAAACTCGCCGCGGTATTTAGCGCCCGCGATTAACGCGCCCATATCCAAAGCCATTAAGCGCTTGTGCTTTAAGCTTTCCGGCACATCGCCGTTGACAATACGCAGCGCCAAGCCCTCAACAATGGCGGTTTTACCAACGCCGGGCTCGCCGATTAAAACCGGATTGTTTTTAGTACGCCTTGACAGTACCTGAATGGTGTGGCGAATTTCTTCATCACGACCGATAACAGGGTCTAACTTGCCTTGCAAAGCGCGTTCCGTATAGTCGGTGGCATATTTTTTAAGCGCGTCCATCGTATCTTCAGCGCTGGCGCTTTGCGCCGTGCGCCCCTGACGCATATTGTTAATTACTTCATTGAGTTTTTTAAGATCAACACCATAAGATTTTGCGGCAAGCAAAGCCTGCAAAATGCGTTCAACCGTAACATATGAATCGCCTGCTTTCTGAGCGTTTTGTTCCGCCAAATCCAAGGTTTTAAAAAAGCTTTGCGACCCTGAAATTTGTACCGAATTACCCTCAACCTGCGGCAATTTATCAACATCGGCGTTAACAGCCTCGCGCACGCGCTCGGCATCAGCGCCGGTTTGAGCAATAAGTGATGAAGCCAAACCTTCTTTATCGTCAAGCATAACTTTAAGTAAATGCTCCGGCATTAAAAACTGGTTTGATTTACGGGCGGCTAATGATTGCGCAGCCTCAATAAACCCACGGCTTCTATCGGTTAATTTTTCCATATTCATATTTTATTTTTCCTTTCTGTTTTTTTATATAGGAAAGCTCTGTTTTTTCCGCAAGGTGGAGGCTCAAAAAAATGTTTATACCTGCATAAAGCCGTTGATTTACACTTAGTAACGCGGTATTCTGCAAAACATGGAGTAACAATGACGAGCGATAAACACATTTTAGTGCATTTGCACCTGTATTACCTAAATCAGCTTGATGAAATTTTAAGCCGTTTGCAAAGCTTGCAAGGGCTTAATTTTGATTTATACGTTACTATGACCGAAAAGGCAGGCGAGGCTGAGCAAAAAATTAAGCAATTCAAGCCTGAGGCGCATGTTTTACAGGTTGAAAACAAGGGCTATGACGTTGGACCGTTTATTGAAGTTTTGCGCTCGCTTGACTTAGATAAATATGACTATGTGCTTAAAATTCACACCAAAGGAACGGTGGCTGAAAATTATACGCGCATAAACGGCAGACGCCTTAATAATAAGCTGTGGAGCCGATTGTTATTTGATGCTCTGCTTGCTGATGTGGAGCAAGTGCATAACAATTTGCGACAGCTTGCAACCGCTGATACCGGTATGCTTTCATCGGCTTATTTAATCACCGATGATAAAAAGCTTTACCGGCAATTTTTGCCGCAGATTAATGAAATACTGCAAAACGCCGGTCTGCCGAAAGTTGATAAATTTTCATTTGTCGCCGGAACCATGTTTTGGGCGCGGGCAGGGCTCTTAAAACCATTGCAAACATATAAACTTGCTGATTTTAGCGCCACTGACGGCAAAGTTAAAGAAGGAACATTGGCGCATTGCTTTGAGCGCTTGTTTGGGGCAATAGTACAGGCGCAAGGATTTAAGTTATATGGCGTAAAATCTTCTAAAGCTGGCTTTGTTTTTGCATTAAACGAATTTAAACGCTTTTTATTTTATAAAAAGCGCACTAAAAGCGGCAAATTGCTGATAAAAATCTGCAAAATTCCGGTTTGGATACAAAAAATTAATAAGGACTAAAATTATGGATAGTTACAGCACAATTAAAGGCAGTCTTAATAATTTAAAATACGAGGCAGGCAATCAGATAGGCGAGCAGGAAAATCCCTCAATGCTTGAATCCATTGGCGGCTTTGGCAAACAAGCGGCAAATTCGCTTTACTTTATTTTGACTGAAAAAGAAAATATTATGTTTGCGGTTTTGCAACTCGCTTGTATTGTTCTCGGCTATTATATTTGGGTGCAGGTGCTCTCTTGGATTCCTGATGAGGTCTGGCAAGCCGCTAAAGAAGATAAAGAAGGCACTTTTGTTAATATTTTGTTGTGGCTGTGGTCATTTGTCTGCGTCGGATTGGTAACATTACCGCTTGGGCTGCTTACCGCCTGCATGAGCGCATCATATATTTTGCGTTCAGAGGGCAAAGAATCAACGGTTGCCGAATGCTTAAAAGTGGCATTGCCCAAAGCATGGCCGATATGGGTATTCAGCTGGATTGACGGTTGGTGGACGGTTCAACGTATTGCAGAGCGTCTTCCTAAAAAAAATGACAGAACTTCACTTTCTACCAAATTACGTAATGAAATTGTTTATAACGCATGGAAAGCCGCCTCATTAGGCTTTATTCCGGCGCTGTTATTCGGGCGCGGAGCGGTTGAGGCAGGACGAGATTCAGTGCGGCTGTTGGTTGACCGTTTTATGCCGCTCGTAAAATTACGTTTAGCCTATGCTTTAATTTGTTGGATTGTCGGTATCGGCAGTTATATCAGCATCTTTTTCTTCCTTAAGCGTATTGTCTTTGCCATGCACTCAGAATATGATATGTACACGTTTTATTTATATTGCGGACTGCCGATGATTGTGGCTCTGCTGATAATTATGCTTATTTTCCGCCCGCTTTATATTATTTCTGCTTGCCGTATTTATACCGGATACGCCCACAGCCAAGGCATAAAAGCAGAATTGCCGCAATCATCGCCCAAATTTGTCAGCGTCGCGGTGGCATTTGTCGTGCTGGCGTTTATTATCGGCGTAATGCTGCTTTATCATACTGAATTGGGGATTGACGCGCGCATTCTTGCTCCGGCGCTTCAAGGATAACTAAATAAAATAATTTGACAAAAGGGAACGGCTTTGCTATAAGTAAAGCTGTCAAAATCCCTATTGTGTTAATAATTTTTTGTTTCACCTTAAAACCATTTCATTATGAAACGTTTTATTAAATTGTTCGCGCTTGTCGCGATGTTTGCGCTGATAGTATCGGCTTGCAAACAAAAGAAAGAAGAAGCTCCTATACCGGAAGCTCCAAAAGCGGAGGTTTATCAGCCGCAGCACAAAACTGCCGTTGTTGACCTCAAAACCGCCAAAAAGTACCACTATGTTGCCGCGCCGATGAGCACCGCCGCCAAATCGGTTACCGTGAACTATGACAACAAAAAGGTCTATCAGCCGATTGTTATCACGTTCGCATATACCAACGGCGATACCTTTACCTACACGGTGCCGCAAGAGTTCGGATTATGGAAGAATGAGGCCGGCAAATGGCGTGTTCTGAATGACGGCAGTACGGTATGGATGCAAGGGCAGACCAAACAAGGCAAGTTCCATGAGTTCATCTTCTATGGTGACCCGAAGAACAACGCCAAAAAGATTAAACCAAACTCCTATACCGGAGTTATTGCCTACCGGTAAGCGCGGTTTAATTCCTCCTTTAAAGGTGCAGAGTTTTCTGCACCTTTTGCTTTTTTAAAAACTAATGCTTGCGGTTGCGTTAAAACTGTTTTATATCCTCAAATTAAAGGAGAAAGCAAAATGCGTAAATTCGGGCTTAAACTGTTCAGTACCAACTTAAATACTAATCCGGCTTTGTTAGAGCAGGGGATTGCGCTGGTTAAAAATCACTTAAATGATATGTTTATTGAGTTGATGATTAAAGATTCTACCTTTGCCGAGTTAAATACATTGGCAAAAATGTTTACCGGAATTGAAGTGCGTTTGCATGCTCCGCACCATTTGCTAGGTTTTGATGCCGGTAACCCCGCGCTTGAAAGTTCTAACCGCAAGCTTTTAGAACCGGTGCAATATGCCGCTGATATTATGCATGCTAAAACTATGGTGGTTCATGCCGGCTGCGGTGATGCTAATGAGCATCTTAAAGAAACAATCCGGCAGTTTAAGCTTTTTAATGACCGGCGGATTGTGGTTGAAAATTTGCCGCTTCATTCTGACGGCGTAACTTTACACGGCACCACGCCTGCTGAAATTAAAACTATTATGGAGCAAACAGGTTGCGGTTTTTGTTTTGATTTTTCGCATGCGGTTTGTGCTGCTTATGCCATGGGTTGCAAAGCAGAGGCTTTGCTTGCCGGATTTTATGCCTTAAATCCTACTGTTTATCACTTGTGCGATGGCTTTACCGATGATGAGGAAGATAATCATTTCCATTATGGCGACGGCAAGTTTCCGCTTGGCTTATGGCTTAAAAATTATACCGCTGATAATGCATATATCACTATGGAAACCGGCATGACCTGCCCGCAGGATATTTCGCCATGGGCAAAAGATTATGACTATATCCGCAAACTCGGCTAAATTTCCCAAATAATTTTAAGATTTACGTTTTGCTTGCCGATAACTTTGGTGCACATGGTATAAATATTGTCCATGCTGATGTCTTTTAGGCACACGCGCGAGGTTGTGCATCTTTGGTCGCCCCACACGGTGTAAACACCGGCGTTGTCTGTTTTATAATCGCCGGTCACTTCAACATATGTTATACTGTCTCGGTTTTCTTTGGCGGTAAGCACAATGTTTTTACAAATTTCTAAATTGTCATTGCTTTGAGTTTTAAGCCGGTCAAGCATAAAAAAGATTGCCATGTTTTTACTGCCGGTTTCTGTTTTGTTGAGAGCAATATAAAGTTCGGTTTTGAAAATGTCGTTTAAATAATCTGCTGATGAAGTGAGCATTTCAAGCGGAATTTCACCCATTTTGGTAAAGTATTTGGTAATTGCAATAGTGGAATTGTTGGTAGTTTGGATGTTGTCAAAGCTGTGCAAATTGCGTGCCACGGTATTTATTACAGTATTAAGCTGTTCAGCGTGCTTATTAAGTTTATATTTAAACATGGCTTTGCTATAACCGCTTATCGCCCCAACACTTAGCACCCCGATAATTGCTAAAACTCCTAACATTTCCACCATTGATCTTCCAGATTGTGTATTCATGAGCTAAAATCCTCTCAAAAAAGTTATTTTGAGAAGATTTTAGCTCGCGTTTTTTTTTTGCAATATTTACGAGTCCACGCTGTGCATAAGTTGTATAGATAAAATTTAAGCGTATACTTTGATTAAAAAGTATACGCTTTAAATTCAAATTGCGGTGACAAAAATTTCTCCGTCTCTAACTTGCAGAAACTTCACCGGAATTGTAGTTTTTGGCAACTGTTGCGGCGGCTTATTTTTAAGCAAAACCGGAACATTCATGTCATTAGTACGGATAGTTCCGCTCAAATAGCAAGAGCCGCCGTGAATAACCAATTCTTGAGGCTGCATGCTATAAATTATGTCCGGCTCCAAATAGGTATTCGGCAACCAACTGGCCCATGCGAGAAATATCAGTACGTAAACGAAAATATACCCCAATATCGCTCCGATATAACCTCCTTGCAGAGGGTTAGCCACATTGTCTGCGATGATATATCCGGTTACAAATACCGCCTGAAACACAAATATCGTGTTCCAAATGCGCTTATCAACATGTTGACGAACAGCGCTGGCTCCATACATAATCAGGCAATTCACCATGCAAAATAGAAAAAGCAGAGTTCTTGAACCAAATTCTTCCATAATTATATTGTTTTTTAAGTTAATAATTTTTCACTATCTGTCACCATATCCTGAATATAATCTTTTTGCAACATGAAAAATTAAACCAAAATGCATAAGGTTAGCTATTTCATGAACTCAGGAATTGCGTAAAGCGGATAATCCGTAATCACATTATTTTGCTTAAAAGTAGCGCCTGAAAAGCGCAAAGCCTTTATTGGATTAAATTTTTCAATATACCAGTTAAGGCTTTTTGCCTTTAAGTTTGTTGCGGCTTTAACTTCAATCGGAATAATATCATTTTTATACTGAATAATAAAGTCTATCTCGTTGGTGTTGCTTTCATTTACCCAATAAGCAATGACAAATTCTTTTGAATACGTTATTAATTGTTGTAAAACATATTGTTCGGTGAGTGCGCCCTTAAATTCCTCAAAAAATTCATTTTTATCCAATAATGTCTTAACGTCTAAAGACGACATTGCTGATAGTAACCCTACATCAACCATAAACAGTTTAAAGGCGGATAAATCTTTGTATGCGCTTAAAGGTAAATCAGGCTTTTTAATCCGATATACTTTATAAATAAGTCCGCAAGCTTCAAGCCACGCTATGGCGTTTTCAAATTCTTTGGCGCGAGCGCCTTTTTGAATATTACCATACATAAATTTTTTGTTTTCTTTAGCAAGTTGGGTCGGAATAGAGTTCCACAGCATTCTTAATTTAGCCTGTTCATTGTTAGGAATATGTTTTGAAAAATCATCTTGATATGAAGTCAAAATATCATTTTGAATTTGTCGTACTTTTTGAAAATCTCGTTCTTCTGCATAACTTAAAACGACTTCAGGCATTCCGCCGATAAAAAAGTATTTTTTCAATAAGGATAACAATTCTTCATGAAAAGGCGCTAAAATAGCTAAATTTCCTTTTTCCAGTTGTTCTAATTTTAAATTTTCGCCAATAGCTGATAAAAATTCATAAAAACTGAGCGGATACAAAGTCAAAAAATTAACTTTGCCTACCGGAAATGACAAATCTTTATGCAAAGCAACGCCAAGCAGACTGCCGGCGGCAATAATATGGTATTCCGGTTTTTGCTCATAAAAATATTTAAGAGCAGTAATCGCTTCAGGGCATTCTTGAATTTCATCAAATAATATCAATGTTTCAGGCGTAATCTTGAAACCGGCTAAAATGCCCAAAGCCTCTAAAATTCTGTCAGTGTCCATATCTGTTTTGAAAATATCTTGCAAACGAGTGTTTTTTTCAAAGATAAAATAAGCCGTTTTTTTAAAATGCAATTTGCCAAACTCTTTCATTAACCAAGTTTTTCCAACCTGTCTGGCTCCTTGAATAATTAAAGGCTTGCGATTTTTGCTGTTTTTCCAAGCAATTAAGTCTTGCATAGCTTTGCGTTTCATCTTATCCTCCACACTTTTACAAACGAAAGTAAACACTAAGTTAACACTTTTACAAACGAATATTATACAATATATAACACTTTTACAAACGAAAGTAAACCACAATTTCACACTTTTACAAACGAATCTTGTGCGAGTTTTTACATTTTTACAAAGGAATATTGCGCGAGTTTTCACACTTTTACAAAGGAAAGGCAGTTTTTAAGGCTTAAAAATGATGCTTGTTGTTATGCAAATTTTCGCATGCTGTCATAAGCCAAACCCAACCCTACGCTTGACAGCTTATTGCTTTGCGCCAACTCCGCATTGGCAAATTGCGAGCACATAATTTTTTGAACATACGGAATTTCAGTTGAGCCGCCGGTCAGCACCACCAGCTCAATATCTTCCGGTTTTGCTTGTGCCTGCAGCAAACATTCCTGAACAGATTTTGCAATTTTTTGCACATCATTTTGTAAAGAATCTTCAAAGCTATGTTTATCAGCGCTGATAACGGGAGCGTCAGAAAGAAAATCTAAGCCGATACTGATTTTTTCTTTTTCTGTCAGCGCAATTTTAGTTTGCTCAACCGCCGTTAAAAGCGTATGTCCGAGCTCATTTTGTAAAATTTCCAGCAATCGTTTAACTTTTTCCGGCTCATGAGCGGTAAACAACATCTTTTTTACCAAATTAATTTCTTGCGGAACATATAAAGTGTTTATCTTGCTCCATTCTGCCAAATCGCGATATATAGCGGTAGGCAAGGGCAGAATCTTTTCGTATTTTGCTTTGCCGCCGCCCATGCCGCCGAAACCAAATTCAGGCATGAAACTTTTTAACGCTAAATCTTTATCAAAGTCATTGCCGCCGATTCTGACGCCCGTACTGGCGAGAATATCATCTTGCCGATTGCGCTTATTGATTAAATTTTTCCCGATTTTGATAATGCTAAAGTCAGAAGTACCGCCGCCAATATCCACAACGCATGCGAGTTTTTCGCCGTCAACCGCTTTTTCATGAGCAAAAGCGGCGGCGATAGGCTCAAACTGAAACTCAATATTCTGAAAACCGGCGGATTGCGCAATTCTTTTTAACTCATTTTGCGCTTTTATATCGCCGGAGGCGTCATTATCTCTGAAATGAACAGGGCGTCCGATTACAACATTTACAACCTCATCATTTGCCGCGCTGTCAATTTTAGCTTTAATATGCTTTAAAAAGTATGATAAAATATTTTCAAATTTCAGTAATTTGCCGTTAACGTTCGTTCCGGTTGACATTAAATCCGTTCCCAGAACGCGTTTTAAGCTTCTCATACAGCGACCTTTTTCGCCATTCATATAAAGGCGCATTGCTTCTCGCCCAAAATAAACGCGTCCGCCGTCGGCAAAAAATAATGCCGTAGGAATGGTTACGCTTTTCCCCTCCACCTGAACAAGTTTCGGTTCCAAAACGCCATCGCCAATCGCCGCTGAGGTGTTTGTCGTTCCAAAGTCAATCCCGCATGAAAAAGCCATCTCACCCTCCATATTATGGGCGGATAAATACAAAAAGAATAAAATCTTGTCAATAAAAAATCAGCGCCGTGAGTTTTAGTAATAAAAAGCATTGGTGTTCTATATCACAATTCATGAGTCGTGATAAAATATTTACTTAAACAAAGAATTTTAAAGGGTTCATGGCATTATATCCATGAATGCACTTGTTTACATAAATTGGCTCAATATTTGATATACATAAGCTCAAACACTGTTGCTCTGATAGATTAAGAAGTATTTTTAAAAAACAACGAATAGTAGTTAAATGAGAAACAATTATTATATTTTTATCAGAAGATAATCCTCTTAAAAATTTTTGACATCGTGCTTCAACATCAACATAATTTTCTGCAGTTGGAAGCCTGAAAGAAAAAGAATGCCGATGAGTTCGGCTTTTTAGCTGTTTTTTTAATTCTGGCGAAATAGTTATGTCTTTTTCTAATTCAGCTATACTCATTCCTTCCCAAATTCCTAAACTTCTTTCAAGTAAAAGGTTGGAAATATTAATTTTTTTATAGCGAAACAAAATATTAGATGTTTCTATACACCGCTTTGCCGGTGATGAATAAATATCAAAATCGTCAATATCAGCCAAGTTTAAACATTTTGATTCTTGTATTCCAATATCACTTAATTCACAATTATCTTGTCCTGAAATAATACTGTATTGCTTGCTGTTTAATTCATTATTAATACTTTTTGCATGCCTGATAAATAGTATTTTATTTGGTAGCATGTCTTGGTGAATCCGAATGTTTTGCCTCACAATATCTTTCAATTTTGTATTTCCCATTTTGATGATTCCCTAGCATCGTTTCATTGATTATTGCTGCTTCACATCCTTTAATCACATAATTACCACCGATATATGAAATTTGGTGCCAATAATTTTTTGGCACATAAATTGTACCACCGGCAGACAAAGTCATTTCTTGTAAAGAATCTACGTCTTTTCCTAAAAGGAACTTTACTGTACCTTCTATAACGGTCATCCATTCTTCGGTTTCATGTCTATGCAAAGAATTTGTTCCGCCTTTTTCTAAAAACACAGTGCGTTGTACACAGTTGTCGTTTACTATCAATTCATAATAGCAACCCCAAATATGCTCTTCATTCAATTTAATTTCAGTCATGTTTTTTTCCTTTATTCTTTTTAATTAACGCCATTATATTATTATTGTTTATATTTTGTAAAATATTTTTAATATTAGTATTATATAATTCTTTTTTCATAATATCTAAATATGTTTGAGTAATACTGTCTTCAGGTGCTTTTTCCAATATATTGGAAATAACCGGATTCCATTTAGTTTCTAATCTCTGCCATGTCATATGAGATACAAACCATAGTGCTTTGCGCATACTGATAAAACTTTTTGAATTAAGTGGCTCATCACCTCTGATGTACGGGGTAAAGACCATTTGTACATTGCGTTTATCGTTTTTTGCTCGCAAATAAGCTGTTGCCAGGCACTGATGCCAAACCACATGATTGCTGGCAACCATGATAATATTTTTTTGTTCTATTGAACTTAAATATTGTAACCAACACGAGTCAATATCAATATTATATTTTTTACCATTACGTTCAATTTGCACACCAGTTTCTCGCTCTCTTGAAAACAGATACTCCATATTTTCAATTTGTTTCCATAGATAATTGACACGAGAAACCGAATTTGGTGGAAAAGATTGAGGTTGTTCTCCTAGATTTTTCGGCGCGTGAAATACCAATACATCTCTTTCAATTGTTTTTAATGAGGTATGGCACATTGTGCAACTTTCTGTGCTGTCTTTATCTAATTTATAAAGCCGAGCTTCTGGCTGAGTTTTAGCGTCTTCTAAAAACTGAACTTTTCCACAGTCACATATCTTAATTTTTCTTCGTTCTTCGCGAACAATGCCCAAGTCTATTAATTCGTTCACATGTTTAACTAATTTATCCTTATTATAACTATCAATAAAAACCTCATCAGGCGTTATATTCATCTTTTTACAAGCATCCATAAAGGGTTGAACATACTGCTCACGTTGTTTTACGTAACTATCCATTGAGTTTAAAACTAGCATAAACTCAGCATCAGTTTTATTTGCTATAATTTGAGAGATTAAAGGTGTTAATAATAGTCCATTTTTAACTTCCGCAGACCTGACGCCTATCGGAAAAGTAACAACGATTGTATCTTTATTTTCTTTCATATTTATTTATTACTTTCATTAATATTTGCTCAGGGGTCAATTCCCCAGTATTAAACTGTAAAATATCTGGTGATAATTCTATTTCGTCGGCATATATATTTAATTGCTCTTTTGTGCTGATGAATGATGAACGGTTTAACATCCGTTGCCAAATAATATCCATATCTGCATAACAATATATTTTTATGGCTCTATATGAACAATTAAAAAGTAAATTTTCTAATTTTTTACGATAGATAAGCTTACTGCTATTTGCATCTGAAATAAGATTAATTTTTTTCTGAGATAATTTTTGCATAACAATATGCTGAATTCTGAATATATTATGTATATCATATTGTTTTTGATTATACAAGAACATTTTTATTTCATCGGTAGAGACGCGTAATGCAGAGAATCTTTGCGATATAATTTTAGACAACGTGGTCTTTCCAGAACAAGGAATCCCTATAAACAAAAACAGAACGGGATGATTTTGACGTTTATAAAAAAGAGCTTGTAACTGATATTTTTTTATAATCAAGAACTCTTTCCATCGCATTAAAAAATTCATCTAATTCTCCTTTAGAAGGAAATAAAAAATATGGATATAATTTCTGTTCGCCATTTATTGCTAATTTATTTGAAGGAATCTGACGACTTATAAGAGCCTTATACCTTTGTAACATTATTCTGGATAAAGATACAATAAAGTCATAATATAAAGGTAATTCGCTTTCCTTGACAAAATCAGTATTCCAAAAATCATTTATAATTTTATGAGTAATTAATTCGGGATAAATTTTCAAAAATATTTCTTTATTATCTAATAAATACGGGTTTTGATATCCAGAGAAAATAAGAGAAAATTCAAGAGCATATCTCGCATATTTCTTAGCTTGTTTAATAATGCTTTTCCCTTTTACCACCCATTCTTTGTTAAAACGATGTACCAATGTTGCTGTAAGTTTAAGTGATTCTGTTATTAAATCACTATATCTTATATGATATTCTTGTAATATATCTTGACCGTAAAGCAAGCATTTAACCTGACTTAATTCATATAAAAATAAGGAATGGCGATTGGTGTGAATAAATAAACCTGAAGAACAAATATTATCTTTATAAAATTCAAAATCTATAATATTTACATCACAACTCAATCCTGTCAATTTTTCTATATCGGATAACATTCTTTTTATTTTGATTATCATTTTAGAATCAATTGCATCTGTAAAGATATTCAAATCAATATCATGAATTTTGGGTTTGTTCTTTGCTAAACCACCGATGCCCATAACGGATACTATATTATCATGGAGTTCTGAATCTGAAAATATTTCTTGTTGTAAATATGTTATGATTTTATACTTTATTTCATTTGTTGAGAGCATTTTAAAAAAGATCCTACTTTTGACTTCATTGTATTAAATTGTTTTTTGCTACCATGCCCATAATCGGGAATAATTTCAAGAGTAGCTTGAGGCAATGCTTTATATAAATCCCATGCTTGATAGACTGGACAACAGAAATCCATACGATTATGAAAAATTATAGTTGGAATGCTTTTTAATTTTGTAATATTTTTTATTATAGAATTATCTTCTAAAAAGTAATTGTGACGTTCATAATGAAAGAATATGCGCGCATTTTTAATACGTTTTTCATCAAATGTTTCATCCTTTAATTTTGGGTTCAGTTGCCCTAGTAGCGCTTCATAGCTTCCTAAATATTTCATTGCTTTGTTTTGTAATAGAATATTTGCACTATTTAATAGTTCTGTGTAATAGCTGAAAAAATTATCTGTAGATGAATTCTTAGCTATTTCATCATAAATATCTGGATAAAATCTGCGACTGTCTTTTCTTAGCCATGCCAAATCATAATCACGAGCTAAAAAAACTAAAGAAAGTACCAAAGATAAAGTTTTTTGCGGGTATTTTTCGGCAAAGAGTAAGGCTAAAGTGCTTCCCCAAGAAGCTCCTGTTATAACAGCTTTATCTCCTATGTCTAAATATTCCCAAAGTCTTGTAGCATCATCTAACAAATCATTTGTTGTATTATTTTTAAGTAAATTTTTATATTGCGATTTACCGCATCCGCGTTGATCAAACTGTATGACTCTGAATTTTTTTAAATCAAAAACTTTTGCAAATTCTTCTTTAGATTTACCTCCAGGTCCACCATGAAACATCAAAACAGGTATACCTTTAGGATTACCTATTTGCTGATAGTAGATGGAGTGATTATTATCAACATTTAAAAAACCTCTATCGTATACTATTTTTCTGAACCAAAACATTTATATTCCTTGATAATTGCAAAACTCAATGATACCATCATACTATGGTATCAAAATTTAAATGTCAACACTTGAAAGGGGTAAAATGCATATACTTTTAACTGGAGGAAGTAGCGCAATATCTAAAGGTTGCTACCAATACTTCTCTGCTAATCACAGGATAATTGTTTTATCTTCGCATCCAGATAATATTAAACAAGAAAGTAACATTAAAATATATAAAACAGATTTTATTCATGTGCAAGAAACTTTAGAAACAATAGAAAATATTTTAATAAATGAAAAAATAGACGCTCTTATCAATGTCTCAGGTATAAATAATGGAGAAAAATTTGGTGCTATTACATCACAAGGTATAATTGAAACTTTTCTTATCAACACAATTACACCTTATCTTATAACAGAAAGAATTGTCAATTATTGGATTAAACATAAAATTTTCGGAAATATTATAAATATATCCTCTGTTAAAGCACGTGAGGCATCAGCTAATCCATCTTACGGAGCTAGTAAAATAGCTACTGAGCATTTTACTAAAACAATAGCGAAAAATGTCGGCAAATACAACATAAAGATAAATAATATAGCTCTTTCCCCAATTTTATCAACTGCCGAGACAATGCCTTTACTTAAGCAAAAACAATATCTGAATAAAATATCGCAACAAAGATTCTGTTCAACTGATGATATTCTTCCGCTTATAGAATTTTTATTGTTACATAACACATACATTAATGGTCAAACAATAAACGTAGATGGCGGTTATAATTTGTAATATTCTATATTAAAATTTGTTTTTGAAATTATGGATTTATTGAAAGCTCAGAAAATACAAATGCAGTTTTTAAACCTGCCGCGATCATGGGTGAGCCCGACGGGATAGGGTACTCCCGCAAAAGCGGGTCCTCCGGTTCTCCATCAGAGTAAGGGGCAAAAGCAGTATCCAAGATTATAAAAAAGGAATATAATCAGTTCGC
>CAVBCV010000032.1:0-17960 GCA_963594125.1 Lachnospiraceae bacterium
AAGATTTTAGCTCGCGTTTTTTTTTTGCAATATTTACGAGTCCGTGCTGTGTATAAGTTGTATTTAACCACCCCGCCTTCGGCACCTCTCCATAGAGGGGAATTAACAATGCCGTGTATAAGTTGTAATTTAGAGGAAAAAAACAAAAAAAATCACAATATGAGCATAAAATAAAATGACGTTAAACCAGAAAGTTGGAGCAAAAAACGATACAAAACAATACAAGACGATACAAAAATATACAAAATCGCACGATACATTTTTGTAAAAATATGCTATATAAATTGGCATAATCTAAAGGAAAGTGAGCATGCGAGCAAAAAAGGCTATAAAATTTGGAATTACAGGGCTGACTGTTGTGGCAATGCTGTTATTTTTTGCTATGGATTGGGCAGTGGTTTATGATAGTAGCCGCTTAATTTTGTTTTTATATGCGTTTGTTATGTGCGCATGTTTACTTTCTGTTGCGAACATGATGATTAAACCGGTACGAAAAGTAAGCGTTATATTGTTGTTAATTTCGTTTGGTTTGTATATTGCGATGTATAATTTTGCGCCTGAAATTGCGCAGGCACATCGGATTGATGCATGCTTGGATAATGGTGGAATGTGGAATAATACGCAAAACCAATGTCAGTGAAGTTATTTTTTGTAAATTAAAATTTCGCGGGTGGAATCCATTTTGTTTAACGAGGCGTTCAGCTCTTCATTTTGCGGAAATTTTTTGCTTTGGCTGAAAACTTTTAAATCAGCCAAATACTGAGCATAGCGGTTGCGATAATCGGGCAAGCCGCTTTGCACGCTTGCGGTTGGAACTTTGATTGGTGGCAAAAATTTAGGGCTTAATGCCATTTGCTTCATATCTTTTATTTTTGCCAATTCATCAGCAGAAGGCGTGTTTGAGGGGGCTTGATTGTTATCAGCTTCCGGCTCGGCAAAAACGCTGTTGGCGGTTGCGGTTTCCGGCGCAACGTCAGCTTCATCGGGTTCAAAAGTAACGGTTCCGCCGGTTGATTTGTCATCGGTATTTTGTGACGGAGTTTCATTTTGCGCTGTTTCTTCAATCGGAGCGTAAATCGGGATAAAACGTCCGTCTACCGCCTCATAACGTATGATTTTGCGTTGTTGCTGCGGTTTTGCGGCAGTCTGCGTTTGCTTGCCATTTTGTCCGCTCGTGTTATCAGGGCGCACGGCAGAAGGCAATCCGCGTTGCGGAATGTTTATCGGCGGGAGCTTTTCAACCCGTTGCACCATGGCGTTTTGCGGGATAAAAAATTCAGAGCTATTGTTTCCGTAGGTTTGCGAAAAGCCGGTGTAAGCGGCGCCGACTATCAGCAAGAATGTTAAGCAAAAAATAGTTTTTTTCATAATTTTAACTCTAAATTGAGAAATTAGCGATAACTTACCATACATGAAAAAGGTTTTTTATATATTAATTTTTATGAGCTTTTTGCTTTTTTCACCGCTTGCTTTGGCACAGACGGCAACCCAAAAGGCTTGTCAAAAGGTTATGCGCGCGCCGGAGGTTAGTTTTTCGGTTTCATACGGAAAGCTTAAATATGATTTTTCTAAAAATGACCGCACTTTAACCCGCATGCACATAAAGCAATACGGAGGGCAGGTTCCGAGCGGAAACTATGTTAACGGACTTGCCACGTTTACCCTATCTACCTCGCTTAATATGAAGCTTTCAAAAACCACGTTGAGAAACGGCACGGTTTGCATTTATCCTTCTAAGTTGGATTTAAAAGTTAAAAATGAAAATCCGACTATTTATATTTCAAGCGATTTAAAAGAAAACACCTGCCGCTATAAAGTGGCGCTCAGGCATGAGCAAACACATCAGCAGATTAATGTGGAAATTTTTGAATATTATATTCCGATTATTAAGCGCCGCTTTGAAGAGGCAATCAGCAAGTATGCGCTTATCAGTTCTAAACATGATGTTAATTTAACTTTGGCGCAGGAAAAGTTTCGGGATAAATATGTCAGCACGGTTAATCAGGTTATTAAAGAAATAACCGCTGAAATTAATACCGAGCAAGCAAAGCTAGACAGTGTTGAAAATTACGGATATGAAACGTCACTTTGCAATTAAGCCGCTTTTTTGCACATACTCAAAGCTTTTACGCAGTTAAAAATACCTTTATATGCGGCGTCAATATAAGTTTTATCTTTGGCGGAATTGTCTTTATAATAAATGCGCACGGTGAGCATGCCGGTTTCTTTGGCAAATTCAAGGTTAGAATAACTGTCGTCAACAAAAATACAGTCATGCGGGTTGTAGCCGATTTTTTCACAATACAGGCGGTAAACCTCTGCGCTTTCATTCTTTTTATAAACGCCGAAATCTTCAACCGAATAAAAGCGGTCTTTGAACATTTCATACAAGCCGATTTGCTTTAAAATTTTTTCAGAAGCAAAGCGGTTGCTGGCCGTGAACACAAATTGTTCAAACGGAATTTTTTTAAGTTTTTCCGCCAAGCCTTCATACGGTTCAATTAAGTGCACCGGTTTGCGGTTAAAGTAATGCTCAAATAAATCTTTGGGAGAAATGCCGTAGTCGCGGTAAAAAACTTCGCCGCCGTCACGATAAATTTTGTATGATTCTTTAACCAAAGCTTTGCAATCGGCAACGCTCATCTTAACGCCCAAATCTTTAACCAGGGCTTCAGCCATGGCTAAGTCAAGCCGGTCGGCAAATTCCGGCGTGATACGGTAAAGAGTGTTGTCTAAATCCCAAATTACGGCTTTTTTATCACAAAACACAGGTTTTCTCCTTTAATCTTTAAGCAAACACTTTAGTTTAACATTTACACGCGCTCCGTCAAGTTATATTTGTGCACAAAGCTATAAAAAAGTAATTGCTATTGCGAAAAATATATCTACACTTAGTTATATATTTGTAAATAAATATTTCTAAAGGTGTAAAGATAAGGTGCGCCTTTAAAAAATTAAAGGAAAAAATATGATAAACATGTATAAAGCCGCCGTTTTATCTTTAACTACCATTATGTGTTGGGCAATGTCCAACATCTTTTTGCGTTATTGTTTGCTGGAATACGGTTGTAATCAATACGCCATGGCGTGTTCAAATATTGTGTTTTGCGGACTGACAATGATTGCGCTTGGCAGCCGGAATACCGATGTTTGGAAAATTGTTAAAAATTATCAAACCTGGTTGTTCGGCGGTTTGCAAATTTTCAGAAACATGTTTATGATTATGGCGTTTCTTTATATTTCATCAACCCAAGCCAATCTGCTCGCCAATATTGAAATTGTATTTTCGGTTTTGTTCGCGTGGTTTTTGTTTAAGCGCAAGCCGGGACCGATAGACGGAATCGCGATGATATTTATTGCTATCGGCTGTTTTATTTTGTTGGCCGGTTTGCCGTTTGACGTTATGGTAAAAGCCTCGTTGTTTGTGGCAATTTCAGCTTTTTTGAATGTGTTAAGAACCATTATAGCTGAAGTTTACGCTGATAATAAAGCTAATTTATCGGTTAAAGAGCGCTTGAGTATGACTGGTTGGATTATGTTTGTGAGCGCTATGACCTTTATTATCGCCGCGGCGATTTTAGGATTTATTGTTTCAGTGGTGCCGCATTCGGTGGTTGAGGCTTTGCCGTTTTTGAAAATTTTACCGGCGCCGGCGGAATATATTGCCATGAATAATATTTTATCCGGCTTGATTAACGGCGTTTGTTTTTACGCGTTGTCAATGTATTGCTATTTATATGCGGTGAGTGTTTCAAACAGCGAATATTTTATGATGTTTCGCTCAACTCAGGCTGTGTTTACATATATTGTTGAGGTTTTGGTCAGCTCATTTACGGTGCTGCCGTTCCTGCCGTTGACCGCAACCGATTGGCTCGCCGCTGTTACCATTATTTTAAGCTCGGCTTGTATGGTGCTGATGCGCACTAATGCCGGAAAGCAATTAAGGCATAAACTTGCCAGAGCTTTGCATTATTCTTAAACTTAAAAAACGGCTTTTCAGCCGTTTTTTTTAACGCCGCTTATTGAATTAAGCAACCGCCTGATTATCTTGTTGGTGAGCAATAATTTTTTTAGGAGGTTGTTATGAAGGCTTTATATTATTTAATGGGAGCCGTTGTGCTTTCAGTGTTTGTTCTCGGAATTGATTTTTTACATGCCGCTAATCAGAATGCCGATGTGGTGGCGGTTGAAGAAGACGCGGTGTTGGTTCCGTCATCTTCCGCGCCCGCCGCGCCGGTTATGCTTGAAGGGCAAACCCCAAATTCAGCTCCGGTGGCGGTTGAGCCGGTAAATGATGCCAAGGCGGCAGATAATAATGCCAATGATGCCGGGGTGGTGGTGATTGAAGAAGAGGCTGAGGAAGTTGACGACTAAAATTAACACAAAGATTGACTTTTGCCGCTTATGAAGTAATATACCGGCAGATAATAATTTTTAATTTTATATATTTATGTTACGAACAAAATTATGCCGCCGGTTAGCTGAATCAGGTGCTAAGCAGCGTAAAAACGGAGCGTGGAGACGGCAAGCATTTGCTTACACTCTCGCGCACAAAATGGCTTTTTCGGATTATGAAAAATGCTTGACGGGTCGTCATACTATGGCAGGACTTTTGCATGATTGCGATAAATTGTTTTTGTATATGGTTCCTTTGATGAGTAAAAAACAAATTCAGGTCTATCATCACAAACACCGGTCGCACCATGTTGAGGCAAAGCAGAGCAGAACGGAGCACTTAATGCAAACTTATATTGACTGGGAGTGTGCCGCAATGACCAAGCCTGACAAACCGCTTGACGCTTTTGCCACGCTGATTCATTGCTACAGCGATAAGTTGGCATTGATGCTGCCGGTTTGTTTGGCAATGAATCCTTTTAGCGTTACCACGCGTATTGCCGATGTTCCTGAGGGCAAAATGCAAGATGGGTCGCGCGGGTTGTTTGTAAAATATGGCAATGGCGCGAATAAAAGGATTTATGACGAGGTTGTCCGCATTATGGGCAATATTCTTTTTGAATTAAAGAAGATGGCAAAAGAAGTTGACGAAGGTCTTTTTAGTTTAGACGAGCTTATGGATAAAATGCCGCGTGAGCTTGTGATTATGAAACCGGTTACAATTTTTTTGCAGACTTTGGCAATTCTGGCTCAGCGCCGCCGTCAAAAAATTAGTTTGGCGCAGTGCGTTAGTGTTCTGGACGCTAAATATAATGATTTCTGCAAATATCAGAAATTTATGCAAGCGAGCAGTTCAAACAATATGCTGTGCACGAAGTATCTTTCCTATAATCCGTTTTTGGAATGGTAAAAGAAAACTCCACCTCTTTGGTAAGCGGTGGAGTTTTTGTGTTATTTGTTCGGGAATTTTTGCTCAATTATTTTAATGGCGGCGGCAATTTCTTGATTTATATCCATGGCGGAAGTGTCAAGCAAAAAGGCGTCGTCGGCCGGTTTAAGCGGCGCGGTGCTGCGTTCGCTGTCACGTTTGTCACGGGCGATTAAATCATCAAGAACCTGCTGATATGTGGTTTGCATACCCTTGGCGATAAATTCGTTGTAACGGCGGGTGGCGCGGACTTCAGGCGAGGCAACCACAAAAAACTTAATATCGGCATTGGGGCAAACCACGGTTCCGGTATCGCGTCCGTCATAAACGGCGCCGTTGGCGGGAGTACCGTCGGCAAAAACCGGCTTATTGGCAAAATCTTGCTGCATTTTGAGCAGGGCGCCGCGGACTTTGGGCAATGCTGAAACTTTAGAAGCGGCTTCACCGCCGATACGACCGCGAAATTCAGGGTGTTTGGAAAGCTGCATCATTTTGGAAAAGGTCAGCTCTTTTGCTACTTTTTCAGCGGCAAGTTCATCTTGCGGGTTTTGGTTTTGCAAAACCATTTCAAGCCCCACGGCGCGATAAAGCATGCCGGTGTCAAAATAAGCGAGGTGGTAGCGTTCGGCTAATGCGGCAGACAAAGTTCCTTTGCCGGCAGCGGCCGGCCCGTCAATGGTGATAATCATAAAATTTTCCGTTTTGTTGGTTAAATATTATTTATTCTTTAACATAATTTTTGTAAATTGTATAATCAAACCGACAACTTATACAAAGATAATTAAGGTTAGCCCGTGAGTAAAAAAAATCGTATTCGTATTTATATTGATGTTCCGCTTGAGGTTGGGGGCGTTGTTGCCTGCCTGCCGGAGCAGGCGCATTATTTGGCAAATGTGCTGCGGGTTAAAGTCGGTGACGAGGTTTATGTTTTTAACGGGCGTGATGGCGAGTTTTGCACGATTGTAACATTGCTTGGCAAAAAAGATTGCAGGCTTGAAGTTAAAAGCAAATATCAAGAGTTTTCGCAAAGTCCGGATGTGTGGATTTTGTTTGCTCCGCTTAAAAAAGATAATACCGACTGGGTGATTGAAAAAGCAACCGAGTTGGGAGCTCGCAAAATTTGGCCAGTGATAACCGAATATACCAACGCGGCAAAAGTCAGGTCAGAGCGATTGCGGGCGCAAATAATTGAGGCGACGGAGCAAAGCCGCAGGCAAGATATTCCGGAGCTTGAAGAAGCGGAAACTTTGCAGCATGTTTTGCAAAAATGGCAGCCGGAGCGCAAACTTTTTTATTTAGATGAAACCGGCGGCGGCGCTGATATTGTCAGCGTGCTGAAAAGCAATGGCGGACCGGCGGCGTTTTTGGTTGGTCCGGAAGGCGGATTTTCAGAAAAAGAACTGGAAATTTTGCAAGAAAGCAAGTATACTTGCGCTATAACGCTCGGTAAACGAATTTTACGAGCCGAAACGGCGGTTGTTGCCGCATTATCATGTTGGCAGGCTGTTTGCGGTGATTGGAAATAATTGGGTTGAGGAGAACGAATTTGAAAATATTAATCGCAGATGATCATGAGCTGTTCTTAAAAGGGTTGGAATTTATCCTGAAATCTGACTTTCAAGACGCGCAAATTGAACTGTGTAAAAATTATACCGAAATTTTTGCCAAGCTTGAACAAAGCTCTGATTTTGATTTAATCGTAACTGATTTGGCAATGCCGGGGGCGAATTGGTTTGAGGCGCTAGGTAAAATTCATTCTATGGCTAAAGATACTCCGATTATTATTATCTCGGCGGTGTTTGATAAAGAAATTGTGCAAAAAACGCTGGAAATCGGTGTTTCAGGATATATCCCCAAGTCATCGCCGAACGCGGTTATTTTAGGGGCGATTAATTTGGTGCTTGCCGGAGGGGTTTATATTCCGCACGAGCTTTTGAGCAATGATACCGGCAATAATGAAATCACCCAAGAATTTCAAAAACTTAAATCGCTGTCGGAATTTGGCGAAGCGCCGCGGGAAAAACGCAAAAAACTTACTCCGCGTCAGGTTGATGTGGTGCGCGCCATTGCCAGAGGCTTGTCCAATAAAGTTATTGCTTATGAGCTTGGCTTAACCGAAGGGACGGTTAAGGTTCATGTTACGGTTATTTTGAAAGTTTTAGGCGTGACTAACCGGACAGCCGCGGTTTTAGAGGCGGTTAAGCAGGGCTATATTAAAAAAGAAGAAGTTAATTTATAAGGAGATACTAATGCCTGCGGTTAAATATAATATGGTTAAAAGCTCAAAGGCGGTTAAGCTGCCCGCTTATGTTAAAGAAATTTACGGCAAAATTTATGAAAATGAAAAGTTATGCCGCTATCTTGACGATGAGCGGATTGTCAGTTTTATGACTTTCGGGATGCAGAACCGTATGGTGAACGATGTGGTTAAAGAAATCAGCACCAATAGCGCGGTTTTGCAAATAGGCTGCACGTTCGGCAAGCAGATTGAGGCGGTGGCTGAAAAAATCGGCGCGTACGGAAAATATGTGATTGTTGATGTTTGCCCGCAGCAGCTTGAGCGTTGCCGCAGCAAGGCTATTTACCAAAAAATTGATTTTCGTTCTTTTGACGGCAGCCGCCCGATAGGTGAAAAGTTTGATACGGTAATTTGCTATATGTTGTTGCACGAGCTTCCGCCGGTGACCAAAGCAAAAGTGATAAACGCCGCTTTAGACAGCGTTGATGAGGGCGGAAAAGTTATATTTGTTGATTATCATCAGCCGAGTAAATGGAATTTGTGGCGTTTGGTTTTAAAGCCGTTTAACCGTTTATATCAACCGTTTGCGGAAAGCATGTGGAAGTACGGAATTGAAAGTTATGCCAAAAACAAAGAGTTTTTTTCATGGCGTAAAAAAACATACGGCGGAAAAATGTACCAAAAGATGGTGGCGGTACGGCAAGTCCCGAGCTATGTTAAGCCTCCGGCAAAATCAAGCTTTTATGAATAATAACAAAAAAACTGCCTTAACGGCAGTTTTTTTAAGCTAATTATCATCACTGACATCAGGGTGGAATTGTTTATGCAATTTGCTGAGTTTGGCGATGTAATTTTGTATCATGGCAACTAAATATTTGCGGTTAGCCGGGTTGCCGATGGTTTCATTTAAATCAGTGTTGACGCTGACGGCATTTTTCTTGCGCACAAAAATTTTGATTAAAGCGCGTCTTAACAGATTGGGCTCAGTTTGCTCCTGCGCCAAAAACAGCTCAAGCCCTTTGCCGATAACCGTGCGGGTTAACGAGTTGGGCGTGCGGTTTTTGAAAGTGTCGTTCATGCCGTCAATAATATCAGGGTCGCCTTTGCCGATGAGCAAGATGGCTTTTATCATATCCGCTGAGGAAATACCATGTTCTTCTTTGGTCATCTTTACGGTTTTTACCAAATTGATGATAGCGGCAATTTTGGCGGCAAATTGCGATTTGTAATTGCCGCTTTTATAAAGCATTTGATAGGTGGTTATCATGTCAGGAGAAACACCGTTGGTGTTATCGGCGACCGTAAAGTTAAAGGTGTCATAGAGCAAACGTCCGAACTCATATCGGTCTTCAGGTGAAAACGGTTTGCCGTTTTCCTGCAAATTAACGGTGGCGATAACTTCTCTTAAAAAGCCTTTTAAAATTGATGAATCCACATTTTGACGATTAACCATTTCGCCGACGGAAGGCATAAATTCTTTGGGCAGGTCGGAGCTTAATGAGGTGCGGTCAAGCTCTTGAATTTTATCGGCAATGATTTTGAGCAATGATAAGTGCTCGTCAGATTGCTGTTGAGTTTTGATAATTTCTTTTTTAATCACGCTGCCGATTTTGGTCGGGAGATATTTGAACGAATCGGCATACATATTAAACAGTAAAGAGCCTAAAAGTTCTTTGTCGCGGTTAGACAGCACCGGCTGAGATGATTCAAAAAGTCCGATGTCTTTTAAGCCTTCGCCGATGAAGCCTTTCATTAAATCAGGATCAATGACCAAATTTTCATTGTCTATGGCATTAGTGATGCAATTTAAAAAGTCGGCTTCATGAAAATCTTTGTAAAAATCAACCAATGAATTTATTCCGCTTTGCGCTTCAGCCAAATATGAGGTCATGGTAAGCTTTTTGCGGTAGGCAATGTCTATTTTCGTGCTCAAGATAAATCCGGCGCGGCGGAAGGCGTTACCCTCATGCGAATCGTTGATAAATTTTTCAAGCGTGTGGTAAATGATTTTACCTAATAATTCTTTATCGCTTGCCAACGGCGGAACCAGTGCGGTGGCGCCTAAATCAAATATGCTGATAATGTTTTGGTCGGGGTTTATGCGCATAAGGTGCCCGAGCTGATTGTGGTCAAACTGACCACCGGATAACAGGTTAGAAATTTCAAATGTGAAATAAGTTTTGGAGGCGGCTTGCCGGTAGCGCAGATTTTTAATGCTGTCAAGTTCTGAGCCGTTGGCACGCTCCATTTCCGCCCAGGTACTGCCATAGGCAATCCAATCGGAAATATGAAATTTAAACTTATAGCCGTCGTTTTCAACCTCGCGGTTGTTATAAATTTTTTGCGCGGCGAGCTGTTGTTGGTAGCCTAACTGTAAATCAGTTTCAGTTATTAAATTTTGCGCTGATTGTCTGATTAATTTGAGAACATCATCAATACCGTTACGGAAAAAGCCCTGATGAGAAAGGTCATATAGCATGCCTTCAAAGGCGCTTAATTCGCGGGTGACGGAAAGGCGAATGCCGGCGCGTAAAATTTTTATAATGCGGTTGCTTTCAAACGGGGCTTTATTTTTTTCATACACGCCTTTTTCAAGAGTAACAAAACAGGCGGATGAATTGATAATGCGTCCGAGCCATATATTTGATTTATAGTCAAGCTTGGCATCAGTTTCCTGGCGATTGTAAAAGTCTAACCATTCAAACAGCTCCCAACGAGCAGGGGTGTTGCCGACACAAACGGCGTTTTTAATTTCCTCACGGATAAACCACGGAATGGCGGTGCAGGCAACTAAAGCCTGACTGACTTTAACCGCTTCGGCTCCGGCATTTTCAAGGAACAAGCGCAAACCGGCGGCAATGCTTTTATGCGGCTCGGTGTTAACGGCGTTAAGGTTAGAGGCGGTTATCATCGCCACCAAGTATAGCGCGCGGTCTTGGTTTTGGTGCGCTTGAATATAGCTGTGCAAAAAGCTGTAACCGACCGCGGCAAATTTATCATCTGCATTTGGGAAGATGTAAACGGCAATTTTGCGGAATACGCGTTCCCAACTGTCATCGGTTGTGCCGATACTGGCGGCTTGCAATAATTCGTTTAAGATAACGGCGCGTGCTTCGGGCGGATAACCCCAGTATTCATGGTACATAATTTTTAAGGTTTGAGGCGAAATTTGCAATTTGCTTTCAGGCATATTGTTCTGCTTAACCGCGGTTAAGTATTCGCAATAGTCTTTGCATTTATCCATGGTGCCTGATGAAATTAAAAAGCCGATAATGCTGTCAGTTTCAGACGGAATAATCCTAAGCAATGCTTTAATGAAGTCAAATCCGGCAATTTGAAAGTGGTTGTTGTCGGCGTATTCTTCATTCATTTCATTAAAATCAGCCGGTTGCGGCTTAAATAAGGCAGCCATCTGTTTTTGGGCAATAAAGCGGTCAGCGAGCAATGAGGCAATTTCAATGCGGTCAGCCGGATTTAAGTTTTCTTCCAGACGAGAGCCTGCTATATCGCGGATTACATAATGTCCGTGCAGCTTTTCGGCATAGAGTTTAACTTTATTGAAAAGATCAGTTGATTTATCGTCAATTTGCGAACCGCAAGCCGTGAATACCGATTGAACCCACAGTTGATGATAACGGCGGCGAATGTCAGGGTCGGCGATGCGGTGCTGTTTGCTGATAAAAATATCGTAATAACTGTTTTTAAGATCAGCATCGCTTATATTTTCAATTTCGGAAATAAAGTGTTCCAAAAACTTGTTTTGCAAAACGTAATCATCGGCAAACGCGTCTGCGGCAGAAAGTTTGTGATAAGCTTCAATTTTGTTAAATAACTTGGTGTTAAAAGCCGGATTATCTTCAATCAACAAATCTTTGAGGCGGTTACTGCCGATGCGGTTTAAGATGTCGGCAATTTCAAGCGATGCATTTAAGGCTTTTTGCGCGTCAGGCTCGGTTTTAATTTGACTGATAATAAATTCAAGGCTCTCATTATCACCGGCTAAGTCTTGTAAGTATAACTGCCGGTAAGCCACCGCCATGGCGGTGCTGTTTTGCGGCCAGTTGGAGCGCTCCAGCAAATATGGTTTGATTTTAGCTTTTTGCAGGTCTTTAAGCTCATAAATCGGGTATTTAACCAATATTTCAAGCGGAAAACGGTGAGTTTCATCGGTCAGCAGATACAGCAAAACAGCAATCTGCATATTGGCAGCAATATCTTTGTTTTGGCTGAACAACTCGTCAGAATTAAAATCAGAAAAGTCAGCGGGCAGACCAAGAGATTTAGAAATGGTGTCAAAAAACAGAGGCTGATATTGCTTAAAGTCAATATCGGCAATGTTTTTAACAGTCTTTTTAGCAAGCTCTGAAACAGTAAAGAGCGCCAAATGTTTAAGTTCGGGAATAACCACATCACCTTTAGAGAGCAGACCTAAATCAAGTAATTTTTTGATGTCAACTTCTTTTAACAACGTGTCGTAATAGGTTTTAAATTGCGGTTCGCTAAAAAGAAGGTGGTTGCGCGGTGATTTAAGCACGTCTTCGGCATTGGTGACAATATCGCCTTCTATGGGGTGAATGGTATCAAGTTTCCAGCCGTGTTCGGCGGAGTTTACATCTTTGACGATGTGTTGCAAATAAGCGTTAAATACCGCCTCGTCATCAGCCGGACTGTATTTGGAATTGATAAACGCCATAACTTCAGCTGAAAGCATTTTTTTGAGCTTGGCGCCCTTAAATTCGGTATAAGCCTCGCCGATTTCAGAGGATGATTTCAGCAGTTGAAAACTATCATGCAAAAAGGTTTCTATCGGCTGCTTTTGCGGCGCTATTTTGGCACTATCGGGATTTTGCAGCTCTTTGCAGTATTCAAGCAATGAAACGTCTGATTGTTTGCTGACGTATTTATAAGCGGCGGTCATGCCTTTAAGCTGGAGCAAGTCTTCGGTCTTTAAGTTGTTCAGTTTGGAAACATCGGTTGCGGCAGTGCGGATTATGTTATAATATTCTTGAATTTCTTTGGCTAATTGCTCGTAAATAACTTCTTCATGCCGGTTTGTCAGGTTTTTAATTTTGTCTGGCATTTGCTCGGGCGCAAATGAATCGGTTATGGTTCCATCGGCAGAGGTAATATAAAACCATGTTTTGTCACCGATAACATTTGAAAGCGGAGCAGAGCGAAAATCGGTTTGATATTTTACCAGATAATGATTGGAAAAAATCTCCTTGGAGCTTAATCCGGTGATGTTTTCATAGGTGTGCGAGCGCAAAACGATTATCGGAATTTTGCGTTTGATGTCGTTGGCGGAAGCTTCAAGTTTAACTTTAGGAAAAGCGTTTAAGTTAAATTTTTGAAACAGCAGATTGCGCTGATATGGCGATGCCTGCAATTCGCTCGGTAAAAACGGCGAGTGTTTTTCAGCGGTAAAATTATCGGTTATGTTGGAAAATTTGTGCCAAACCCGGCGCGGGTAGGAAAGATAAGGCTCGTTTAAAAATATTTTTTCAATATCTTCCAAAATTTGTTTGCCGGTAGTTAAGCGGTTGATGTTAATGTTGTTGATGCCGTTTAAAATACAGCCGTTATATATGCTTAATACATTACCGTCAGGTAAGTTGGTTTCAAGTTTTAAGAGCTTGTCCCAAAACAACACGTTAACGCACATGCCGTCATTAAGCTCGCGATTTTGCCTGATTTGCGCGAGCTCGTTAATGCGGGTTTGTTCGGCAAAATTTTGGTTGTCAACAATTTTTTGCGGAAAAGAATTAAGGATTGATTTACGCACTTCAATGTCTGACGGCATTTCGTCACGGAACAATTTGTGCCAATGTTTTTGACGATTTTCATCGTCTTCGGGATTATACGAACACAAAAATTCATAATCATTTTGCGAGATTATGCGCCGCGGCATGTTACGGCGCAGGTCGGCAACATAGCTTAAAACAGCGTCTTCAATTTGGTGCTGTTTGGTATGCGAAAGCGCTTTGTCGGTGTCAATAAATTCTTGCAAAACTGAGATTAAAATATCCTGTTTTTGCAACAAGCCGGCTTGATTATAACCGTGCTCTGCCAAAATTTTACGCAAGCCCGATTTATAAACGCCGCTTCCGGCAACGGTTTTGATTTTGGCAGGAATGCCGGTTGGCACAAAGGCGTTAATATCGGTGTTTTGTTTTTGGTATTTTTCTTCTAGGGTTTTGATTTTTAAGTCAAGCGCGTTGAGGCGGCTTTCGTTGTTGGCATACTCGCCGAGTTCGTTTGCAATTTTTTGCGCCAGAATCGGGTATTTTTCGGCGTTGATAAGCACGTGTGAAATAAGCTTGCGAGCCTCATTAATATTGTATCCGGCGTTAATCATTCTTTCAAGACCGGCAACATCGGAATCCAGCGCCTCAGTGCCGGCATTGATTAGGCTGTTGGCGCTGAAATAGGTTGGAATGCGTTTGATTTCAGTATTTAAGACAAAGGCAAGCTGGTCTTCATTTTGCACAATGTTTAAAAGTCCGGTGGTGATGTAAAAAACCGGCGTTGGCTTTGTTTCGGTGCCGGGTATTTTATTTTGCGAAAAACAAAAAGCAGCGTCAGGAGCAGGATTTTCGCTAACGCAGAAAAATACTTGGTTTTTATTAAGGTCAAACGAATCCTTAAATAAAAGTTTGGCAATCTTTTCAAGGTAATTATGACGAGTTTGTTCATCATTTATAGAGCCGTCAATAATTTTTATCTGGTCGTATAAATCGGAAGATAAATTTTTTTTAAGCTGCTCAATGTCCATTTTGCTACCTGCTCATAAATATATTACGATAATCAATGAGCTATTGTAGCTTGAAGAAGGTTTACAAATTATTACAATATTATAAATTTTTTGCTTGAAGAATCGGAATTAGTGGTATAAATTCTAGCCGAATTGAAAGTTTTTTAATTTGGCCGCGCTTTGCGTAATGCTGCGCGCGGCTGTGTTTTAACAAATAGCTGCAAAAGGAGCTTAAATAACCATGAGTAAATGGGTTTATACATTTGGAAACGGCAGCGCCGAAGGCGACGCCACCATGCGCAATCTCCTTGGCGGTAAAGGTGCCAACCTTGCTGAAATGAACAAAGTTGGTTTGCCTGTTCCTCCAGGATTTACAGTAACTACCGAAGTTTGTACTTACTACTATGACAATAACAACACTTATCCGGCAGATTTGAAAGAGCAGGTTAAAGCTGCTGTTGCCGGCGTTGAAAAAATTATGGGTAAAAAGTTTGCTGACGCTAACAACCCGTTGTTGTTCTCAGTTCGTTCAGGCGCCCGCGTTTCTATGCCGGGTATGATGGATACCGTATTAAACCTCGGCTTAAACGATGAAACCGTTAAAGCTTTGGCTAAAGCTTCCGGCAGCGAAAGATTTGCTTATGACTCATATCGCCGCTTCCTGCAAATGTTCTCAGACGTTGTTTTGGGCGCAGACCTTGATTTGTATGAAGAAGCTTTGGACAATATGAAAAAGTCAAAAGGCTACAAGTCAGATACTGATTTGACCGCTGATGATTTGAAAGAATTGGTTAAAGAATACAAAGAAATCGGTCAGAAAATCGGCAAAGTTGTTCCGCAAGATCCTTGGGAACAGTTGTGGGCAGGTATCGGCGCCGTATTCGGTTCATGGATGTCAGCTCGCGCTATTACTTACCGTAAATTAAACAATATTCCGGGCGACTGGGGTACTGCGGTAAACGTTCAAACCATGGTATTCGGTAACGCCGGTGATGACTGCGCTACCGGCGTTTGCTTCTCACGCGACCCGGCTACCGGTGAAAACAGATATTACGGCGAATATTTGGTTAACGCTCAAGGCGAAGACGTTGTTGCCGGTATTCGTACTCCGCAGCCGATGGGCAGCATTGGCGACGGCACTTCTTTGGAAGAAAAATGGCCGCACCTTTATAAAGAATTGGTTGATGCTAAAAACAATTTGGAACATCACTATAAAGACATGCAGGATATGGAATTTACCATTGAACACGGTAAATTGTGGATGTTGCAATGCCGTAACGGTAAAAGAACCGCAGCCGCCGCTGTTCGTATGGCAGTTGAAATGGTTGAAGAAGGTTTGGTTACCCATGAAGAAGCTATCATGCGCGTTGGCGCTGATCAGTTAGACCAGTTGTTGCACCCGATGCTTGACCCGAAAGCTAAAAAGCATGTTATTGCTACCGGTTTGCCGGCTTCTCCGGGCGCTGCTGTCGGTCGCGCCGTATTTAACGCTGAAGACGCTGAAGCTTGGGCTGCCAAAGGTGAAAAAGTTATCTTGATTCGTAACGAAACTTCACCGGAAGATATTGGCGGTATGCACGCTTCACAGGGCGTTATCACTGCCCGCGGCGGTATGACCTCTCACGCGGCTGTTGTTGCCCGCGGTATGGGTACTCCGTGCGTTTCAGGTTCAACCGACATTACCATTGACTACAAAACCAAAACAATGAGCACCAAGTGCGGCGTTGTTGTTAAAGAAGGCGATTGGGTATCTTTGGACGGCGCTAAAGGTCAGATTATTGAAGGCCAGATTCCGACTGTTAAAGCTGATACCAGCACCGGTAACTTTGGTAAATTGATGACTTGGGTTGACCAAATCCGCACTTTGAAAGTTCGCGCTAACGCTGAAACTCCAAAAGACGCTCAGCAGGCTTTGGACTTTGGCGCTGAAGGTATTGGTTTGGCTCGTACCGAACACATGTTCTTTGACGCAGACCGTATTCCGGATATGCGCGCTATGATTTTGGCTGATGATGAAGCCGGACGCCGCGCCGCTTTGGCTCGTTTGCTGCCTTACCAAAAACAAGACTTTAAAGCTTTGTTCAGAATTATGAACGGCTTGCCGGTTACCATTCGTTTGCTTGACCCGCCGTTGCATGAATTTTTGCCGCATACTGATCCTGAAATGCAGGAATTGGCTGATAAACTCGGCAAAACTTTGGCAGAAGTTAAGGCAAGAGCTAACGCTTTGCACGAATTGAACCCGATGTTGGGTCACCGCGGTTGCCGTTTGCCGATTACTTATCCTGAAATTGGCGAAATGCAAGCTCGCGCTATTTTAGAAGCCGCTTTGGAATGTGAAGCTGAAGGAATTAAAGTTATTCCTGAAATTGAAGTTCCGCTTACCGGTTCTAAGAAAGAGTTGGATATCGTTAAAAACATTATTGATACCACTGCTGAAAAAGTATTTGCTGAAAAAGGCAAGAGAATCCACTACATTGTAGGCACGATGATTGAATTGCCGCGCGCTGCTTTGATGGCTGAAGAAATTGCTAAATCAGCTGCCTTCTTTGGCTTTGGTACCAATGACTTGACCCAAACCACTTTGGGTATGAGCCGTGACGATACCGGCGCTATTTTGGACGAATACCGCGCTAAGGGCGTTTATGTTGCTGATCCGTTTGCATCTATTGATGTTGATGGCGTTGGTAAATTGGTTAAACGCGCTTGTGTTGAAGGCCGCAAGGTTAATCCGGACCTGCACCTTGGTGTTTGCGGTGAACACGGTGGTGATCCGAAGTCTATTGAATTCTTCCAAGAATGCGGTTTAGACTACGTATCATGTTCTCCGTTCCGTGTACCGGTTGCTCGTTTGGCAGCTGCTCAGGCCGCTGTTAAAGCTAAGGCTAAAAAATAATCTGAACGGATTATAACAAACCCCCTCTGTAAATTTTGCAGAGGGGGTTTTGCTTTTAAGGTTGATTATTTATACAGCACATATAATGAACAGTGAGTTCCTTCACAGACATTGCAGATAACTTCAGTATCGTTTAAGGTCATGTTATAAAGGCATTTTTTGCCTTTTTCGCAATAAGAATCACCCCAAATAGATTGTTCGCTATATACGGGACCGGAATCGGTGGTGCGTTTTACTAGCTCAACTTGCCATAAGTTTGCGGCGTTTTCTTTGGCGGCAAATAAAATGTTGCGGCAGATTTCCTCGCCTTGTGATGATACCGGTATGTCAAATCCAATGCCGCCGAAATTGTTATGATCGCCATTGCCTAAATCATCATTGGCATAATATATTGCCATACTGCCGTTAAACCACATATCTCTGACATCGCAGTTGAAATAGTAATTTATGCCGTCCGGCAGCAAATTCATTTTCTTAAACAAATCGCCGTAACAGGTTTGAGTGTCAGGCTCAAATTTTAGCTGTCCTTTTAGCTGCAGCACATTGTTAATCAGCATACTGACGGCTTCCGCATGTTTATTAAGTTTGTACTTAAACATGGCTTTAGAGTAACCGGCAATGGCGCCAACGGATAGCACGCCGATGATAGCCAGAACGCTAAGCATCTCCACCATAGAGCGTCCTAGGGCCTGCGTATAATGGGCTCCTGCTAGGAATTTTGTCACTCGTGTACCTTTTTGTGTACAAGTCG
>CAVBCV010000033.1:0-17943 GCA_963594125.1 Lachnospiraceae bacterium
AAAGGCTTATAGCCGCATATGAAGAACCACGCGTTTTACGCGTGGGTATCTTTTTTGTATCACATGGCGTTGGTTATAAAATAAAATCGGCAATATTGCGTTTCGCACGGCGAGCAGGCGGCGTCAATATCGTTAATGGTTACATTTGCCAAACATTTAACATCATCGGAACAGCTTTTATCACCAAAAAATTGCCCATATATAGCGCTGCCGTTGTTGTTTTCACTATCGCAGCGGGCTAAATCGCCTTTCCATTCTTTGGCGAGGTTAAATAAAGTTATACAGAGTTCTTTTTGCCGGCTGATTTCAACACCGATGCCCAACTCTTTCTTTTTATTCTTAAAAATCCAAATCAGATTACCGAATTTATCAAGAATATACTTTGTCATTTCGGGATCGGTAGTAGTGTCGGCAGGAGCTCTAAAATAATCCGGCAGCCAACCGGCTTTGGCAAAAATTGAAGTATACCAAAGGGTGTTGTTTGAATCAGCTTCAAAAGTGCTGTTATCTTGCGCAATTTTTTCAATAACGGTGGCGATTAAATGGTTGTACCCATCAACCGCTTGATTCATTTTATATTTGGTCATAGCCTTGCTATAACCGTTTATCGCCCCAACGCTCAGTACTCCGATAATCGCCAGCACGCCGAGCATTTCCACCATAGACCGACCAGATTGTATTTTCATGAGCTAAAATCCTCTCAAAATGATTAATTTGAGAAGATTTTAGCTCGCGTTTTTTTTTTGCAATATTTACGAGTCCGTGCTGTGTATAAGTTGTATTTAAATCCGCACTTTAAAATTCCCATCCTGAGGAGGGGTGGCGGCGAACGCCGACGGGGTGGTCAATCAACCGCTTCACAACACATTCTATGTGCGAAAGTGGTAATATCTTCCTACAATAAAACCCCGCATGAAAATAACATGCAGGGTAAAATGTTTTATCAAGCAAATAAATTATTTGTTTTCTTTGTTCTTTTTAGCCTTCTCGGCTTTTTCTTTAACTTTTTGTACGCCCTGTTTGGTGCCGGTTTTCACGGTTTCGGAAAATTCTTGCAAAAATTCTTTTAATTCGGGCAATCTGTCAGCTGAAAAAATTGCAGCCACCACAATAAACACCAAAACCCAACTCCAAAAACCAAAAAACATTATTTTTCTCCTTGTTGCATCTGATGCAGTATTTCGGTTGCATCATAATTAATTTCTTCAGCGTTGTGCGAGCGTAAAAACTCGCCATAACTTTCACGCTCTTGACTTGATTGTATTGATTTTTTTGCTTTTTGCAAAACATTTTTTACATTTTTAAGTCTTTCAAGCGCAATATCGGTTAAAAATCTGCCGTTTTCGCATATTTCTTGCAAGGCAGAAATATCGCCGTTACAATAACATACCGCATCGCAACCGGCATTCCAAGCCGCTGTTGCCCGCTCATGCACACTGCCTTTAAGCGCCTTCATTTCCAGCGCGTCTGAGAGCAAAAAGCCGTTAAACCCGATTCGCGAACGAATAATTTCATCAATTCCGCGTTTGGAAAACGTTATCGGATTTTTATCATCGCATTCCGGCACTAAAATATGCGCGGTCATTGCCATCGGACAGTCATTGTTTTTAATAAACGGATAAAAATCTTTTTCCATATCCGCAAGCCCGCAAGTTATAGTCGGCAACTGCAAATGCGGGTCGTTGGTTGCGCGTCCGTGTCCCGGCAAGTGCTTTAAGCAAGGACAAACTCCCGATTCGGCATAAGTTTTCCACATAACGCGCCCCAAATTTGCCACTGTTTTTTCATCTGAACTGATGCAGCGACCTTTAAGCGCAATGGTGGTTTGCTCGTACTCAACGTCCAGTACCGGCGCAAAGTTAAGATTAGCTCCAAGCTCAAGCATATCTTCGGCAATAATTTTGCAGTGCGATTTGGCAATTTGCTCTGAGTCGGCGTCGCCTAAAGTTTTAGCCCAAGCATAATCATAACCGAGCGATTTTAAGCGGTTAACCCGTCCGCCTTCTTCATCAAGCGCAATCAACACATCGCCGCGTCCGATAACTTCTTTAATTTCAGCGTTCAGGCTTTTTAATTGCTCTTTGCTTGCAATATTGCGTCCGAACAACGAAATTCCGAGCGGATTTGCTTTTTCCAGCAAAAACTTTTCATCATCGGTCAGTTTGGTGCCGCTGACTGATAATATAGCGGCAAAAATCGGCTTTTCCATAATCTTCCTACTTTTGTTTTACCAAGCAACTGCCGCCGGCTTGCTTAATTTCATTGCAAACCTTTTCAGCGCCCGCTTTATCGGCAAATGCTCCGGCGCGCAGGCGATATAACATTGCGCCTGCATCATTGCGGGAGGCGTCAACTTCATGCGGCAGACCTTTAAGCGCGCTGTATTGCGCGGATAAATTTTTCCATGAATCTTCCGCCGCTTTTTGGTTTGCGGAAGCAAACAGTTGCACTTGCCAAGCCCCGCTGGTTACCGCTTTCTGCGGAGTTTCTTTAGGAGCGGGTTGGGTTTCAGCTTTAACTTCCGGTTTGGCGTCTGCTTTAACCGGCTCGGTTTTAACTTGCGGCTGAGGTTCGGCTTTTTTGATTTCAACTTTAATTTCCGGCAGTTTTTCGGGAATCTCTATTTTTTTGCCTGAAGTTGAGCTTGCCGCTTCAATATGCTCATTAAGCGGTTTTATCGGTAAAGTGTCGGCTTTTTCCACCGGCATTTCCGGCATATCAACCACCACCGGCTTGGCGTCTTCCGCAATTATCGGTTTTTCAGGCTCCGGCACAATGGTCGGCATTTTCGGAGCTTCCGGTTCTGGCAAAATGCTCTCAATTTTTTCCGGTTTAATTTCTTTCTTTTCCACCAAATTATATACCGATTTATCCTGATCCAAAATTTCCATTCCTCCCGGTTCATTGGGTTGAATTTTTACCGGCGTAATCGGGCGGCGAATAACCGGAATCTCTGTTGGGTTATTGTCGGCAAAGCGCGGCAGAAGCAAAATCCAACTGACCACGCCCGCCAAAACAATTCCGGCGAGCGTTCCGATAAATCCGTTGCGGGAGCGCTGTAATTCTGATTGCTTTTCAGCAATATCTTCTTGCTGTTGAGTGGCAACTTTTTGCCTAAATTCGCTTAAATAATCGTCTTCTTTTTCGTTGCTCAAAAATTCCTTAAACATATTTATACCCTTTATAATTTTGCGGTAATCAAAAACTTTATGGTAATCATAAAATTAAAAACTTTATAATCCTTTAACATCGGGCTTGCATTAAACTTATTTTTAGCTAAAATCAACTTAACAATAACTTTCTGCCGGAAGAACCGATGCAAATTGCCACTTTTAACATCAACTCAATCAACGCCCGCTTGCCGCAGTTTATAAAATGGCTGCAAACCAAAGCGCCCGATATTGTTATGCTGCAAGAAATTAAATGCGAGTATAACGCTTTTCCGTTTTTTGAAATTAATGCCGTGGGCTATAACGCCAAAGTTTTGGGGCAAAAAAGCTATAACGGCGTGGCGGTGTTAAGTAAGCATAAAATGCAAACCATTCATGAAGGTTTGCCTGATTTTGCCGATGACAGCGCCCGTTATTTAGAAGTTGCCGTTAAAACTGAAAATGCTGAAATCTGTGCGGCGAGCGTATATTTGCCGAACGGCAACCCGCCATATAACAACCCTGATGACAACAGCCGCTTTGCCTATAAGCTTGGCTTTATGGACGCGCTTTATAAGCATGCCGCAAACTTGCTGCGGCAACATCAAAACGTTGTTTTGGGTGGTGATTTTAATGTGATTCTAACCCCTGACGATGTTTATAATCCTGAGCTTTTTGTTAGTAATGCTCTTTATCGCCCTGAGGTTCGCAAACGCTTAACTGCCTTAAAGTATTTAGGCTTTTATGACGCTTTCCGCACGCTTTATCCGGCGCAAAACGGCTACACCTTTTGGGATTACGGAGCAAAATCGTATGAACAGGATTTAGGCATGCGCATAGATTATCAGTTTTTATCGCCGAGTTTAGCCGATAAGCTTAAAAGCGCGACGGTTGATAAAAGCCTGCGCATGGCGGAAAAGCCCTCTGACCATACTCCGCTTGTTACGGAACTTGATTTGTAAAGGCGCGGCTATGTATAAAATTGTTTGCTTGTTGTTTGCTTTTTTGTTGCTGAGCCTGCCTGCTAAAGCCGATGTCATCGGCACGGTTTACGCCACCTTGCAAGATGATTACATCAACAGCATCAATAGTCGCGATATTACCTTTAAGGGGCTCAAAGCCTTAAATAAAACCGATGCCGGTTTTGCGCTTAAATCCACTGATGAAACGCTTTATTTGTATTACAACAATCAGCGCAAAGGCGTTTTTGCTCTGCCGCCGCAAGATTCGGATAGTAAAGCTTGGGCGGATTTAAGCCGCAAAGTTATTAATATGGCAATTAAACTTTCGCCCGATGTTGAGCTTTATGATTATGAAATGCCGGATCGCTTTGCGCAAGAGGTATTTGCGGGGCTTGATGGGTATTCGCACTATTTTGGCGGCTTTGATGATGAAAAAGAGTTTGAAGTAAAGCGCAATTTTGCCGCGCGCAAAGTTGCTGATAACTTGCTCTTGATTAAAATTGTGTCGTTTCAAAATAACGTCAGTAATGAGGTTGCCGAAGCTTTGTCCGGTTGCGATGATTGCCACGGGCTGATTTTGGATTTACGCGGCAATCACGGCGGCGTGCTAAATGAGGCGCTAAAAATCGCCGATATGTTTTTAGATGAGGGGATTGTTACCTATACCGCCGCTGAAAACGGGCAAAATCCGCAGTATTATACCGCAGCCGCCGGCGATGTTTGGCACAACAGACCAATGGCGGTGTTGGTTGACGGCTTTACCGCTTCCGCGGCGGAAGTTTTGGCGGCGGCGTTAAGCGAGCAAAACCGCGCGGTGTTAATCGGAACCAAGACTTACGGCAAAGGCACGGTGCAAAATGTGGTAAAAATGGGCGAGGGGCGCGCCATGGCTTTAACCAAATCATATTTTTTCACTCCGTCCGGCGGACAGATTAACGGCGTGGGTCTAAATCCGGCGGTTTGCACCGGCGGCATAAAGCGTGCTGGGAGTTTGGCGGAGGCAACCTGTCAAAAAGAAGACCGCTTTAATCAGGAATCTGATGTGATTATCGCCGCCGATTACATAAAAAATGAAATGTGATAAAAATTATTGTTGACAATGGCGGCAAAAAATGTATATTACGCCTAAATGTTTTGATTTATAACCTTAAATTAAGAGTAAAAAAATGGCAAAAGCAGTAAAAGTAAAAGTAAAATTAGAGAGCAGTGCCGGTACCGGTACATTTTATCTTGCTGAAAAGAATCCGAGAACTCATCCGGAAAAATTAGTCTTGAAAAAATATGACAAGAAGTCTAAAAAACACGAAGAGTTCGTAGAAAAGAAGTTAAAGTAATCTTTTCAGATAAAAGTTTAAAAAGAGGTACGCGGATGTTGTGCCTCTTTTTTTATTTTCCTGCCTTAGGACTATACGCCTTATCGTATTCTCGTTTTAAGGTTTCGGTCTGAACATCGGTATAGCGTTGGGTTGTGGTTAGGGACGCATGACCCAATAACTCCTGAATGGAGCGTAGGTCGGTCCCCTCAGCCAATAAATGAGTTGCATAAGAATGTCGCAGAGCATGGGGCGTCACAGTATCAGGCAGGCCCATATACGCCCGAATCTTTTGCAACTGTCGTTGAATAATCCGCGGACTTAAACGTTCGCCGCGAGCGCCGACAAACAAAGCCTCGCCGTGCTTAAAATTATAGGGCGCGGCGGCAGTGTAGGCGTTTACGGCTTCAGTGATTATGGGCAGCAAAGGAACGAGTCTTTCTTTGTTGCCTTTTCCTTTTATACGCAAAAATTCACTGCTGGCGTTTATGTCGCCAACGTTTAAGGATAATGCTTCCGAAATACGCAGCCCGCAGCCGTAAAGCAAAATCAAAATGGCTTGGTCGCGCAAACCCTGCCAATCGTCTTTGGCAAAAGATTTTACTTGTTGCAGCAGGTCTTGCGCGTCAGTAACGTCAAGCGCTTTGGGCAAAACCTTAGGCAGGCGCGGGTTTGCAATCACACTGATTGCGGAGTTTTTCAAAATATGGTTTTTATCAAGCCATTTAAAAAAGTTTTTGACCGCTGAAAGCTCGCGCGATTGTGATGATTTTTCAATATAATGCATGGCTCTGAACCCGATAAACCGCCTGAAGTCATGCACTTGCATATTGCGTAAAAATTCCAACCCGACCGAAGTGTCGCTTGCAAAAAAATTAACAAAACACGCCATGTCGCGGGCATAAGCGTCAATGGTGTGCTCAGAATAGCGGCGCTCGTTTTTAAGCCATAATAACCAGTTGTTAATTATGGCGCGCAGTTCAGAGTCGGTATTATATATAATTTCGCTTTTCATAAGCAAAATTATATGCCGGAAAAGTTAAAATAAGTTTATTGCCATTCTACATATAAATCGCAAAACTGTTCGTTGCATATATTGCAAAGTCCGGAAATTTTATCTAAGGTTAAATTGCGCATGCAGGGCTTTTCTGAATTGTCGCAATATTTATCGCCGTATAGAGTGCCTTGCGAATGGTTATAAGTGCCGTCATTATTATATTTTGTGGTGGTCAGCGCGTATAAATCAGATGCGTTTTCTTTAGCGGTTATCGCAATGTTGCGGCAGAGCTCCGTTCCTTGCGCGGAGGGCTGAAATTTATAGCCGATAGCGCTGAAATGTAAACCGCTGCCATTTAAATTGTCATGATGATAAATCCAAATCTCACTATTGAACATATCTTTTAATCTGAAATTTGACTCATATCTGAATCCATCCGGAATAAGGTTAAGCTTTTTAAATATATCACCGTAATAAGTAACTTCATCAGGGGTGAAATTTAAACTGCCCTCAAGCTGCAAAGCGTTATTTAATAGCAGATTAAACCCTTCCGCCTGTTTGTTAAGCTTATACTTAAACATAGCCTTAGAGTAACCGCTAATGGCACCGACACTCAGCACCCCGACAATTGCGAGCACTCCAAGCATTTCCACCATAGACCGACCGGATTGTGTATACATGAGCTAAAATCCTCTCAAAAAAGTTAATTTGAAAAGATTTTAGCTCGCGTTTTTTTTTTGCAATATTTACGAGTCTGTGCTGTGTATAAGTTGTATTTTCCGCCGCAATTAAAATTCCCATCCCGTGGAGGGGTGGCGGTGGAACGCCGCCGGGGTGGTTGCATTCCTATCTAACAGCTCATTAAATATTTGTTTTTTATTAGGGAACCTAAAACACAAATACCTCTTTTTGTTCTAAATATGTTGACTGAAAAAGCAACATCTGATATATTACGATGTATAAAATAATCGCATGAGTTACTAAAATGGATAAAAGTAAAGCGCAAAAATTGGCGGAAGCCTTTAAGGACGATTGGGAAATAGACCCCAAAGCTCAACACGGACTACATAAAAAATCCGGTTTTGAAATAGATTTAGGCTCAACGTGGTATCAAAATGATGAATTGCACTATACATCAGTATTTTGGTATAATCCCGGCTATGGTCGTGATGGGGAACCAGTTGACGCGCATGAAGTTACAGAGTTGCAACGAGAGTTTGGAATATTGTATGAGGCAGGCTATATGCCCGGTCGCACTGAACAAGAGCAAGCGCAGGAAAATTTGCGAATAGAAAAAGAAGCGGAACAAGCGCGTAAAGAGTTTGCCGCCAAAGCGCAGGCGCAATCTCACTATTGGCAGGAGCACCCTGAAGAATATCAGGAATATATCAAATCCAACCGCGAAAAGTATGAGGCTAAAAAGAAAGAAGCTGAGCAAAAATGGTACCAAGAACGAGGAATAATCCCGCCTAAAAACAGCAACGAACGTTAAACCTAAAACTCCGATTCTAATCACTGAACCGGAGTTTTTTTTTACAATATTTACGAGTCTGTGTTGTGTATATATAAGTTGTATTTAGGCTAAATATGCAGTAATTGCAAAATTTTTTCAAATAAGTTGATTGGCTTTTGATTTTGCTCTGGAAACAAAATTTGATTTGTTATATTTGCGTATTTTCGCCAAACTTTTGCCAGTTTTACTTTTCTTGCTTCAGCTCCCCACGGCTTTTTGCGTCCGGTGTAATGAATAATGCGGGCTGCGTTAATTTTATTTTTCTCGCGCAGAATATTGTGTTGCGTAAAATTGTAAATACTATCAATAATTAAAATTTTTCCTTTGCAGACAATGTTGATAATGTCTTGATCTTGGTATTTAATTTTGTTTTGCAGTTCTTTAGTGGCTTTAAGCAATTTTGTGCCTAACTTATTTTGGCGAAATTGCTTTAAGTTCATAAGCAACACGCCTGCATTTATGTATGTGTCGTTATCGGTTAAGCCAATGTTCGGTTTATATCCGCTTTCCGTAACATACAATCCTTCAGCGCCGGCTAAGTAATAATTGCCTAAATCGGTGTTGTAAAAATCTAAAATATTTTTATCTACTATTAAATCAGCGTCCAAATATAAAATTTTATTCAGCTCCGGCAGCAAATCGGCAATCAGATAGCGGTAATAAGTTTCAATAGATATATAAGAAATGTTTAATGGCAGGGTATTAATTAATGTACTCGCTACATTAACCTTTTGCACTGTAAAATTTTTATATTTAGCTTGCAGCTTTTGCAGCATCAAGAGGTTGTCATCGCTTAAATCAGATGAAAAAATATAAAAATGCACTTGAGTATCAGGGTGGTTTTCTAAAACGGAAGTCATCACCACCGCCACTTTGTCGGCATAGGTGTTATTGATGCAAAATGCAATGTTCATTTCAGTCATTTTAAGCCTCCATAAACTGTTAATTTTGGAAAATTTTAGCCTGTCGTTTTTTTTTGCAACATTTACGAGTCTATGCTGTGTATAAGTTGTATTTTGGCACTATAAAAAATGCCCTTCTGTGGAGGGCGGCGGCGAAATGCTTTCAATATGTGGAAGTTAAAAAAATATACGAGGTCGCAGGTTCTTTTTAGATACAAAAAAAACTCCATAGCGGAGATTCTTAAAATTGGTGGGAGTGGCAGGACTCGAACCTGCGACCTCTACGATGTCAACGTAACGCTCTAACCACCTGAGCTACACACCCAAAAACATATTTTAACTAGCATATCAGATTACCTTTGGCAAGATATTTTTTATAAAAATTTAAGGTTTGTATGATAAAATCATTTCATGAAAGGAATTTTGCCGTGCCTGAAAAATATTGCGAATTTGATATAAATTATAAAAAGTTAAAAATTTACAATGAACTCGGAACCGATAACATCAGTTATCCGATGGTGGTTTCAGTGCCGCATGCCGGCACGGTTTTTCCGCCTGAGTTTTTGGCGCATACTCCTTTAAGTGTTGCGGAGCTCCGCAGCAATGAAGATTTATTTGCCGATGAACTGGCGGCTCCGATAGCTCAGCATGGTATTCCGGTTTTAAGCATGCAAATCGCCCGCGCGTTTATTGACGCCAATCGCGATAAAATTGAGCTTGACGCCAAAATGTTTTATAACTATCCGGCTGATAAAATCGCGATTGAAAATAACCGCTGCCGCTTCGGCTTAGGGCTGATTCACCGCATAGACGCCGCCGGTCGCCCCATTTATGACGGTTTGCTCTCTTATCAGGAAGTGCAAGAACGGATTAAAAACGTGTATGATGTTTACCACAAGCGCCTGCAATACTTAATTAACAAATGCGTTAAAAAATTCGGTTTTTGCCTGCTGCTTGATTATCACTCCATGCCGTCAAAAATCTGCAACATAATTCCTGACAGCCCCCAAACCGACTTTTGCCTCGGCGACTTGTTCTCACAAAGCTGTCCGCCGCAATATACCGCGTTTTTGCAGCAACAACTCACACAAAAAGGCTATACGGCAACCATAAACATTCCGTATTCCGGCGCGTTCACAACTTTTAATTATTGTCAACCGCGTAAAAAAATCTATACTTTGCAATTAGAGCTCAATCGCGGGCTTTATGCCGATGAAAAAACGTTGACTAAAAATGCTGATTTTCAACGCATTAGCACTGATACAACCGATTGCGTGTGTGCACTGGCAAAAAAAATACTGGATTTTTCAAAATAGATGTGTTATCTAACAACAAAATTTAATTTTTCGTTAAACTTTATTTAACGCAAAATTAAGGTTTTGTTTAACGCCCTGTTATAAGCCTTCTGCCGTTTATTTCGGCAGTTCGTAAAGCGGAAATCTTAAAAGAGGGAAGCTTTTTGCTTATAAAGGGAAATATAGGATAACTTTTTATCGTGCTGAGAAGAATACTTTTTTTATTGGTTATTTCTTTAGTCATCGTGCACCCTCTTAAAGCTCAAAAAGAATATAAAACAGACGCATCTATGCCGATTGAGGCAGATGTTTCAGAGTTATGTTCGCTTTCGGCGGCGCGTATGGAAGAAAAATACGATATTAAAGATCATTTGTTGCAGACAATTTCAAGTGTTGAAACCGGCAACTGGAGTTATGACGAAGGTCGCTTTGTTTCATGGCCGTGGACCATTAACGTAAACGGCAAAGGATATCGGTTTAAAACCAAAGAAGCGGCTATCGCCAAAGTAAAACAACTGCAATCCGAAGGGGTTGAAAGCATTGACGTCGGCTGTATGCAAATCAGCTTAAAATATCATAAAAAAGCGTTTGCAAGTCTTGAAGATGCCTTTAATCCGGATAAAAATATGGAATACAGCGCCAAATTTTTAACCAAGCTGTATCAAAAACGCGGCAGTTGGCAAAAGGCGGCGATGGCATATCATTCCAAAGCTCCGGCTCGCGGCTTACGCTACAAAAACAAATTGCTCTCGCGCTTTGAGCAAATAAAGCTCGCGTTAGCTAACAAAGAAGAGCAAAATATCTCTTTATTTTAAGGTGACAAAGTATGGAAAAGTTTGTTAAAGAATACAACATTCGCACCTATGAATGTGATAAAAATAGCAATTTGCGAATTTTAACTTTGATGAACATTTTGCAGGATATGGCCGATTCTCACGCCTCTGATTTACATTTGGGGCTTGAGTTTTGCCTACAATACGGCTTAGCGTGGGTCGGCTCCAATTATCATTTGCAAATTAAGCGCCTGCCGACTTTGCATGAAAATATAAAAATTGTTACCTGGCCGTCGGCTGAAAAGAAAATCGGCGCTGTGCGTGATTTTGCCGTTTATGACGAGCAGGGCGATATGATTATTGCCGCTTCCAGTCAATGGATTTTGATTGATTTTGCCCGTAAGCGTCCGGTTTCATTAAAAGAACATTTACCGCAATATACCGTGATTGATGAGCGCACGGTGGCAACTGATTTTCCTAAATTACCGGAGCCGGAAAGAGCCGATTGCGTCCGTCGCTTTGCTGTTCGCTTTGATGATATTGATATTAACAAACATGTTAATAACGCGGTTTATCCGCTGTGGGCAAGCGAAGCGACAGACCATGTGTTCAGAGATGAACATTTTCCGCAAGAGATGGAAATTGCTTTTAAAAAAGAATGCCGCCTTGGTGAAGAAGTTGAGGTTAAAACTCAAATGGATGGCTGTGTTTCGCTCCATAGCATAACCGCTTTAACCGATGGGCGCGAGCTTGCCCGCCTGCGGATTAAGTGGCAAAAAATATAAAATTTAGTCATTCCCTAAAAAATTATTGATTTTTTTGGTTAAAAAATCAGTGTAATCATAGCCGATTATCAGCATTTGCTGAGGATTGGCTATTTTTTCATACCCGATTTGCTCGCCGTCATTTATTTTAACCAACACAATTGCTAACGGCTCATACAAATGATATGCGGCGGCAAAATCATATTCGTTATCTTCCGCATAGTTTATCACAAACAGGCTGTATACGCCGTTATAAAACTGATTAAAAATTTGCTCGCTTAGTTCAATGGTTTGCGCGCATTTATCGCAGATTCCTTCATTGTTGTAAAAAATATAAATGAGCGATTTGTTTTTATTTCCGGCTTCCGCATTAAAATATTCCGCCAAAGGCTGGCTGACCGGATAATTGCCCTCAAAGGCGGGCTGAGCTTGCGCGCAAAAACTAAGGAGGCAAAAAATAAAAGTTAAAAACGTTTTCAATTTTGCCTCCTTAACTGATTTGATTATAAATCAAAGAGGGGAACAAGCTTTACAAAGCCACTCTTTTTCAGCAACATTCATATAAGGAGCCAAACAGCTAAACACTTGTTGGTGATAACTATTAAGCCAGCTTTGTTCCCCTACGCTTAACATATATGGATTAATCAGGCGCTTATCAATAGGTATTAAGGTTAGGTTCTTAAACTGTAAAAATCCTTCATGCTCGGCTTTAACGGCATATGCCAGATTTTCAATTCTGATGCCGAATTTGCCTTCAAGATAAAATCCAGGCTCAATAGAAGTGATGTAGTTTTCTTTTATCGGCAAATGGCAGCGGGGACTTAATCCGAACGGCGATTCGTGCACATCGGAAAAGTGCCCGACGCTGTGTCCGGTACCATGGCGATAATCTTTGCCTGCTTGCCAAAGCGGCGCGCGGCAAACGGCGTCAAGCGCTGAAGCCGCGGTGTTTGCCGGAAAAATTGCGCTTGCTAAAGCAATGTGCGCTTTTAAAACTTCAGTGAAAGCCGTTTTAATTTCTTCCGGCGGATTGCCGAGCGCAATGGTGCGGGTAACGTCAGTGGTGCCGTCAAAATATTGCGCGCCGCTGTCAAGCAACAACACTGAATTGTCATTTAACGGCGCGTTGTGCGCGCTGTCCGGCTGATAGTGTACAATCGCGGCATTAGCTCCGCTCGCGGCAATAGTGCCGAAACTATCAGAAAAGAATAAATCTTGCTCTTGCCTGAATTGTTTTAATTTTGCCACCACGTCAAGCTCGCGCAAGCCCCGCCGGTTGTTTTCAAGCCAATATAAAAACTTGGTTACCGCCACGCCGTCACGAATATGCGCATTGCGGAAACCTTCTAATTCCGTAGGGTTTTTATCAAGTTTAAGCTCTAACAGCGGATTGTTTTGGAGCTGAACAGTTTTAATGCCCTGAAGCTTATCAAAAATATATTGCGGAGTGGTATGAAGGTCAACAGCAACTCTTTGACCGGCAAGTTGTTGTAAATCCGTAAAAAGTTCCGCAACCGGTTTTATGCCGCTAAAAGTGCAGTTGTCAGCGTAAGCAAACGCGCTGCCGTCATGGTGCAAAAGCGCAAAGGCGCGCAAAATCGGCGTATCGGGCAGGGTGTACGAGCGCAAATTCAGCAGCCATGAAACTTGCGCCGGATTGCAAATCAACATCGCCTCAGCGGTATCGGCAAAAGCCTTGGCAACTTCATGGCATTTTTCTTCCGCTGATTTTCCGCAATATTTAAGCTCATGGGCAAAAACATTAACCGGCTCATCGCTTAAAATTCCGCTGACTAAATCAGGCTCTGCAATTAACGCAAGCGAAGAGGCGCGTTTAATAAAATTAACGGCGGAAACCGGCAAACACCAAGGATTATACGCAAGTCCGCCAATGTCGTTTTGTTTGCATAAATTCAGCGCGTCATTAAGCCCGTCAGCGCTGTCAACAACCGTAATTTTTTTTGGGTCCGTCTCTTTCCGCGCCTGAATGGAATATCTGCCGTCAACCAACAGCCACGCTTTTTGCGGGGTTATCAACATAATGGCGGCGGAACCGGTAAATCCGCTTAACTCCATAATTTTGTTTTCAGTCGGCAAAACGTCTTCGCCCCAAAACATATTGTTGCGGGTGAGTAAATAAGCGGGCAAGTTTTTTTGCTTTAATTGTTGCTGTAAGTCAGAAAGTTTCATGCTTTTTTCTCCATAATAACGGCGCGCCAGTTGTCAATCTGGTAGGTTTTAACGAGCGATAGCCCTTCTTTTTGGTGAGCGGATACCACCCAATCAATCTGGTCTTCCACAAATCCGGATAAAATGCAATAGCCGCCTTGTTTTAAGTTTTTAGCTAAATCCGGCGCCATTTCAATTAACGGACGGGCTAAAATATTCGCCATGATAATATCGTACGGCGCGTTTTGCGTTATCAGTGGCGCTTGATAGCCGTCGCTTTGCACAACTTCTAAATATTGTTCAAGGTGGTTATCAAAAGCGTTTTGCGCGGTAACATTAACCGCTTCCGCGTCAATATCTCCGGCTACAATTTGCGGATTATCTTTAGCCCAAAGCTTGGCGCAGGCGAGTGATAAAATACCGGAGCCGGTGCCGATGTCTAAAATTTTTTGATGCGGCGCATTCATGGCATTTAAGTCGCTGATAGCTCGCAGGCAGCAGCGGGTGGTTTGGTGAGATGAGCCAAACGCGGTGGCGGCGTAAATTTTAAGGGGGAGTTTATCGGTTTTAGGCGCTTGCGGCTCATGCACGCCGTAAATGCAAAAATCCGCCGCTTCAAACGGAGCAAATTTAATCACGTTGGCGGTGAGCCAGTTTTTATTTTCAAGCTTTTCAGTGGTAAAAGGCGGCAAGCTGATATTTTGTGCTTTAGCGGCTGAGATTAAATCATCGGCTGAAAAAGCGGTGTCAGCGTAGCCCACATATTCTTCCGTGCCGTCATCGGCATAATTGCAGGCGGTCACCCCGAAATACTCGTCTAAAAAATCAGCAAGCTCAGATGGAGTGGTGCTTTGCGGCGCAAATTTAACCAAAATACAGCTTGAAAAATTGTTGTTCATATTTTCTCCGTTTGTTATCATTTTATTTACTAAATCAAGTTATATTACATTTACGCAGATGTTTAAACACTAAAAAAGAGATTATTCCTATGAAAAAAATTTTAGCTATGTTATCGGTTTCTATGCTCGCGGCTTGTGTTTACGCCGGAGATATGGATATTTTCAGCGGACGCAATAAATATTTTCAGGTATGGCAGACTGAAAAGATTTTTTATTACGATTCTAAACAAGGTGAAGAATATTTAACTGAAAGCAAAACCGTTACTGAAGATAAAATTGAGCGTAATCAGGTTTTGGTTACCAAATTAAACGATGTTATGCTCTTTAGCAAAACCCGCCGCACTGATTTTTACGCCTCTGAAGTTTTAACCGTAAACAAAGATGCGGTTTTAAGCTCAAGTTACACTCCGCTGTTTATTAAAAAGAACAGCAATTATGAGGCGTTTGGCGAAGTTTACTTAAAAGGCGAATCTTATTTGTTGGTTCGTCAAAATAAAGCCGGAGACATTTTGTTAATTGACGGCGACGGTAGTGTTTATAATCATATCGGACGCATTGTTGACGGTCGTTTGGCAATCTTAGACATTCAGTTCTTTGTTGAGCCGGAAGATGTTGTCTTTACGCCGGTGGTAAATACCCGCGCTGAAAACACTGAAGTTTTATCAGGTTATGAATTGCGTTATAACGGCATTGACGATGGTGTTATGAAGTTTACTTTCACCACCTTTGGCGAAGAGCCGATTGCGGAAGAATATACTTTCCCGTTTGATTCGCAGAATATTGAAATTAACGGATTCAAAATTAACGTAATTTCAGCCGGTTACAACCGCATTGAATATGTAATTTTGTAAATCTTTAATCAAAAAATAACCCCCTGGAACTTTGTTGTTTTAGGGGATTTTTTGTGCCTTGTTATCGTAACCATATAAGTTGAAACGCGGCTTTTGCCCCTTTTACATGCTCTGAACAAGTGCTGTAAATGTCATCTAACGTTAAGTTTTTAAGGCACCTCTTATCAGCAGAACAATATCTATCGCCATATAAATCATGAGTGGTCGCGTCATCAGCCTCAATACCGGAATCTGAGTTAGCTGAAGTTGCCGCGATTTTAGTTATGCTATCTGAATTTTCTTTAGCGGCAGTTAAAATATTTTTGCAGATTGACAAACCGTCAGGTGAAGATGAAGATAAAAAAGATGAACCGTCTTCAAGCCATGATGTCAAAAATATACCGCCGCCAGTAGAGGATATAAATATGCTCCATTGCTGTCCGAAAATATCATACACATAATTACTATCAGTCGTTTTTACCATCTCGGTCGGGATTTCGCCCATTTTGGTAAGGATAGAGGTTATTAAAGTTGGTGCTGAACCATTGCTGTGCAGATTATCAAAGTTGTGTACGTTACGCGCCACAGCATTAATTAGCGTATTCATCTGTTCCGCGTGTTTGTTTAATTTGTACTTAAACATCGCTTTGGAATATCCGCTGATAGCCCCAACAGACAGCACGCCAATAATTGCCAGAACTCCGAGCATCTCTACCATACTTCTTCCAGATTGTGTATACATGAGCTAAAATCCTTTCAAAATGTTAATTTGAAAAGATTTTAGCTCGCGTTTTTTTTTTGCAATATTTACGAGTCCGTGCTGTGCATAAGTTGTATTTGGGATTTTTGCTTGCAACTGCAAAATATATTTTGTAAACTCTGTTTTAACAGAGGTGTTTAATGAATAAGTCTGAATTTGATATTAATATTTTACGTAATGCCATAGCTACATTGCAAGAAAGTTGGCAGGTCTATACCCGTGAACAGTCAGATGCTTTAATGGCCGGTATTGTTGCCGATTCGTGTGTAAAACGTTTTGAATATACGCTTGAAACATCGTTAAAACTTATGCGGCGTTATTTAAAACTTGAGTACGCCAAAGGTGACAAAGAACTAACGGTTAATAATATTTTTCGGCTTATGCAGGGTTACGCCATGATTCCTGATTGGGAAAATTGGAAAAATTACTATGCGCAGCGCAATAATACCTCGCATGAATATAACATTGAAAAAGCTCGCGATTTGTTGCCGATTTTGCCGGCATTTATTGCCGATGTTAATTTTTTAATTACGTCATTTGATAGGGTTTTAATGTAATGATAGCGGGAATTTTACCGGAAGAAGCAAAAATTATCGCTGATATTTTAAGCGCCTATAGATCGGAATATGATTTTTTTGCGTATGGTTCGCGCGTTAAAGGCGCTTATAGCGCGGTTTCGGATTTAGATATTTTAATTAAGGGCGAACATACCGTTAAACCTGAACAACTGCAAGAACTTAAATATAAATTTGATGAAAGCCGTTTGCCTTATATTGTTAATTTTACCGATTATTACCAAACCGAGCCTAGTTTTTATGAGCGCATAAAACCTGATTTAGTTAAATTATAAGTTAGTTTATCATTTTAACCAGCTGATGGCAAGCTCTGTGCCTGAAGCTGAATTTATACCGTAATGCTTGGTGCAAAAATCATAAATATCATCTAAACTTAAATTTTTTAAGCAAGAAAGACCGGCGCGGCAGTAAACATCGCCATACAAATGCTGATCTATTTCATCACTGGTATTGTGGTTGCTGGCAGAATAAATTGCGAAAATACTATCATGATTTTCTTTAGCGGCGAGCAAAATGTTTTTACAAATTTCCAAGTTGTCGGCTGATTTAGAGGTAAGCGATGACGCTCCTTTAGTTGAATATGATGAAAGCAAAATGTTATCTCCGCCGCTGGAAGTAAAAATCAACCAAGCTTGCCCGAAAATGTCATAAATAATTTGAGAACCTGATTTAGTCATCTCTGTTGGAATTTCACCCATTTTAACAAGGTATGGCACTATTGTTGTGCCGCCGCCGATATTGTTAAAACTATGCACGTTGCGCGCCACGGCATTTATTACTGTGTTCATCTGTTCCGCGTGTTTATTTAATTTGTACTTGAACATCGCCTTGGAGTAACCGCTTATCGCCCCAACGCTCAGCACCCCGATAATCGCCAAAACTCCTAACATCTCCACCATTGAACGACCAACATTCTCAATGTTGTCATTATCGGGCTTGAGCGATGCGGTCTTCCCCTTTCTGTCACCATCGGGCTTGACCCGATGGTCCAGGTGGGACAAATTAGCTACTTGTTTTGACCTGGACTCTCCGATCAAGTCGG
>CAVBCV010000034.1:0-13785 GCA_963594125.1 Lachnospiraceae bacterium
ACCAAAGTTTTACCTTCACCGGTTTTCATTTCGGCAATCATGCCTTTGTGCAAAACAATACCGCCTACCAACTGCACATCATAATGACGCTGACCGAGCGTACGTTTTGCGGCCTCGCGAACAGCGGCAAACGCTTCCGGTAAAAGTTCATCCAAAGTTTCGCCGTTTTTAATACGATTGCGAAACTCATCGGTTTTGGCTTTTAACTCAGCATCTGAAAGTTTTACAAAATCAGGCTCCAATGAATTAATTTTATCCACAACCTTCATCTGTCTTTTAACAAATCTGTCATTAGCGCTGCCAAAAAGCGTACGGGCTATTTTATTTAACATATCTTTACCTTATATATTATTGTAATAAACTACATTTAGTGTTTATATTAACCATTGTCAATACTATCAACCAAAGTTATAAACGACTTATAAAAAATACTTGGAATGTTTGCAAAAAAAGTTTATATACATAAATAGTAATTTAACATTTGGAGGTACTTATGCAAAAAAAACAAATTTTAACCGCAACCGGTATTGTTCTTGTTGTAGCCGCTGCGGCTTTTGCTTCATTTAAGGTTTATGCCGATAAAGCCGATGCTGAAAAAAACATTGGCGTTGCCGCCCGCATCAACGGTGAAGTTGTTACCATTGATGAAATTAAAAAAGGTTATGATGACAATCCGCAAATTGCCGAACAGGTTGCTTTTGACCAGTTTTACCCGAAAGCGGTTGACATTTTTGTAAACGGCAAATTGCTTTATCAGGCAGCTGCCAAAGCCGGTGTTCAGGAAACTCCTGAATACAAAGCGCAGCTCAAAATCGCTGAAGAAGATTTAGCCCGCAAAGTTTACCTTGAAAACACCGTTAATCAAAAAGTAAACGAAGCCGCCGTTAAAGATTTTTACGAGAATGAATACGTTAAAAATTATCAGAGCAAAAAAGAAGCTAAAGCTAAACATATTTTGGTTGAAAACGAAGCCACTGCCAAAGAAGTTATTAAAAAGCTGAACAGCGGTGAAAATTTTGATGATGTTGCCAAACAATACACCAAAGATTCAACCGTTGAACTCGGCTATTTTTCTGAAGACATTATGGTTCCTGAGTTCAGCAAAGCCGCATTTGCCCTCAAAAAAGGCGAATACAGCAAAGCTCCGGTTAAATCTCCGTTCGGCTATCATGTAATTTTGGTTGAAGACTTCCGCGATTCTGCTCCTTTGCCGTTAAAAGACATTGAACCGCAGATTAAAAACATGCTCACCCAAAAAGCCATTGCCGAAATTTTTGATGACTTGTATAAAAACAGCATTATTCAAAAATTTGACCTGCAAGGCAAAGAAATTGTTGCCGCGCCTGAAAATCCGGCAAAATAATAAAGCTTAACAGCTCTATAAAAAATCCTCGTCTTACCGGCGAGGATTTTTATTTTGCAGAACTTCAGCGCCCCATGCGTTTTTAATATGCACCACCGTAAACGGCAGCTTTACAAACACCGCATCAAAACGCACGTCAAACTCACCATACTGCGGATTGTGTTGTAAAAAAACTTGCGCCGCCGTCACGATTCGCTTTTGCTGTTGTTTGCTGATGGCAACCATGGCATGCTCAATATTTTTGCGCTCTTTAACTTCAACAAAAACCAAAACTTTGCCTTTGCGAGCCACAAAATCAAGCTCGCCGGCGGTAGTGCCTCTGCCGATAACCTGATTGCGGCAAACAATGCTATACCCGTGGAGTCGCATATACCAACGCGCCGCCAACTCGCCAAGTCTGCCATTAAGTTTACTTGCCATGGTTAAATTTTATCCTTTAGCGTAAGCGCCAGATTATAAACTTCCTTTTTACTCTGCCCGCCAAGCGCGGCAACTTCTTCTACCGCTGATTTAAGGCTCATTCTTTGCATGCGAGTTAAAAGTTCTGCTTTTACATCAATTTCCGCCGATTCGCCCTGACAAGGCGGGGCAATAACTATCACAATTTCGCCCTTAGCCGGATTGTCTGTAAAATATTGCGTTAGCTCTTGCACGGTGCCGTTATGCGCGTCTTCATACAGTTTGGTAATCTCGCGCACCACTGCCATTTCGCGGTTGCCGAACACTTCACCGGCGGCTTGCAGAGTTTTAAGCAAACGCGGCGCCGTTTCATATAAAACCAAGGTGGTGTTAATGCTTTTAAGTTCATTAAATAAATCAGCGCGCGCTTTATCTTTGTTCGGAATAAAACCGGCAAACATAAACCGATTAGTCGGCAAACCGGCAAGCTGCAAAGCGCAGATTACTGCTGATGCCCCCGGGATGCTGTATACTTTAACCCCTTCTTTTCGGCACAAACTCACAAGCTTATACCCAGGGTCTGAAATCAGCGGCGAACCGGCATCGCTCACCAGCGCCACCGCCTGCCCATTTTTAATTATATCAACGATTCCCGCGGCTTTGTCTTCTTCATTGTAGTTTTGATAGCAAATAAAACGCTTGTTAATTGAAACACCCAACAACGAAAATAGTTTTTTTGTAACTCTGGTATCTTCACAAGCTATTATTTCAGCCGCATTCAAAGTATCAAGCGCCCGCGCCGAAATATCATTTAAGTTGCCGATAGGCGTAGCCACAACATATAAGCCGCAATCTAACATTTTATAACTCTTTACATTAACCTTTTTTTAGTCTACATATTAGCTAGGTGAATTGTTTTATATTTTAGGAAAAAATGCAAGTGTTAAAAAAGTTAAGTGCTGTTTTTTTAGTGTTTATTTTGCTTGGTTGTAACTCTGCCGGACAAAACAAAATTTTTATGCAAGGCGGAACCTATGACATCGGCTACACCGTTGAAGACGATTCGTTCTTTAAAAGCAATCGGCAAAGTTTTAATGTCGCCATGCTTCTGCCGTTAAGCGGCAAAGCCTCAAATTATGGTCAGGGCTTAAAAAATGCCGCCATGATGGCGATTGAAGATGCCGGCAACTCGCGTTTGACCGTACGTTTTTATGATACGCAAAGTTCACCGGAAGGCGCCGATTCGGCAGCCCGCCAAGCCATTAATGAAGGCAATGTTTTAATTTTGGGTCCGTTGATGAGCGCTGAAGTTTCCGCCGCCGAGCACATTGCCTCTTCCTATGACATTCCGCTTATATCCTTTTCCACCTCGCCGGAAGTTCTTAAACGCGGCTCATATACTTTAGGGCTTTTAGGCAGCGAACAGAGCGAACGCATTATTGCCTATGCCGCCTCACAAAATCGGCGTAAAATTGCGCTTTTAATTCCGGATACATCCGCCGGTATCAATTTAGCCAAAGCAGCATTAAAATCAGCCTCCGCTAATAATAGCGAGATTGTAAAAATCGCCTTTTACCCGCCTGAAACTCTTGACTTTGGCGAGATTGTCAAAAACATGACCGATTATGAAACCCGCTCAGCCGAGGTCAATAAAATTAAAGGCAAACTCACCGCTTTGGCTGAAGCCGGTGATGCCTCCGCCGCCCGCGAGTTAAAGCAGCTCAAAACCACCTACACCGCCGGTGAAGTTGATTTTGACGCCGTGCTAATTCCTGAAACCGGCAGCCGCTTAAAGTCCGCCGCCGCTATGTTCGGATACTATGACGTCAGCTATCCTGATGTTTTGTTCTTAGGCACCACCGTTTGGGAAAATACCAACTTAAACAAAGAAACCACTTTGTACCATGGTGTTTACCCTGAAATGTCGCGCGTTCATAATGATTATTTTAACAAAAAATATCAGGATTATTTCGGCGAGGCGCCTAATCAATTATACAGTTTTGCTTATGACGGCATCGCCCTTGCCTCCGCTTTATCGCGTAAAAATTCTGATAATCTTAACGAGCTGATTACCTCAGAAGACGGCTATATCGGCATTAACGGCGCTTTCCGTATTATGGCTGACGGCACCAACCGCCATGCTCTTAACATTATGGAAGTTACCGCTGACGGTCCCAAAGTTGTAAACAAAGCTCCCAAAAAATTTACCGATTCGGCAACCGATAGCTTTAACAACTATGTTCAGCCCATGCCGAAAATTTACGGTAAAAATCAGGCTGAAGCTGAAAGATTGCTGTTTCAACCTGAGCCGCAGTATGAAACTTTTCGCTTTTTAGGTAATTGGTAGTTTTTATTACTCTGATGTTGATAGTTAAGTTTTTTTGCTTGAAAATCGGCAGAATTACGCCAATATGTACAATAGATTTTTATGAAGGGCAAAAGGCCGAAAGTTCGCCAATCCGGTCAGGTTCGGAAGGAAGCAGCCGTAACGAACGCATCGGGGTTTTTGTCCCTTCGCCTTGTTTTTAGAGAATGTAATGGCAGAAGAAAATACAGATAATCAATACGTTGTTTTGGCACGCAAGTACCGCCCACAAACTTTTGAAGATTTGCTCGGGCAAGACGCGCTTGTGCAAACTTTAACCAACGCCATTAAAAACAATCGTCTGCACCATGCCTACATTTTAACCGGTATTCGCGGAGTCGGCAAAACCACCACCGCGCGCTTGATTGCCCGCGCTCTTAACTGCACCGGGCTTGACGGCAAAGGCGGTCCTACCATTCATCCTTGTGGCGTTTGTGAAAATTGCCGCGCGATTGCCGCCGGTCGCCATATTGACGTTATGGAACTTGACGCAGCTTCCCGCACCGGCGTTGACGATATTCGCGAGCTTTTAGACAGTGTTCGTTACAAACCGACCAACGCGCGTTACAAAGTATACATCATAGACGAAGTGCACATGCTTTCTAAAGGCGCTTTTAACGCTTTGTTAAAAACGCTTGAGGAACCGCCCGCGCATGTTAAATTTATTTTTGCGACCACTGAAATTCGCAAAGTTCCGGTTACCATTTTATCACGTTGCCAGCGTTTTGATTTGCAACGTTTAAGCATTGAAACTTTAATGCAGTTGTTCCACAAAATTATCGCGGCTGAAAATTTAAAAGCTGATGAAGAAGCGCTTGAAATGGTTGCCCGCGCCGCCGACGGCTCCGCCCGTGACGGCTTATCCATGCTTGACCAAGCCATTGTTTTAGGCGACGGTAAAATCAAAACCGAAACCGTGATTGAAATGATTGGCTTGGCTGACCGCACTCAAACTTTAGCCTTGTTTGAGCACTTAACCGCCGGAGATATTCCGTCCGTGCTCAAAAACTTGCAGCTTCAATATAAAAACGGCGCCAACCCGCTTGTTATTTTGCAAGATTTAATTGACGTCACTCACATGTTGACCAAAGCTAAAATTGTGCCCGGCACCCTCAGCGCTGAAACACTAAGCGAAAATGACCGCGAGCTTTGCAATAAGCTCTCCGGCTCTTTATCTGTGGCGGTTTTATCGCGTATGTGGCAAATGATGCTCAAAGGTTTAACGGAACTAAACTCCGCTCCGGCGCCGCTTGACGCCCTGGAAATGATTTTAATCCGCATTGCTTATTCAGCTTCCCTGCCGACCCCGGCTGAAATTTTGGAAGAAGTAAAAAAAAAATCTGATTTAAGCCAAACCGCTCCCAAAATAAATATTTCAGCGCCGCAAGTTGCCCCGCGGCAGGTTTTACCGCAACCGGCAATCACTCCGGCTCCGCAGCCTGAAATCAATCCGGCTCCCGCGCAGGCAGCGCCGATTCCATCCGCTCCCTGCCCGATGAACAACATCTCACAGCTGGTTTCTTATTTGGAAAGCCACAAAAAAATGCTGATAGATTATTCATTAAAACATGATGTCTCTGTTGAAAAATTCGGCAACTGGCAAATTGAGATGACTTTATCTGACAAAACCCCGCCTGATTTCATCAGCAGTCTGCGGCAGGTTTTAACTGAGGCAACCGGCGGCGAATGGCAGATAATTCAGCGCCATGGCGCGCTTGGTCAAACTTTAGCCGATATTGAAAGCGCCGCCACTGAAGCTGACAAACGCAGCGCCGCTGAACACCCGTTAGTCAAAGAAATATATGCTGACTTTAAGGGCGCCCGTATTGATACCATCACCCGTAAAGTTTCAGAAGAAGAATCTGAAGATTCCGATAATGAAGAAGAAACCGATAAAGAAAACACAACTCCAACTTATGAAGAGGAAGAATAAAACATGATGAACATTCAAGGCTTGATGAAACAAGCGCAAATGATGCAGAAAAAAATGCAAGAAACTCAAACCCGTTTAGCCGCGGAAGAACGCGAAGGCACCAGCGGCGGCGGATTGGTTAAAATCGTGCTTAACGGTCGCTCTGAAATGAAAAAAATTTCTATTGACAAGTCGCTGATTGTCGCCGATGAAAGCGATATGCTTGAAGACTTAATTTTGGCCGCCTACAATGACGCGCACAACAAAATTGACGCCATGCAGGAAGAAGGCATGAAAGAAGCCACCGGCGGCGTTAACCTCGGCGGTTTAAAACTTCCGTTTTAAGGACATAATCCGTGGCCGGAAAAGAAATTGAAAAATTAATCAAAGCAGTTGCAAAATTGCCCGCGCTTGGCACTCGTTCGGCGCGCCGCATTGTTTTGCAGCTGCTCAAAAAACGCGACGCTCAGCTTTTGCCGCTGATTGAGGCGCTGCAAGATGTTGCGGATAACATTAAAACCTGCCCTGTTTGCGGCAACTTTGACACTGAGGAGCCATGCTCAATTTGCAGTTCTTCCTCGCGCGACAATAAAACCTTGTGCATTGTGCAAGACGTTGCCGATTTATGGGCAATGGAGCGTGTCGGTTTTTACAAAGGCAAATACCACGTTTTAGGCGGGATTCTTTCCGCATTGGAAGGCGTTACCCCCGAAGACTTAAACTTAAACAACTTAGCAAGCCGCATTGCTGACGAGCATATTGAAGAGGTTATTTTGGCTCTGCCGGCAACAGTTGACGGACAAATTACCACTCATTATTTGTTAAGCCGCTTAAAAGATATGCCGGTCAAAGTCACCACTTTAGCGCAAGGCATACCGGTCGGCGCCGAGCTTGATTATATGGACGACGGCACCATTCAACTGGCGTTAAGCTCACGCAAACAACTTTAATATTGCTGATTTTTATTTGTTACGGCAGTTGATTAAAACCTCGGCTGCCGCACGCGCTTCATCGCTGATTTTTTCACCTGAAAGCATGCGGGCGATTTCTTCTTTTTTCTCACTGTCTGAAAGTTTTTCAACTTGAGTTAAGGTAACATTATTTTCAGTTGCCTTGCTGACCTTAAAATGCCCGCTGCTGAAAGCCGCTACTTGCGGCGAATGAGTTACCACCAAAACCTGAACCTTTTGCGCCAAACGCGACAAACGCTCGCCAACCGCCTGCGCGGTAGCTCCGCCGATACCGGAATCCACCTCGTCAAAAACCAGAGTTTCCACACTGCTTTTTTGCGCCAAATTTACTTTAAGCGCCAGCATAAATCGCGCCAACTCGCCGCCGGAAGCAATTTTACTGAGCGGACCTTGCGGCGAACTCGGATTAGTGGCAACCGTAAAGCAAACCGCATCACTCCCGCGCTCATTCCATTCCGGTTCGGCAAGCGGCTTAATTTCAGTCATAAACTTGGCTTTTTCCATTTTAAGCGGCGGCAATTCTGCCATAACCGCAGCGTCTAGAACCTCAGCGGTCTTTTTACGCAATTCCGTCACTTTAGCGGCCTTTTGCATATAATTTTTGCGAGCTTCCGCCACCGCAATATGCAAATCGGCAATGTCTGTCCCGCCTTTATCAATAACGGCAAGCTTAGTTTTAAAATCAGTCAAAACATCAGGTAAATCATCAACGCTAACCTGATGTTTGCGCGCCAATGCTTTCAGTGCAAACAAACGCTCTTCCACACTATCAGCCTCGCCGGAGTCTAAACTTATTTCACTGCTCGCTTGTTCAATACGGGCAACCGCCTCGTCTAATTGAACAAGCGCCGTATTCAGTTCCTCGTCAATATCGGCAAATTTATTCTCAGTCAGGCTGTTAACTTTGGCGAGCGCGCTCTGCGCTTTTTGAATTGATGAGGCAATATCGCGCCCCTGCAAAGAAGTATACGCCGTATTTAAGTTCTCCAAAATTTTTTCGGCGTGCATTAACTCATTGCGCTTGCGATTCAGTTCCTCTTCTTCGCCTTTTTTAACTTTAGCCCTTTCAAGCTCATCAGCCCAATGGCGCAAATTATCTTCTTCCCGCGAGGCATCTGCAAAAGCCTGCTCCGCGGTTTTCAGCTGCTTTTGCAAATTTTTATAAGACTGATAACTATCCGCCAAAGCCGTTAATTCATCATTATAACCGCCAAAAGTGTCCAACACCGACAAATGCGTTGTCGGATTAAGCAAGCCCTGATTATCAAATTGTCCGTGCACTTCCACCAAATACGAGCCGAGTTCCTTAAGCAAACGCAGCGTAATCGGCTGATCATTTAACAATATTTTGCTTTTACCCTCAGTCGTGAGCGAACGTTTAATGATAATTTCATCATCAATTTCAATATCATTTTCAGCGCATATCGCAAAAAACGGATTAGCTTTATCGACAAGCTCAAAAACCCCGCTCACCATTAGCTTATCCGCCCCGCTTCTGATTAAGCCGACCTCTGCTCTGTTGCCCAAAAGCAACCCGAGTGAATCTAGCAAAACCGATTTACCGGCGCCGGTCTCGCCGCTGAACACGCTTAATCCGCCGCTAAAATCCAAATTAAGCGAATCAATCAAAACAACATTGCGAACCGAGAGCGACTTTAACATTTCAGACCTTATTTAGTTTGAATTAAGTTTTGAGCTTTAACGCTCCAACTGCTTTGCGGATAGTTATGCTCCAAAACTTTTGCCGTTTTAAGCGCCTGATTATTCATACCCAAAATGGTATAAATTTCAACCTGCCGATATAAAGCCTCTTCAATCTGCGTGGTAGTCTGATAATTTTCAACCACGGTGTTAAAGCGGTTAAGCGCCGAAAGATAATTTTTGCCATTTAAATAATAGCGCCCGACCGCCATTTCCTGCCCTGCCAAATGGTCAGCCGTCAAATTAAGTTTTTGCGCCGCGTCTTTAGCATAAGCGGTGTTCGGAAACATAATTACCACCTGCCGCAACGCGTCATTAGCCTCCGCGGTGATTGACTGATCTTTATCCGCCGGACTTATTTGGTCATAATAGCACAAAGCTTTCATGTAATAGGCATAAGCCACGTCTTTATTTCCGGGATGAAATTTAATAAAGCGCTCAAAGCTGATAATAGCGTCATCGTATTTTTCGTTTTTATAATGCGCATAACCGCCCATCAGTTTAGCCTTTACCGCCCACTTTGAATACGGATGCTCAATTTCAACCTTTTCAAAATTTTCCGCCGCTTTGGCATAAGCCGTTTTTTGCAAATCCTGATAACCTTGTTTATAAAGTTCTTCCGCGCTTAAAACCGGCTCTTCCTCCGGCTTGCCGGAAGCGCATGCCGCAAGCATCAAAACTCCGCAAACTGCCATTGCCGTTTTTTGCCAACCCGATATTTTCATTATTTTTTATCTCCGTCAAAAACTTTATAATTTGCGCTATCCGCAAACAATTTTTTCAAAATTTCATTATTATGAAAATGCCCACTGCGAACAGCAACCACATCAGCAGTCAAGCGATACCCCGATGTGTACATATCCCCGATTAAATCCAAAACCTTGTGGTTCACGCATTCATTTTTAACTCTGAATCCCCCCGGATTTAAAATCGTATCGCCGTCAAGCACCACCGCATTATCCAAACTGCCGCCTTTAATTAAACCCAACGACTTTAAATATTCAATCTGATATTTTTCGCAAAATGTGCGGCACGGAGCAATTTGCGAGCTGAATACTTCCGGCGTGATTGCAGCGTCAAACACCTGATGCCCCACAATCTTGGACGGAAATTCAATTTCAAAATGCACATTTAAGTCTTTGCCGCCGTTAGGCAACAGCTTAACGCTACCGCCCTTGCCGTCGGCAAATTCAATCGGCTTTAACACTTCAATAAATTTACTGCCCGCGTTTTGCTCTTGTTTGGGCGCGGCTGCAAGTTCATCATAAAAAACTTTGCCGCTGCCGTCTGCAATCGGCAATTCTTGATTATTGCACTCAATATAGGCATTATCAACTTGCGCCGCATACAACGCCGCCATTAAATGTTCAATTGTGCTGACTAAAACCCCGTTTTTGCCAAGACAGGTGCAGTTGCGCGTATCAACCACATTGTCATAAGTGGCGGCAATCGGCTCTGCCCCGTCAACATCAGTGCGGCAAAAAACAATTCCGGTATTAACCGGCGCCGGATTAATCACCAAAACAGAATCACAACCTGAGTGCAATCCGATTCCTTTTATTGTCAGTGGTTCCTTTAGTGTGCGTTGTATCATTTTAATCTCCAAAAATAACTTGGGCGGTCTATAAGCCGGGTTTTGTGTCAACACTTGCTTTATCTTGCGATAAAGATTGTCGCGACAGCCATTCATCTAAGCCAAACCGTTGCCGGTTTGTTCGTGCGACCTACCTCTGGACAGAGTGGAAACTCTCAGTCAGACAAATTCTGATGACTCCTTATTTGGTCTTACATCAAGCAGGGCTTGCCATGCCTGCAGCATTGCTGTTGCAGCGGTGAGCTCTTACCTCGCCATTTCAACCTTACCGGAAATATATTCCGGTGGTATATTTTCTGTGGCGCTTTCCCTCGGATTACTCCGGCCGGACGTTATCCGGTGCCTTGTTTCCATGAAGCCCGGACTTTCCTCACCGCCGGATTTTACTTTCCGCGGCGCGGCTGTCCGACCGCCCTGTTTTTAACCTATACACAATTACATCTAAAATCAAACGATTTTTACAAGTTTTTCAGTTTGTCGCCGATATTAAACATATTTTAAAAGTTTTTTCGCTATACTCGCCTCAGTTCTGTTTTTTTAGGAGTACTTAAATGAAAAAAATTTTGTTATCATCAGCCGCCATTGCTTTAGTTGCTGCTTTTGCTATGCCGGCTCATGCCGAATGTGACGGCTGGTACGGCGCTTTGCGTGCCGGTGTTGTTCAACATGACGTTTCTGACAGCGGCGACATTGCTGACATCAGCGGTGACAACCTTGACGACAACCGCTTAATGATTAGCGGCGCTTTAGGTTACCGTTATGAACATTTCCGCGGCGAACTTGAATATGTATGGCGTAAATATACTGATGATGAAGTTACCACTGACAATTTATCTGACACCATCAAATTCAAGTCATACTCATACATGTTCAATGTATACTATGATTTATTGCCTTATAACTGGTGGTCTCCGTATGTCGGAGCCGGTTTAGGTTACACCAGATTAAAATACAGCAATGTTGATACCAACTGGGGTTACAGCAACGGTAAATACAAAGAAGGCAACTTCACATGGGCTTTAGGCGCAGGTGTTTCCGTAAAAGTAACCAACCGCTTTAACGTTGACTTAGGCTATCGTTACTATGATATGGGCAGCATGAAGCATGCTGACATCACCGCTCAAGAACTGTACGGCGGCGTTCGTTACGTTTTCTAATGTAACCCATAAATCAAATTAAAGAGAGTTTGTTCGCAAGCTCTCTTTTTTTGTGCGATATTTGTTTTTGTGCTTGAGTTTTTGCTTAACGCGGTTAAACTTTATTTTATAATATTTAACGGAGGCTTTTAATTATGGCAAATAAACTTTTCGGCACTGACGGCGTACGCGGCGTGGCAAATGAATTTCCGATGACGGCGGAATTTGCGTTTCGCTTAGCGCAAGCATTAAGTTATTTAATCTGCACGCAAAAAAAGCGCGTCGCTATCGGCAAAGACACCCGCGTTTCCGGCGATATGCTTGAATCCGCGCTCATTGCCGGATTTACCTCCATGGGCGTCAACGTAATTAAAATGGGCGTGGTGCCCACTCCGCTGTTAACGGCTGAGGTCAGCAACTTAAATACTGACATGGCGGTAATGATTACCGCCTCGCACAACCCGTATCACGACAACGGCATTAAACTTGTAAACAATAGCGGCGATAAATTCTCTGATGAAAAGACCGCCGAGCTTGAAAAGCTTTTAACCTCTGATATGACCTTTACGCAAAACAAAGAAAATATCGGTCGCGTGTTTGAAGATGAAAAAAGCATACCTGCCTATATGGCAAACGCCCGCTCCGTTGCGCCTGATACCAACGCCTTAAAAGGTTTGCGCGTTGTGCTTGACTGCGCCAACGGCGCTTTTTCAAAAATCATGCCGCAAATTTTCAAAGATTTGGGCGCCGGAGTTATCACTTTGGCTGACGCGCCCGACGGTTACAACATTAACAAAGATTGCGGCTCGCAGCATACTGAAAAAATGCAGCAGGTTGTTACCGATTCGCATGCTCATCTCGGCATTGCTGTTGACGGCGACGGCGACCGTATTATTATCTGCGATGAAAACGGCACCCGTATTGAAGGCGACCAAATTATTGCCTTTTTAGCCACTTATTTTAAGCATGAAAATATGTTAAAAGGCAATGCGGTTGTAGCCACCGTATGGTCAAATTTAGGGCTTGAAAAATACCTGCATACGCTTGGCATAGATTATTACCGCTCAGCTGTCGGCGAACGTTATGTTATTGAAAAAATGCGCCAAACCGACGCTAATGTCGGCGGTGAAGAATCCGGACACATGGTGCTTTCTGATTATGCCAAAACCGGCGATGCTTTGCTCACCGGCTTGGTTATCAGCTTAGGACTCTTAAAAAGCGGCAAAAAAATGAGCGAGATTTTTCCGCTGTTTGCCAAATGCCCGTGCAAAATCAGCAATTTGCGCTTTAAATCGGCTGAAGATGTAAACACCGCGTTTACAAGCAGCATTGTGCAACAGGTTATTGCCGATTCGGAGCAAAAAATTAAAGGCTTGGGTTCCATAATCGTACGCAAATCCGGCACTGAGCCGATGATAAAAGTACGAGTTGAGGCTGAAGACAATCAGCTTGTTGATGAAATCAGCAACGCCATAGTCACTGAAATTGAAAAATACCGCTAACGATTAAACCTTTATTTACTCGCAAAGAGTATTATTTTTCTGATGTTAAAGCCAACCAAAGGAAAATAAAATGATAAAAGGTATTTTAGCGCTGTTTCGTTCCGGATTAATCTTCAACCCGATGGTTTTGCTCGGTATTTTAACCGGTTTTATCGCCATGGGCACACTTGAAGATGAGCAGCTGCACCAGTTTTACACCAATTATCATTTATATCTGCTCATGTTTTTGGTTGCCGGAATTTATGTTTATATTTTCAAGCGCACATATTACAAAGGCGGCGTAATCACTGATTGGCAAGCCACCATACAAACCATTGTCGGTCATTTTTTAATGCTGGTGGTATCATTTATTTTCAGCATGTTGTTTGTAATGGTAGTGTCATTTACCGGCGATGAAGACGAAAATTATGACTTGCCGGAATTTGATCAGGTTACAACTGATTTACAAAACAATCAGCAGGAATTGCAACAAAATTACAACGCCATTATGGAAGCGGTAGACGGTCCGACCACCGCGCAAATACCAGCAGCATCCGAACCTGCAGCTCAGCCTTCCCCGCAAGCTCCAACCCCCGCACAATAAAGAGTATAAAAAATTCCCCTCTGTGGAGGGGTGGCGGCGGAACGCCGACGGGGTGGTGAAAATACAAGATTGAAAACAAGGCTCTCATGTTATTTATATTTATAATTTCATAATAAAAACAAACATTTAATGTGCTGTTAAATAGTGACGAGACCACCCCGCCTACGGCACCCCTGAACTGTACCCCGGAAGTTAGACAGTAAAAATCCCCTCCCAACCAAAAATTGTACTGGCAATTAAGGCAAGGATTTTTTATACT
>CAVBCV010000035.1:0-13597 GCA_963594125.1 Lachnospiraceae bacterium
AATCGTTCCGATATTGCAGTGCGGCTTGCTCCGCTCAAATTTCTCTTTTGCCATTGTTGTTTTATCCTTAAAAAAGATTAAGATGACTTCTGATATAAAGATTTTGGAGCGGGTGAGGGGAATCGAACCCCCGTAATAAGCTTGGAAGGCTTCTGCTCTACCATTGAGCTACACCCGCAAACTCTAGACATCAGAAAATTAACTGGTGGAGGGGGATGGATTCGAACCATCGTAGACAAAAGTCGACGGATTTACAGTCCGTTGCATTTGACCGCTCTGCCACCCCTCCGTCAAGCAGACGGGAAAAGAACTAGTCTTTTTTACCTTCTGAATTGCAAATAACCTTATTTTTGCGCGATTGTCAACCTTTTTTTCACAATATCTTAATTTATTTTGCATATTTTGTTGCTTTAGAGGAACTTATAACGGAGTTTTGCCTATGGATAATGTTATTTTAACCGAACAAAGCAATCCTGATACGGTAAATATTGATTTAATGAGCCCGCTTGAAATTGCCCGCGCCATTAACAACGAAGATAAAAAAGTGCCGTTGGCGGTTGAAACGCAGCTTGAGCCTATCAGTAAAGCGATAGAAGCGGTTGCCGAATCGTTTTTAAGCGGAGGGCGGCTTGCTTATTTTGGTGCCGGAACCAGCGGCAGACTCGGAGTTTTAGACGCCTCAGAATGTCCACCGACTTTCGGGGCGCCGAAAGGTATGGTCAGCGGTTTTATCGCCGGCGGCGAAAAGGCGCTTTTAACGGCGGTTGAAAATGCTGAGGATAATGCGGAATTTGCGCGGCAGGATATGGCGGCGTTTAATCCGCAAAAAAATGATGTGGTGGTTGGAATTTCGGCAAGCGGCAATCCTCGCTATTTGCTGGAAGCGTTGCAAATAGCAAAGCAAAAGGGCTGCACTACTGTGGCGCTAACCTCAAATCCGGCAGCTAAAATTAAAGAATTTGCCGATATTTTTATTTGCCCGCAAGTGGGGCAGGAGGCTATTACCGGTTCATCGCGCATGAAGTCAGGCACGGCGCAAAAATTGGTGCTTAATATGATTTCAACCGGAGCGATGATACGAATCGGCAAAACGTATAAAAATTATATGATAGACGTGCAGATTATGAATGCCAAGCTGCATAACCGCGGCTGCCGAATCGTGGCGGAAATTTGCGGCATTGCTATGCCGGAAGCGGAACACTTGCTGCAGCAGGCGCAAAACAATGTAAAAGCCGCTTGCGTGATGAAGCTTAAAAATTGCGCTCTGCCGGAGGCGCAAAAGTTGTTGCAACAAGCCGGCGGGGTTTTACGAAAGGTTATTTAATGAAAAAGTTTAATAAATCGGCACCGGTTAAATCTGATGCCAAAGGATTGATTTTATATGGGCGTCATGCCGTGGTTTCGGCGTTGCAAAATCCGCAGCGCAAAATTGAAAAATTGCTCTGCACGCCTGAAAATGCGGCGGAATTTGCGCGTAAATATCCGCAAATTACGGTGGTAAGCGCTGATAAAAAAGAAATTGACCGCCTGTTGCCGCCGGAGGCTGTACATCAGGGGTTGGCGCTTTTTTGTTCGCCGCTTGCCGGTTTGAGTATTGAAGAATTATGCGAATGCGCCGATAATTTAGAGAAGGCGGTGGTTTTAATTTTGGATCAGGTTACTGACCCGCAAAATATCGGGGCGATTATTCGCTCATGCGCAGCGTTCGGAGCTTTGGGGCTGATTGTGCAAGATAAAAATTCGCCGCAGGAAAGCGGAGCTATGGCGAAATCGGCTGCCGGAACCATGGAGTTTATGCCGGTGGTGCGGGTGACTAATTTGGTGCGCGCGATTGAAACCTTAAAACAACACGGATTTTGGACGGTCGGTATGGACGGATACGCCAAAACCACCATTGATAAAATGGATAAAAGCGGCAAATGGGCGGTGATTATGGGCAGCGAGGGCGCCGGTATGCGTCGTTTGGTGGAAGAATCATGCGATATGACTGTGCGGCTGCCGATTTCAGAAAAGGTTGAAAGCCTTAATGTTTCAACCGCGGCGGCGATTACGCTTTATGAGCTGAGCTTAAATAATTCAGCAAGAAAATAAGCGGATTTAAAACTTAAAAACAGAGCGGTTGGCTTAAAGCGAACGGCTCTGTTTTTTGTTGTTAATCGCGGGTGTATTTTTCAACTGTTTCCACGATGTCACCGACTGTGTTCCAGTGGTCTGTTTCCAATGCCGGAATCAAGATGGTGTATTCTTGTTCTAAATCTCTGCTCAAAAGTTCTTTACAGAAGTCATCAAAACAGAGGTCAGATAAAATGGTGTATTTATCTGTCGGGGGCAAGCCGGGAATAATTTTTTCCATCAGCTGCCGGATTGTTTGTATAGTGCTCATAATAATTGAAGTTAGCTTGTTGAGCCTTAAAGGCTATTCTTTTTGTTTGGCGAGTTCGGCGTCAATGGCGGCGCTTAAATCGTCAGAAATAAAGTCATCACTCGGTATTTTTTCGGCTTGAACTTCAGCTTGAGGAGCGGTTTCTGCGGCTTTTTCTTTTAGGGCTTGCTCTTCCGCTTCTAAGGCTTTAGAAAGTTCTTCCGCCGGAACGGTGACTGTTTCTTCTTCAGGGGTTTCATACGAATCTTTGATATTAAGCAGATTTTCGGGTTCGCCGTCAGCTTTTTGAATTTCTTCTTTAACAGCTTCCGCCGGTTTTTCCTCTTTGTACATGGAATCTTTAAATTCTATGGTGTTGGTTTCTGGTTCTGCCTTAGCAAAGCTGTTTTCCTGGAGCTGCTTTTGCTGCTCGCGGACATCTGCCAAACGCGGCAAGTTATCGCGCGCGGCAAGGGCTTCTTCAGAGAGCAATTGTTCAGGTTTGGGCTCGCCGTTAAAGCATTTTAACAACCAAACGTCATAAATCGGGTGTTCAACCGCGTTTACCGCCGGTGATGATGAAAACATCCAGCCTTTAAAAATATTAAATTCGTCTTTATCAAAGCTTTTGTCGGTAACGTCAACAAAGGCAAAGTTTTCAGGAACTTCGTCTTCAGAGTTGGTTTTGCAGGAGCGAACAACTACCGAAAAGCTTCCGAACTTAACCTCGCCGCCGACCGGAACTTCAATAACATTGACTTTGCCGGTGATTTTATCCATTGCCTGCATTTGCGCCATGTTGGTATCAACTTCTGCGGCGTATGCGGAACTTGCGCTTAAAAGAGCGGCGGAAAGCCCTGAAAGTAAGTAAAATTTATTTTTCATTGTCTGTCACCATAAAGATAATTTCACCGACCATATCTTCCAAAGTTTTAAAATCTTTGGTGTTGGCGAAAGTGTCGCCGTTTTTAAGATATTTGTTTGATTTTCCGGGGGTTATTTTAACAAATTTGTCACCGACCAAGCCGTCGCCGACAATGGCGACTTCGCTGTCATCGGATAATTTAATATCAGGAGCGATACTTAAAATAACGTCAACCAAATAGTCATTATTATCAAGTTTTTGTTTAACCACGGTGCCGACTTTAATGCCGTTAATACGCACATCGGAGCCGATGTTTAAGCCGCCGACTTTGGAAAATTTGGCGTTTAACTCATAGCCTTTGACTACCTGCAAATCAGAAACGCGATAAGCAAAAAGCAAAAACACCACGGCGATAATTAAAACAACCACGCCCATAATGGTTTCTACCGGTTTTTTATTCATCTTCAATATTCTCCTCAAATTGCGAAAGTTCGGCTTGCTCTGATTTGTTTTGTTTGGCTTTGCCCATAGCGACAATGCGGTCTAAAAGTTCTTCCAAAACCATGGCGTCTTGAGTGTAAGAGAACTCGCCGCCTGCCGGAATATAATCTTCGGAGCCGCCTGCCTCAATTTCAATGTATTTGTTGCCCATAAGCCCAGAGCTTACAATAGACGCGCTGCTGTCATCAGGGATTTTTACATTGTCGTTGATTTCAAGGCTTAAAATGGCGTTAAAATTGGCGCCGAGTTTGGCACCGGCAACTCTGCCGACGGTAACGCCCGACATACGAACCTTATCGCCGACCAAAAGCCCGTCAGTGCGTCCGAAAGAGGCGGTGACAACATAAGTTTGTTGTTCAGAATTTTTGTAATCATGCTTGGAAAAAGCCATAAAAAAGAACAATCCGCCGAAAATCAGCAGGGTTAACAGCCCAAAATTAAAGGCTTTGGCTTCTTCCCATGAAAATTTATCTTGCAATTTTATAACTCCGCAGGTTAATCGTCAAGAGCGCTTTCTTCACTGCCGCTGTTGGCTTTGAAAATAACGCTTTTCATCAGCTCAAGGTGCTCATTGTTAAATTCAAACAGGCATTTGGCGCGGTTGAAATCATTATCGCCGAATGTGTCTTCGGAAGCTTTTTGATAAAGCGAGCAAAAGCGGTTGCGGTAGGCAAGCCAGCTGTTGTACATATCTTTCAAGTTGCCGGAAGCTAAGCCGTTGCCATTGTTCCAGGCTTTGGTTTTTTCATGGTTGGCAAGGTTTAAGTAAACCTGTTGAATGTCTTTGAGCGAACGGGTGTTTTCCGCCTTCATGCACAATGCGACCTCATTATCGGTGCGAGCCGCTTTGTAGCAATTTTCATATTCGGGGGAAGTTGCGTTTGCGCTTAAAGCTGCAGAGCAAAAAAGCAAACTGAAAAATATTTTTTTGAACATGATTTTTATCCTTAGCATTTGAGCTGTTATCATATTTAAGTATTTTATGTTTATCTTTTTTAAATGTCAATCGCGAAAAAAGATTTTCCCTGCCGCAAAATGCGGTGAGCATTAGGAGTGTATTCGCCGTTTGCATTGTAAATATAAAGCGGAGGCAAAATGTTTGCCGGGGATTTGGAATCTTTTTGCGCGATAATCATTACCCGTTTGGCGTTTTGTTCCGGTTTTGAATATACCGGAATAACTTTTATGCCGCCGGCTTTGCCGTTCAGCGCGGTTAAAATCGGCGGCAGAGCCTCAGCGCGGTGGATAAGATACAAATATCCGTACGGTTTTAGCATTTTAAGGCAAAAATTTATCCAAGAGTTTAAGTCAAGCCCGCTGTGATTGTGGGCAAGAGCTTTGCTTTGGTTGGGCGAAGGCATGTCATGTTCGGAATAAGGCGGGTTTGAAATTACATGCGCAAACGAGCAGTTAGCAATCGGCAGATTTTTGCTTTTTATGTCGCAGTTGTAAAATTTGGTGTGGGTAAAGCCGTTTTGGTCGGCGCTGAAATTGGCAAGCTCAGCAAGTTCCGGCTGAATTTCAAGCCCAGTAACGGAATTTTGCGGAAAGCGGTGCGATAAGCAAAGCGCAATTCCACCGGTGCCGGAGCCGACATCTAAAATATTATCATTTGGTTTTAGGTTATGCGGCAAAGACGAAAGCAATACCGCGTCTGAGGAGGCGCGGTATCCGTTTACGGGTTGAAAAATTTTAACTTTTTTATCAAGTAAATAATCGTTAGTGTGTTCAATCATCGTATTCTCCAATGTCTATATTGAAGAAAATTTTTGTTATTTCAAAGAGAATCTGCGCATACATATTTCCAACTTGCTAAGAGCAACCCATTTTTATCCCGACAATTTTTGTAACATAGCTCTCTTCCCTCATCAGGTACGTCAATGGATACGAGTTCGCATGATGTGTTGGTAGCTCCTTGAGGTATGCATCTAAAGTAACCGGCAGCATCGCAAGGCGATGTTGTTGTCACACAGGTATTGCCCGAGAGTTCAAAGCCTTCATTGCAGGTGCAGTTGCTGTAACAGGTTTTTTGCGTGCCGTTGGTTAAGTAAATGGTGTGGCTGTCGCAGTTGGCGTTGGTAACTGCTTGCGATAAGTATCCGGCGCTTTCACAGCTGGTATTTGCAAGTTCACAACGACCGTTGATTTGGGTGTAGCCGGTGTTGCACTTCCAACCGATAATGATGTTGGAGGTAACGCCGCAGGCGGTGCAAGCCTTAGTCGTGGCGGTAGCGTTTGCCGGAATAGAAGACTGGCTGATTTTGTTGGCGCAGGAAGCGGCACAAACGCAAGTGTTATTTGTTAAGGTGTAGCCGCTGTCGCAACCGACAATTTTATAAGCGGTGGCGCAATAATCGCAGTTGGCGTTATCCGGGCAGCTGTTTAAGCCGTACGCGCTACATTTGTCGTCAGCGCTTTTGGGGGTGACGCATTTTTTATATGAGGTATCAAACGGGCAATAAATAATGTCAGCGCAACCGGTTACGGAAGCTTTGCTGTAACCTAAATCAGCGCAACTCGGTTGAGCGCCGCATTGCAAAGCGGCAGAAGCATTGCTTATGCTTAAACCCAACAATATAACCGGCAAAATAAATTTGCTAATTAATGATTTGCTCATTTTAACACCCTCATAAATAATTGCTAAACATTGTAAATATTATAATCAACTTTATTACAAAAAACAATAAAAAAAAGCGGAGAGGGGTATTTTGATGGTTTAAACTAAAAAAGCTCCGACCAGCGGAGCTTTTTGAGGGTATAAAGAAGTTTTAATTACGGTCGTCTTTAATTTTGTAATCCTGATTGGCCGGAGTGATGATTCTGAGCTCATCTTTACGGTTATACTCATTGTTAGCAACTTGTACATTAACGCGTACAAATTCCATATTGGTAAGCATGGCTTTGCTGTGCGCAGCCTTTGCTTTAGTTGTAGATATTACGTTAACCATGATCTTTCTCCTTTGAGTCCAATCTTTATTATTAAATATAATTTAGCATATTTTGAAAACCTTGTCAAGAAAATGTGACAAATTTGTTACGATTAAAAAATTACGCCATTATAAATATTAAGCTTGCCTTTCGGGGCGATTGCGGGTATAATTAATGTATCTTTTTATTATGATGTGTAAAAAATTTTTATTATGATATGGGCTATAATAATTGCGTTCCTGACCTCATATTTTTCGGGCAAGAAGAAAAAACGCAAAAACACAGATTGATTTTGAATTTAACAAAGCAGAACATTAAATCAGTTCCTGCTTTTAACCTTAGAAAAATAAACCCCTTTTAGCAAAAAACAAAAGGGGTTTATCTTTTTTTAGCCTCAGGCTGATTAATTGCTTAAACATCCATGAGTTTCTTGGGCGTAGCGCACATAGCATTGATAGTAATCTTCCAGATTCTGCGCTACCAGATAGTTAACCGTTCCTTTCGGGTATTGACCGTTTTTGTCGGGTTTGCCGGCTTTTTTACCGGTTAAAATTTCAATGCCGTCATCAACCGTGTCAACAGCGTAAATGTGGAACATGCCGTTTTCAACCGCGGTAACAATTTCCTCTTTGAGCATTAAGTTGCTGACGTTGGTACGCGGAATAATAACGCCTTGCGTGCCGGTTAAGCCGTTATATTTGCAAACTTCATAAAAACCTTCAATTTTTTCATTGACGCCGCCGATAGGCTGAATTTCGCCAAACTGGTTGATGGAGCCGGTTACGGCAATATTTTGCTTTATCGGCAGGTTGGCGATGGCGGAAAGCAGGCAGTAATATTCGGTTGAAGACGCGCTGTCGCCGTCAACTCCGCCGTAAGATTGCTCAAACACGATAGAAGCCGATAAAGAAAGCGGCTTGCGTTTGGCAAAGCGGTTGGAAAGCAGAGCCTGCAAAATCAGCACGCCTTTGGTGTGAATCGGACCGCTCATTTCAATTTCGCGCTCAATGTCAACAAATTCGCCGTTGCCCATTCTGACCTGAGTGGTGATACGCGCCGGTTTGCCGAATGAATTGCGCGAGAAGTTATAAACGACAAGACCGTTGATTTGTCCGACGCGCTCGCCTTTAACATCCATTAAAATGGTGCCTTTGTCAATTTGCTCAAGCATGGCTTTGTTAATGCGGTCGCTGCGGTAAATTTGCGCATCAATCGCTTGCATAATATGATTTTTGCCGATTTGCTTGGAGTTGGATTTGCGCGCCCAATAATCAGCCTCGCGCAGCAGGTCGCCGATTGAGGAGATGTGCGCGGTCAGTTTTTCCGAATCGTCAGCCAAACGAGAGGCGTATTCAATAACTTTGCCGACCGCTTGCTTGTTTAATGAGCGTAAATTTTTCTTTTTAGAGAGCGAGCCGATGAGTTTGGCGTATTCTTCCTCATTTTCAGGGGTGCGATCCATTACTACGCCGAAGTCAGCCTCAACCTTAAAGTAATCAGAAAAATCGGGGTCGCGTTCGCTTAACAGCTCATACAATTCTTCATCGCCGGTCAAAATAACTTTAACGTCAAGCGGAATCGGCATCGGGTCAAGCGAGATGGTGGTAAAGCTGGTTTCATCGCCCGGGGTTTCAATTTTAATTGATTTAGAGGCTAACGCGCGCTTTAACGAATCCCAAGAAAACGGCTGCATTAACAGCTTGCGGGCGTCAATCAATAAAAAGCCGCCGTTGGCCTGATGCAAGGCGCCGGCCTTAATTAAAGTAAAGTCAGTAAGCAACGCGCCATATTGCTGAATACGCTCAACTTTACCGACTAAATTTCCTTGTGTCGGGTGGTCAAGCAACACAATCGGAGCGCCGGAATCGGGAGTGTTTTTTACAATAACGTTAACCTTAAATTTGGCGAACTTGTCTTCTTCATTTTTGTTCATACGCAAAAGCAGCTGTGAGAGAGGGTCTTCTTCAGAACCGGCGGTCGGCTTTTCAGCTGAAGGCATAAAGTCGTCAATGTTTTCTATGATATTTTTTTGAATAGACTTTAAAAACTCGGCGGCTTGTTTGTATTGTTTATATTTTTTACGGAGCTCGTCAACCGGAGAACTGATGATGTTTTTAGCCAATTTTTCACGCAGACGGTCAATTTCATCACGCTGCTTTTCTTCCCATTGCGGCAAGTCTTGCGCGGTGTTTTCAATTTCGGTCTGCATAGCGTTTAAGTCATCGGTGATTTTTTGTTTTTCTTCATCAGTGAGTTGGTCAAATGCTTCCGGACTTAAAACTTCGCCGTCTTTAACCGGAGCAACCACCAAGCCTACCGGCATGTGCAGTAATGATACGCTTTTGCCTTTGGCTTTTTTTTGCAAAATTTTGATATAATCTTCTTTTTTGCCTTTGTATTTTTGTTTAATTATTTCAACGGCGGCTTTATATTCGTCGCTGTCCATAATGGCGGGAATTGCCGTGCTTAAATTGGCAATCAGTTCGTCGGTATCTTTGGCAAATTCTGCGGCTTCACCGGCGGCAAAGCTGATGGCAATCGGCTTGTGAGGTTCTTCAAAATTATATACATAAGCCCAATCACAAGGGGTGGGGCGCAATTTTGATTCTTTTTCCAAAATGCGCTTAACTAAACTCATTTTACCGGTGCCCTCAGGACCAAAGCAAAACAAATTGTAGCCTTTTGACTTAATGTTAATGCCGAGTTCAACGGCGCTGATGGCACGGTCTTGTCCTAAAGCGGAGAGGCGCTCTTGCAGGTCAGCGGTGGAGTTAAAGTCAAATCGTGAGGTGTCGCACTTTTTGTAAAGTTGTTCGGGAGTTAATTTTGTGATGGACATTTTTAAAAAATCCTTTTGTAAAAACTTTTTGTTGTATATTATGAGGATAATAACGGGCAAAAACTAATTTAGTGTAAATGTTTATGAAATATTTTGAATTGTTAATTGCAACAGGAGCGCTTTTGCTTGGCGCGGGAGCTTGGTTTTATTATATGCGGAGGCTGAAGAGGGCTTTTTACCGCGCAATGCTGTTACAAGCGGTTATGGACTTGCGGCAAAAAAATGAGGCATTGATTTTGTTTTCAGACTATGTGTTGGCGCAGGCGGCAAAAATGCTGCTCGGTTGCGCTAAGGCTGAAGCTCAAAAGATGTTTGCCGCATTGCAAAATGGCGATGGCTTGTTATTGGCAGATTACGCTGCCGGTAAAAATAAAACGCTCGGCTTGGGAGTGTTGGCGCATTTTGCGCCGGATAAAGCGCAGAAACAAATTCAGAATCTGCTGAAAGTTAAGCCGGCTAATAATGAGTTGTTGTTGCTGATTGCGCATTTTCAGGCGGTGAAATTTGATTATGCGGCGCTTGAAAAAACTTTAAATAAAATTAAGGAGGCAAAGCTTAGCGCAATAGCTAAAGCGGAATTTTGGCTGCTTACGGCAAAGCTTGCGGTTTATAAGTCAGATATGGCGGCGGCATCGGGTTTGCTTGGCAAAGCGGGCAGAATTTTTAAGCGGTATCGTTGTTATTACAGCGAATCGGAAGTTTATTTTGTAGCCGGTGAAATTTATCGGGCGTGCGCTATCAGTGATGTTTCGCAGATGATGTTTGAAACTGCCGGTAATATTGCCGTTAAAATCGGCGGCAAAAATGAAGAAGCCAAAGCATTGGCGGCTAAAGGAATGTTAACGGCAGGACAGAATCGCTTTGATGAAGCGGCGGAGTTTTTTAAGCAAAGCCGCCAAATTTTCAGGCAGGCGGGGTTTGTAAAGTCAGAGGCGGAGATTATTAATCAGCAGGCGTTGTTGTTTGTGATGCGCGGCAAGCTTGCCATGGCGCTCCGCTATGCGGAAAAAGCGTTGTTGATGCACAAGCAATGCAGGAATACCGCGGGCGAGGGGCAGAGCACGGAAATTATGGCAATGGCGGCTTTCAGGCAAAAAAAATACGCCGAATCGCTGGAATATGCGTTGGCGGCGCAAAAGGCTTATGCGCAAACTAAAAATTACGCGGCTTATTTTGACGCGGCGTTTTTGGAAATTCAGACATTGTTTGCGCAAAATTGGCTTGATGTTGCGCAAAAACGCTGCTTAGAAGTTTTAAGGCTGATTAAAAAACATCAGAGCGGTTTTTATGCCGCCGATATTTACGGCTTTTTAGGTATGATTTATTTACGGCAGGAAAATTTGACGGAGGCTAAAAAGATGTTTTGCCGTTCTGCTAAGCTTGAAAATGCTTGTCACCGCGATGCCGGTTTGGTCTCAGATTATGTGAATTTGGCTTTGATTGAACATAAATTAAATCATGCCAAAAAAGCAAAAGATTATGCAGGCAAGGCGCTAAAGGCGGCCAAACGCACCGGCGATGACGAACTTTATGCGGAGATTAGCAAGCAAATCGGCAAAATTTGCTAAATTGATGTTGGTAATACATTTTTAATCTATTTGTTCTATAAAAGCATAAGTTATTTGCATAAAATGACCAAAAGGAACTGATATGATTAAACACATAGCGCTGTTTTTAATAACCAGTCGTTTTAGTCTTGCCATTTCACAAAATTTGAATGGAATGGCCGGTTTTTTTCAGCACTATTTTTCAGGAACGGATAATTTACGAATAGTTTCAGTTATTTTATTGTTGCTGGCTTTTGTGTTGTTTTTGTTTTTGATTGTTATTTTATACATTAAGTCTTTACTCTCTTTTATAAAAAATGATGTTGCTTCCGATGTCGGGGTTGGCGGAGGAGCGCAATCAGGAGTATCCGCCGCGGCGGCGCCGGTTAATGAGCGCGTTTATGAAAATGATTTTGCCCGCGAGACAGAAAGCGCGGCGCAGAATCAGAGCAGATTGGCGGCACAGCAACAAAAACGTAATCAGGAAAGTTTAGAGCGTCGCCGCCGTGAAAATGCCGAAAGAGAATTAAGCGAGCAACGCAAGCGCGAGGCAGAAAAGAAAATGCCGAAAAATACTGATTTCGGCGATAGGTTGTTAAACCCGTCGGCATCATCGGCGTTTAATAATAAACCGGCGGCTCCGTATGCTGCAAAACAGCAAAATTCGTCAGCTTATAGCGGCGGCAGAGGCAATGCCTCGTCAAAAGAATTTGACTGGCGCAAAGGTCGGAGCGGCGAGCTTGATGAGGCGGCGGCCGGCATTAAACCGTTTAAATATACTCCTGCTAAAAAGAGTCTTGCCAGTTTAACCGGATTGCTGATTAATATGATGGGGCGTGATATTGACGAGGGCAAAATCGCGCAGGTATTGAAAGCAAAAGTCGGCGATTTGGCAACTGAAGAAGATGTTATTCAGTTGGTGGATACGGTTAAAAACTTTATTTATTTAAGCATTAACGGCAAGTTTGACAGCCTTCCTGAGGCTGAAGATTTGCCGACGCCTGATGAGTCGCTTTATCAGTTAAGCGAGGGTGATCCACGCTCATGTATGGATTTAATGCAATATTTGCTTGATACTTGCTGTGAAAGATGTTTTCAGGTTAAAGGCAATGCCTCAAAACGTGATTTGTCATTTTTGGAGGCTTCAAATTATGCCTGTATGCTCGGAACATTGTCAAGCCTGCAAGATATAACCATGAGCACTTCCGCTTTTGAAACAGCCATAGAACTTTCGCCCAAAAATGTTAACGCATGGAGCCGCGCCGCTGATATGTATATGCGGGCAAATTCTGAGAGTAAAGCAATTTGGGCGTATCAGCAGGTTTTGAATATGGCTGATGAAGATATGCATTCGCATCAGGTTGCCAATGCCAATAAAAATCTTTCACAATTTTATTATGACCAGGGCGATAATCGCAAGGCTGCCAACTTATATAACAGTAGTAACGATTATTACACCAAAGTCGGCATTAATGAAGAGTTAACTTCACGCGAGCAGGATATTATAGAGATTATAGAATCTAAGCAGGATGAAGATATGCCTGAAACTATCAATAAACTGCTTTCAGTGGTGGCTAATCGGCGCAGTTCACAAGGAATGTAATTAATATATAACTGGTGTTATGTTTGTTTTTCAGAGTATCAGCGTATTTTCCATCTAATTTGAAAGGTAGCGTTTTGAGTGCCGATTTGTTGGTTGCAGATAGAGTAAATGTCGTCTAACGTAGCATCTTTTAAACACCGTCTTCCGGCTAAACATTCTTCATTGCCAAAAAGCCGCCCAGCGTTGGTAGTGCCGTCTTTGCTGGTGGTGATGAAGTCCCAAATATTGTCAGCGTTTTCTTTGGCGGTTAAGATAACATTTTGACAGATTGCTAAATTATCGGCGGATTTAGTTTTTAATATCGGGGCAATTCCTTCTAAAAAAATATGCGTATCAGTTGAGTTAATGAATGAAGCCCATTGCAAGCCGAATACATCTTTTAAGAATCCGGTATTTTGTATCATCTCTTGCGGAATTTCGCCCATTTTGATAAAATACGGCATTAAATCAGGGGTACTTCCGCCGACAGAATGGATATTATCAAAACTATGCACATTGCGGGCGATGGTATTAATAACGGTGTTTAACTGCTCTGCCTGTTTGTTGAGTTTATATTTCATCATCGCCTTGGAATACCCTGCAATAGCCCCGACGGATAGCACGCCGATTATTGCCAGCACTCCAAGCATTTCCACCATACTTCTTCCTTGGGCCTGCGTATAATGGGCAGCTACTAGGGATTTTGTCGCTCGTGTATCCGTGCGTATAAATTCGCCATTACTTGTTGTTTTCTCGCTCGTGTAACTATTCGTACACCACGCTCCAAAACAACTGCGTACTGACAAACTTCTCCGTACGGCTATACCTTTTTGTGTACAAGTCGTTCCAAAATCCCGTCGCATTAGCCTCATTCTCCACAGGCATTGCTGATTTTTTAAGATAAACATCAAAAACCTCCTCAAATAGTTACATTTGAGAAGATTTTAGCTCGCGTTTTTTTTTTGCAATATTT
>CAVBCV010000036.1:0-13090 GCA_963594125.1 Lachnospiraceae bacterium
AGTATAAAAAATCCTTGCCTTAATTGCCAGTACAATTTTTGGTTGGGAGGGGATTTTTACTGTCTAACTTCCGGGGTACAGTTCACTTCGGCACCCCTCCATAGAGGGGAATTAATAGTGCTATATATAAGTTGTGTCTTAAGCCACCCCGTCGGCGTTAGCCGCTACCTCTCTGCAAGAGTGGAATTTATATGCTATGTATGAGTTAGCTGTTCCGCTGTGTTTGTTTATATTTGGTGGCTAAGGTGACAATATGTTTGTAAATATTGAGCATGTGATTATTACCGGCAGCTGCCAAATCTTCAGGGTGTCCTTGAACGCATAAAATACCGGCTTGTTCGTTACCCCAAATTTCAGGCACGCCGTCATCAGCGGTGATGGCGTATATATCCATTTTTACTTTGGGCTTGCCTTTTACATCTTTTTGTAAATTAGGGTGAACCATAGATTGCGAATGACGTGAATTTATTAAAATAGTATCTTCATTGCGCGGGAGCCCTAAAATACCAAATATAGGAGTATTTGCCAATAATTTAAGTTGATGAAAAATTCCGGTGTTTTGGGTTTTAGGGCGGTGGGTAATGCTGAGAGGGGCTTCTTGCTCTAAATTGCGGTACATTTTCATGTTGCCGAGCATTGCGCCAATCATTTGGGCTCCGGCGCAAATTCCGAGCATCGGTTTTTTAGCGAGATATGCTTCTTGTATGGCAGATTGATAAGCTAAAAAGCGTTTTCCCGCATGCTCGCCGAGGATTTTTCCGTCAATATAAAAACTTTCAGGATTGGTAAAACGTCCGCCGGGGAGAACCAGTCCGTCACAAAATTTTATTTGCAGAGCGGTATGGTCATAATCTAAAAATTTTATATCAGCTTTGGCGGCAATCAGGCTTTGGGCATAACTGTTGCCGATGCTGTAACATTCTGTGCCGTCAGCGGATTTGTCTTCGCCGAGCAAAAAGCCGATGGTTGGTCGGCTTTAGTTTGGGAACGTAAATCCTCAGGTAGTCTGATGTCGGCAATTTTTCCGGCGGCAGTCAGCTGATTGATAACTGATTTTGGTATGCCGTATCCGTTAAATTCATCAAACCACCTGAGATTTACGGTCATCATTAACATTACCTTTAATTGCGGCCGGTGTTGTTGGTATTGATAGCGGTGTTGGCGTTAGTTGTTATCTTAACCGGAGCGGGTTTATCGGCAGCAGCCGGTTGTTGCGCCGCAGTACCGCGTCCGCTTAAATTTTTGAGCTTATCAATGGTGCTTTCGGTTGCTTCCTTACCGCCGACCAACTGGTCATGACGTCCGTCCGGAGCTGAGGTTTCAACCGGATTACCGTTAACACTGGCGTTGATTACCTGGTTGTCATCAGTTACAGTGTATGAAACTTTGTTATTACCGTGAGTTTCGCTGATGGAAACATCGCCGTTTTTATGGAATTTAACTTTATCATATCGTTGTAATGATTCATCAAGGTTAGAAGCGTCAGTGGTGACAACTGTTCTTTGACCGTTTTCGGTGCCGACAATTTTGGCAGTTCCGTCACTGTTGATTTTGATTTTTTTGATTTCAAAATCAGGCTTTTGAGCCGGCTCAGTATTTTCAGCGGCAGCGTTTTGAGCCGCGGCTTCAGCGCTTGCCATGCTGCCTTGCTCAGCAGTTTGTTCTTTGGCGGGCTGAATATTTTCGGCGGCAATTTCAGCGCCGGAGGCTGCGTTTTCAGCAACAGGCGTCGGAGTTTCGGCAACTGAATCGTTCTGAGCAGAGCGGGCGGCGCTGTATGCTTTGGCGGCGGCTTCCATTTTTTCAGCGTCTTGTCCGACAAAGTTGCCGCGCTCGTCAAAACGTTCGCCGGCAAATTTTACCAATTCGGCTTTTTGCTCAGGGGTAATGTCGCCTTTATCCCAAGCCTCTTGCAGTTCGCGCGAGTTCATCCAATCATTACCTTTTTGATCCAAAATGGCGTTGGCTTCACGCGGGTCGCGCAGGAACAGCATTTTAATGTCATGCGCTTGTTCATCGGTTAAGTTGTTGACATCAATGGCTTCCGCGGGAGCTGCCGGAGCGGTATTGTCCGCGCCGGTATTTTCAGACTGAGCAGGCGCCGGAGCAGTATTGTTCGCGCCGGTATTTTCAGAAGATGTAGGCGCAACGGTTTCAGTATTGCCATCATCGCGCAATGGAATTTCCGGTCCGCTTTGTTCTTGCGGCTGATTAATGCCCTGAGACAGCCCCTCTGATATGGTTCTGTCCCAATCGGTTACTTGCGGCTGAGCTTGTTCGGCTTCAGGCGCTAAAACATGTTCAGGAACAAATTCTTCTGTCGTCGGTTCAGTGATTTGCGGTTGTTCAGGAGTCATTTGCGGTTGGGCAACTGCCTCGGCATTGAGCGAATCGGCAACATTAACGTTATCTGTTTGTAAAGAATCGGTAACCGGGGTTGGCGGCGTGGGGTTAGGAGTGTCGGCAAAGGCCTCAGAGGCTATACCGTTAAGCTCTTTACCTGCCCAAACGGCGGCGGCAAAGGCGGCGCCTGAAATAGCAATGGTTTTGGCGGCTGCCCAAACTTTTTTGCCTTTAGAACCTTTAGTGTTTTTGTAAGCGTTAGCACCTTGGTTAATGGCTCCGGCCGCGGCTAAAGCCATACCGCTGCCGGCGCGGGCGGCGTGAACGGCGGCGTTAGCGCCTAGTCCGCCGATACCGATGGCAACGGTGGCGGCGCCCATAAGCGCGCCAGCGGTTTTAAGCTTGTTCTTTTTCATGTAATTCCACAGATTATCAGGTTTTTCACCTTTAATCAGGGCGTCATTGCGGGCTTTTTTGTAGTCTTTAAAGTATTTATAAGAGGTGTTGGCAAAAGACGCGGTTGCCACCAAAGCCACACCGGCAGGTCCCATAGTGGCGCCTGCGACTGAGTATGCGGTACCCCATCCGGCTGATTTGGCAATGTTTTTGGCGGTGGTGTATAACAGACCGTATTTTTTGTTTAACTTGCCGTCAAGTTTTTCAACCCGAGCTTTAAGACCTTTGGCAGGGGCTTCGTATCCGGCTTTTTTGCCCTCAACCTTAACCGCGCTTTCCATGCGGGTGGTTTTGGCGGCTTGCCAACCGGCAATACTTTCCTGATTAACTTTTATCGGCTTTTTGTCTTTGGCGGCAGCCGCCATTTCATCAAACATTTTGCCAAAGTCTTTTTCGGAAATTTGCCCTTTGGAAACTTTATCAGCGTAAACAAGCTGCACTAAGTTGTTTCTTAAACGGTCGGCGTATTCTTTTTTGAAGTCTTCCGGATTAATTCCGTTGGGTGAGGTGTTGGCCAAATACATTTCAGTTTCACGCCGAACTTGTTCGCGGAACAATTCAATATCGCTTTCTTTGGTGCTTTGGTCAACTTTTTTGCGTCCGAACGCTGATAACTTGCCTTCAATTTGCAGGCTGTTTAAAACGTTGTAAATGTCTTGAAATTCTTTGTCTTTGAGCGGAGCCTGCAGTTTATATGCGTTGCGGGCATCGGCAAGCAGCGCGGTTTTGCTTTCAATAACTGAGGCTTTGGGCTTTTGCGGCGAATCTTTAACGGCATTTAACACATATTCAAAGTTTTTGTAGTCTTTGTGCTCAAGCGATGTAGTGCTTTTTACGCGGGAAGCCGCCATTTCCAAAAGTTTTTTGCGGCGCTCTTCGTCTAACTCTTTGCATTGCAAAGCGCCCGCTAAAACTGAAAGTTCCGGCACGGTTTTAGAGGTTTCCGCGCTTTGAATAATACCGACTACATCTTGCAAATCAGTCGGAGCTTGTAATTTTTCTTCCCGCAATTCAAGCGCAAAGATTTGTCCGTCAGAAGGCATGCCGTCAAGCGAGGCTAGGTTCTTTTCAACAGTTTCAGGCGATTGCAGGTGCTCTTGGTCTAAACCGAAAGATTCTTCAAAAAGGGCGAGTTCCTGCTTAACCTGAGTGATAGCGGTATTTAGGATTTTATCATCTTGTTTAACCTTATCGCTGTTGGGGTATTGTTTTACTAAATCAAGCAACTCGCTGAAGGCGTAAGTTTCTTCAATTCCGGCGAGGGTTTCTTTGCCGGTGGCGTATTTTTCAGCTTGAGCTAAGATATGCTCGTCAAGTTTGGCACCGGCGGCATTGGTTTGCTCGTTAGGAACGGCGTTAAGCGCGCGGCGCAGAGTTGCCAATTCAGATGGTTGAAGGTCATTTACTTTTTTCATGACCTCAAGCGCGTTGTATTTGTTAATCGGAGCTTTGCTGTTGTTGATGTCATCAAGCTCGGCGGTTGGCTTTTGAGGAGCAGAGTTGCTTGCCGCGGGCTTGGATTCGGCAGTGTCGGCAGGCTGAGGAGCAGAAACATTTTCAGCTGTCGGGTTCGGAGTTGGCGCCGGTTCAGCAGGAGCGGCAGTATTGGCGGCGGCTTGCAGTTTGCTGATTTTATCCATCAATTCGCCGTTTTTGCCGTCAAATTTGCCCATGTTGCTGTTTGAATAAGCCGCAATTAAGCCTTTTACGCTGTCAAGTTCATAAGGCGACATTTTTTCCAAATCTTCAGGAGATAAAGCCTCAAGTTTTTCTTTGGCTAAGGTTTCAAGAGTATCATATGCCGCCTGATTTTTTTTGTTTTCGGCAAAGTTGTTGTTTTCAGTTCCGAGAGCTTGGCGCATATCCCAAATATTTTCAACGGTCAAAGCGCCGTAATCAACGTTTTCAAGGGTGGTACGCACTTCTTCGGCGGTTATGTTTTTGTAATCAGCCATGATGTTTCTCCTCAAAAAAATAGCTCATATTAAATATAGTATATATGAAACGGGTTAAAAAAACAATAATAAATATAAAATTTTGTCAAAAATTATATTCGTTAAAAAAGTCTTGACTTGTGGGGGAAAAGCTTGTATAAGCAAGGAAAATTTATAAAATTTTGTATACATATCCACTCCGAGGAGTGCCGCCAGTCAGCGAGGGTTCGCACACTGGCGTGCAATGTTTTATATAAGCGTACTTGTTAGGAGCGGCGGAATACAAGGTTTTAATGATGATAAAATTAATCCGGTTGCGACCGATAAGGAAAGATATTTAATGTTTGAGGCTTTGACCGATAAATTAACTTCAGCTTTTGCCAAAATTACCTCGCGGGGTGTTTTGAGCGAAAAAGACGTTGATGACGCTATGCGTGAAATCAGAATAGCGCTGTTGGAGGCTGATGTTTCATTGCCGGTGGTCAAACAATTTATCGCGCAAGTTAAAGAGCAGGCTTTGGGCGAAAAGGTTATTAAATCGGTTCAGCCGGGGCAGATGGTGGTTAAAATTGTGCATGACGAGCTGGTTAAGCTGCTTGGCGATGAATCATCAGAGCTTAACTTTAACGCTCCGGCGCCGGTGGTGTTTTTAATGGTTGGTCTGCAAGGTTCCGGTAAAACCACAACCTCTGCTAAAATCGCCGCCCGTTTAAAGAAGAATAAAAGAGTTTTGCTCGCCTCGCTTGACGTTTATCGTCCGGCGGCGCAAGAACAGTTGGCTCAGCTCGGCAAGCAAATTAATGTTGACGTGTTGCCGATTGTTAAAGGCGAACAGCCGCTTGAAATTACCAAACGCGCGTTAAAAGAGGCTCGCAACGGGGTTTATGACGTGCTGATTTTGGATACGGCCGGTCGTTTGCATATTGATAATGTTTTAATGGACGAGGTTGCCGCGGTTAAAAAGCTTGCGGCTCCGGTTGAAACTTTGTTGGTGGCAGATGCCTTAATCGGGCAAGATGCCTGCAATGTTGCCAAAGAATTTAATGAAAAAGTCGGCATTACCGGTATTGTTTTGACCCGTGTTGACGGTTCATCGCGCGCCGGCGCGGCATTGTCCATGAAAATGGTTGCCGGAGTGCCGATTAAGTTTTTGGGCGTGGGCGAAAAGCTTGACGAGATTGAAGAATTTCATGCCGACCGAATCGCCGGTCGTATTTTAGGGCAGGGCGATGTGGTTTCCTTGGTTGAAAAGGCCATGGAAAAATTTGATAAAGCGGAAACGGAAAAAATGACGGCAAAAATGATGCAGGGTCATTTTGACTTAAACGATATGCTTAATCAGTTGCGGCAGATAAAAAAATTGGGAAGCATGGGGAGCATTATGGCAATGATTCCGGGGCTTTCCAAATTTAAGAATCAGATTGAACAAGCCGGTATCGGGGATAATCTGATTAAAAAGCAAGAGGCGATTATTCTTTCTATGACTAAGCAGGAAAGAAAAAATCCCGATATCATCAAGGCTTCCCGCAAAAAAAGAATTGCGGAAGGTTCAGGTGTGGAAGTTCATGAGGTGAACAAGCTGCTTAAATCATACGAGCAGATGTCAACCATGATGAAGAAAATGGGAAAATTCGGCGGAATGGCAGGGTTTTCTCAAATGATGAAAAGAAACCCGACTGGCGGTATGTTCGGCGGGTTTGGAAAACGGTTTTAGGCTTTAGCCATAAGGCTTAAAACTTTTAAGTTAATTAATTTTAGAAAGGACAAAATAAAATGGCAGTTCGTATCAGACTTTCAAGAGGCGGTTCTAAAAAACGCCCGTTTTACCGTATCGTTGTTGCCGATCAACGTGCACCGCGCGATGGTAGATTTATTGAAAAATTAGGCACCTACAATCCGTTGTTGCCGAAAGATCATGCCGAGCGCATGATTGTTGATCAGGAAAAAGTTGCAGAATGGCTCAAAAAAGGCGCTCAACCGACTGAAAGACTTCAGAAGTTGTTTGCCGGTTTGGGTTTGTGCTCTGCTCCGGTTATTCATGATCAGCCGAAAAAATCAGCTCCGCGCGCTAAAACGGTTGAAAGAATGAAAGAAAAAGAAGCTAAAGCTAAAGCCGCTGCTGAAGCAGCCGCAGCCGCCGAATCTTCTGCTGAATAATTATTTAAGGTTATTTTAAAGGCAGCCGGTATGACTACAATGAATGAAAAACGGGTTTGTTTGGGCGCTATTATCGGGGCTCACGGCATTAAAGGCGAGGTTAAAGTTAAAAGCTGGACCGAATTTGACCGTGACATCGGAGCTTATGGCGCTTTGCAAAACAAAGACGGCACAAAATCATTTGTACTCAAAGTTACCGGTCATAGTAAAGAATTGTTGCGCTGCAAAATTAAAGGGGTTGACGACCGTAATGCCGCTGAGGCTTTAATCGGGACGGAACTTTATGTTAATCGCGATGTTTTACCGCAGCTTGAAGAGGAAGAATATTATCAGACCGATTTAATCGGGCTTGATGTAATTGAGCAATCTTCAGGGCAAAGCATCGGCAAAGTGGCGGGAATTTATAATTTCGGCGCCGGTGATATTTTGGAACTTAAACTGAAAAGCACCGGTAAAACTGAGATGATTCCGTTTACTAAACAATATGTTCCGGAAGTTAAAATAGCTGATGGTTGTGTGGTGGTTTCAAGCGCTTTAATTAATTTTGCTGATGATGAGGAAAGTAGTAATGAAGGTTAAGGTTTTAACCATATTTCCTGAAATTTTCCCCGGCTTTTTGGGTTATTCATTAACCGGAAAAGCATTAGATGACGGCAAATGGTCATTGACCGCGGTTAATATTCGCGATTACGCGTTTGATAAACATGGTTCGGTAGATGACACGCCTTGCGGCGGCGGTGCGGGTATGATTATGCGTCCTGACGTGTTGGGCGAGGCTCTTGCTCATGAATATCACGGCGGACGGCTGATTTATATGAGCCCGCGCGGCAAGCCTTTAACTCAAGCCTTGGTGCATGAGTTGGCGGCAGAGCCGGAACTTACCGTAGTGTGCGGCAGGTTTGAGGGTGTGGACGAGCGAGTGCTGGAAGCTTATAATATTGAGGAAATCAGCATCGGTGACTACATTTTAACCGGCGGTGAGCAGGCGGCAATGATTATGCTTGACGCGGTGGTGCGTTTGTTGCCGAAAGTTTTGGGCAATGAACAGTCAACCGAAGATGAAAGCTTTGAAAACCAGTTGTTGGAATATCCGCAATACACAAGACCGGTTAGCTGGCAGGGGCGTGATGTTCCGGAGGTTTTATTAAGCGGTCACCATAAAAATATTGAAAATTGGCGCAAAGAACAGTCTTTAAAAATAACCGAAAGTAAGCGGCCTGACCTTTTTAAAAAATATCTTGATTCTAAAAAGGTTTAGGTATATAAGGTAACAAAATTTTGTATAAATAAGGGTAAAACTGATGAACATTATTGAAAATATTGAAAAAGAGCAGATGGAAAAGCTCACCGAAGGTAAAAACCTTCCTGACTTTAAAGCCGGCGATACCTTAAAAGTTCATACCAAGGTAAAAGAAGGCGATCGTGAACGTATTCAAATTTATGAAGGCGTTTGCATTGCTCGTAAAAACGATGGTTTGAACTCATCTTTCACCGTTCGTAAAATTTCTTTCGGTGAAGGTGTTGAGCGTGTATTCCCGCTTTATTCTCCGAATGTCGCTAAAATTGAAGTTGCTCGTATCGGTAAAATCCGTCGCGCTAAATTGTACTTCTTGCGTGCATTGCGCGGTCGTTCAGCTCGTATTGCTGACGATTTGTCCGCTGCTTCAAAAGCTGCATCTGATAAAGCAGAATAATCAGCTTGCAAAAGTTATGCAAAAAAAAGCGCCGTTATTTGCGGCGCTTTTTTTGCGTTGTACCTCTATTTATAGAATATTCGTATACCGCAAATACCGTCTTTGCAAGTTTGGCAGGCTTGTTCAAGCTTGTTAATATTTAAGTTTCGTAAACAGTCGCGGTTAGCGGTGCAATAGCCGTCACCGTAAAAAGTATACAAATTATCGGAAGGGTGTCCGCTATCGTCGGTGTAAATTTTATAAGTACGCACGAAATAAAGACTAGCGGCATTTTCTTTGACTACTTTGAGAATGTTGTAACAATTCTCAAGGGTGTAGTCAGATTCCGATTTTCCTAATTTAAAATAGGTGCTGTTTCGTTCTGTATCTGTGTCAATCTCAATCTCATAATATACTCTGATTTGGTTATTAAAATACTTGTCTCGGAGATAACGATCATTAACTTGAATTATACCATCCGGCAGTAAATTAAGTTTATTTAGCAAGGTGGCGTAATCAGTTTCGCCGCTTTCGTTATGATGCAATTTATCTTTAATCGCTAGCATATTATTTATCAGCATATTAACTGCTACGGCATGTTGATTTAACTTATACTTCATCATTGCCTTAGAGTAACCGGCAATCGCCCCGACGGATAGCACGCCGATAATGGCAAGCACTCCCAGCATCTCCACCATAGACCGTCCGGTGCTTGCGTCTAGCGGGCACCTACTTGCAACTTTTTTCATTATGTACCTTTTAGTGTACACCGCAGAAAAAAGTTGCGGCGTATCTGCCTCACCATCCGCAAGCTTAGCTAATATATTTTGGATAAACATCAAAAACCTCCTCAAATTGTTAAAATTAAGAAGATTTTAGCTCGCGTTTTTTTTTGCAATATTTACGAGTCCGTGCTGTGCATAAGTTGTAAAAGACCACCCCGCCTTCGGCACCCCTCCATAGAGGGGAATTAATAAGGCTGCGTATAAGTTGCATATTTCAACCACCCCGTTGGCGTTCCGCCGCCACGGGATGGGAATTGCTTAACGGCTTAAATTTTGATTATGCAGGTTATAGCGTAAATTAAAGTTTTTAAGTTGGTTGTCTCTTTCCGCTTTCCAGTCATGCAGAGCTTTTTGCATAATTTTATTATTGGTATTTATGCCCTCAGTTTGCAACTCAGGTTCTTTTTTAGGAGTGGTTTTTAGTCCGAGGCGGGCTCTTAATTTGTAAAGTTGATACTCAATCGGGGTGAGGTGATATAAACTGCCTTGCGGCTCAGTATTTGAGACCTCAGGATTAAAGTTAAAGTCGGCAACATAAGCACCTTTTTTGCCATCAGAATAAGCAAAAGAAGCGCCTTTTTCACCGCAAAAGCCTTTTAAGTGCGATTTTTCAGGTTTTTCATCATAGGCAATTTCTTTGTTGCCTTTTTTAGCGGAGGCTTTGGCGCGTACTTCATTTAGTTTGTCTTGAATAGTTCCGTCTTTAGAATCTTTGGCAGATGAATCGGCGGTTGCTACCAACTCGTCAATTTCTTTATCGGATACGTTGTGTTCGCCAAGGCGGGATAAAATGGCGTCAAGCTGATTTGTGTTGCTCATGATTCACCTCATTAAATGTTATATGTTTAAGTATAGCAGATTGCCTGCTTTTGTCAATTAATAATAAATATATTATAAATAGACAAAAATACTTGCGTTTTAGGTTAAATTGGTTTATATTACAGGTAATAAAAAATTATTTAATATGGACGCGACAAAAAAATGGACAGTGATAGGGCTGGTATGCTTTACCTGTCTGGTTTGCTGCTCGGCAGCGTATGTAATTGCCCAACAAGTATCTGATGAACCATCTCAGCAGAGTGTGAACAAGGTTGATGCTCAGGTTAAAAGTTCGTTAGTGTGGCGTATTTACGATGCAACTAATGGACGCAGAGATGACATAAAGCGGTGCATATTGTTGGAAGATGGCACTGCTTTTGTGAGACGCTCAATTTTGAGTACGGTGCCGGCAAAAGATGGTTTTCATTTCGCAGAGAAGGGTGATACCGTCTTTTACAAAGGTAATAATATCATCAGGATAGGGTTAAAACGCGACTGATGATTAATGTTTAATAGAAACAGAGTTGGCTCAACGCCCCTCTGTTTTTATTTTATGCAAAACCGCCTGCGGCATTTTCACAGGTTAAATTTTCTTTTTCTCATCGGGTAATTTGGCGGGGATGTATTTATCCCACCCGCGCGCTTTTAGCTCTGTTTGATGGCACTTTAAGAAAATTGCCTTATTCACCTAAGCAAAAGGGTATTCTGGCAATAGGACCGTGCTCTATATTAGTTCCATAATAGTCATATTCTTTAACTAAATATTCGCACCCCAAGTATTTATCAGCTTTAGTTATCTTAAATTCTTTAATATCTTTAAGCGTTTTATCTGCTGTATCTTTTTCCTCTGCCAAATAAATATAACTACACAGGTACTGTAAATAACCGATTTCATTTTTTAATAATTTACAGTCATTGTAATATTTATATTCATCATCTGTATAAATTTGATTTTCTGATAATTTAACAATATATGGATCTTTACCATTGTACATCAATTTATGATTAAAACGTTTATCCACAAATTCAGCTTTACACACATTGCTAAAAATCATTAGTACAGCAAAAATTAAAATAAATTTTTTCATTTCCATTGCTCTCTTAATAAAAAATATAACATAATAATAACAACCATAATTATATTTGCAACACTTATTTGTGATGTTACATACTGTTTGTAAACAATATATATGTATTATAAATATTTATCAAAACAGCCTTGACAATAGAATTTACTGCTTTTAGATTAAATATTGCTCCTCACCAATAGGAACGAAACGTTTGATCGCCTATTTGGTATCTGTATGCGGTAGGCTGACCGGTACAGGATTGGGGAGCACTTTTTAATCTATTTTATACATTGACACAATCATATAACCATCGTCCTTTGGTGAAAGGACTAATCTCATAAGATCACCTGCCTGGTTTTTGAATTCATATATTTGTTGTCCAAAACCAGTAACTTCAATTGGATTAAATTTGCGCAATACACTAGGAATCATCATGGCTTCGTCACGAGAAATTTCATGTTTATATATTAACTTATTTAACCCAAAATTTCGTTTAGTACCATATGCACGTAATAAATCAGCTCCACTAACTACGATCTTTCCATTATTATCAATCATAGCCTCACCTCTATGAAGATAAACAGGTTGCTTGTTATTTATCTTCATTTTTGTAACTATGTCATAGCCATTACCTAGTAATGGATTTTGCTTTAATATATTATATGATTGTTTTATTTTACGTGCATCATTTATGTTTCTTAGCATATTAATAGCCGAATCATATAATGGTGATTTATTGTATAATGCATTGGCGTATCCACCGGCTAATCCTCCCAAAACACTTAACAATGCATTTCCACCATAATATTTAAAATTATCTATTAAAGAAGATTTTTCATCTGGAATATCCAGATTCACCCAAGCTGGTAAAATAGCGCCTCCAATTCCTCCAGCAAGTTCGTAAGATGGAGCTGCAGGGTTAGCAAAAGATTGTATACTTTTAGCTACAGTCCTTGGTATAAAATGAGAGCTCAAAGCCGCACGGTTAATAAAATTTGTACCTGCCATTGCTTCTCCTCCAATTATAAAAGGCAATATATCATTAAGAGCGCCTGATGAAGCTTCTATAATTCTCTCTTGTACATTTTGGGCTTGCAATGGCATAATATCAATTTGATTATCCTGCGCAACATATTTAATAGGATTCAGCAATGAATTTGCCATACCTTGATATATAAAAGCTACTTGACGTGCAAGGTTACTTTGTGCAAGGATTTTATCCTCATCACTTATATTAATATTTTTTGGGCGTATATTTGCCGCCATTTGCTCAGCTTGCAATTTTTGAAAATTGTTCATTGGTTGCATTTGCGGCAATTCCGGTGTTTGCGGTTCAGGGGATTTCGGAAACTGCGGCAGTTTAGGCAATTTCGGCATTTGGAATCCCGTACCAAAACTTTGAGTTTGTTTTAGAGGGTTAAAATCAAATAATGACTTTTGTTTAGCCTCGTTAATACCAAAGCCGGTTACCATATCCGAATGCTTTAAATCCATTCCTTTGGTAAAATCAGGCAATTTGGTTTGAGCAAAACTGTTGGTGTTATTAAGCCCAAAACCACTGGAGCCGCCGGTGTTATTAAGCCCGAAAGCGCTTTTTTGTGGCTTGTACGGCTCAAAGGTTGAGCTTGTATTCAGCGGCTTTGGTTGCAACGGATTATCCTGCACAGGTTGCGCAGACTGCTCCGGTTCTTCCGGTTTCGGATTTAAGTATTCACCCCATTCCGGCTTTTTCTTGTTAATCACATCAGTTAAGTGGTCTAACAATTCATCGCCCATTTTGGGGTTGTCGTAAATTGAATGCACCAGCGAGCGAATCTCGCTCTCCGGCAATTTGTAAACCTCTGGGAACAAGC
>CAVBCV010000037.1:0-12779 GCA_963594125.1 Lachnospiraceae bacterium
CTGCTGATTTTGTTGGTGATTGCGATGCCGGTTAGAGCTGAAAGTGAAAAGGCGCTTAAAAAGTTTAAGAATCCGATATTTAATAATATAATTTATTCAAGTAATTATAAAACATCGCATGATTCTAAAGTGACTCCGACTTATATTAAAGATTTAATGACAGGCTATGATGAAGAATGTTCATATATCACTGAAGATGATCAGGCAATTTTTTTAAAGTGCAGTCCTGTAGAAAAAGGTCTTTTTGAAGCAATCGGGTATGAAATGTTTTTTGCCAAATATAAAACAGTCTTTGAGTATTCTAAAGAACAATCTTGTAATGTATGGTGGTGCAGTTTTCACATAGTTAATGGATATATTACCAATGATTATATGGCAGCAATGAGCACTAAAGTTGCTAATTGCGATGATGAGGAAGAATATACAATGTATACGGAATTTTCTTGCCTTTCAGAGCTAAAAGCGCGCGGGTGGGATAAATATATCCCCGCCAAATTACCGGACGATAAAAAATAAAGTTTAGCCACCGGTGATGTTTTTATCGGCGTTTTTGCATAACTAATTTTATTTTTGCAATTTATATAAGGCTTTGCGGTCTTTGCGGCTCATTGACCATAAATTGCCTAATCCGTTGACCGGTTGCACGTCATATTTTCCGGCAAAACTAAAATTGCGGCTGAAAAATACCGAGGTTGCCTTGGTGTAAACATTCATCGGGCAAAATCCGTAAAAGTCAACCTGCAGCAAACCGGCTTGTTTTAATATGCTGATTGCTTTTTTATATTCCTCGCTGGTGTTTACTCTGTCGCTATCGTCTAAAATAATGATTCCTCCGTCGTTTAATGCTTTTAATGCCACGTTTGCGCATTCGGCGCGGCGCTTTCCGTCAACCACAATCACGTCATATTTTTCATCGTTTTCAAAAATGGCGTTTTCATAAATTTCGCCTTCATCGCGCCATCTGATGTCTAAATTCGGCTCTGAAAATTCTTGCTGCCATTTTTCAAACCATTGCGGATTATCCTCAATACTGATTACTTGTTTGGCTTGTTTTGCCCAAAACAGCGATGAATATCCGCAGCCGAACTCAAAAACTTTTTTATCGCGATAATCAAATTGCGATAAATACTCAATAGCGGGATAAGTATACCACGGAATAGGGTTGCCGTCACGGTCAACGCAAACTTTTTCATCTATGGTGCGGGCAATGGCAAAATCTTTTTCCCACATTTCAATAAATTTTAAAAATTTTTCGCTTGGCAATTTACCCTCCGTTGAAAATCAGTATCTGCACCATATATCATATTTGCAAAAAGTAAAAACATTTTTTGGAGGTTGTAATGGGAGTTGTTGACAAAATTGCTTTATGGCTGCTGATAATCGGTGGTCTTAATTGGGGCTTGGTCGGCTTGTTTGAGTTTGATTTGGTTGCCGCTATATTCGGTCCGTTAAGCTTATTTAGCCGCATTATTTACATTTTGGTCGGAATTTCAGCAATCTGGCTCATTTATGCTGAACTTTTACCTGAAAATAAACCCGCTAAAAAATAAGCAAAACCCCTGAAATTTAACTTTCAGGGGTTTAATCTTAACGATGATTAACATCTTTATAAACCGAGAGTTTATTTAATCCGGCTTTAGCGGAAGCCTCAGCTTTTTTCACAATTTGCTTTGCATAAGCGGCTTTTTTCTTTTCGGTATCCCATTCGGTGCCGTTATGTGATGAGGCAAACAATATTCTGGCGGTATCTTTGGCATATTTAGGCAGCTTGCCAAAGTTTTCTTTATCCGCCTGCATAGCCTCAAAGCTTTCATATTGTTCAGAACGCACCATGTCTATTGCTTTTTGAATATGTTTATTAACCGAACTCAAATCGTCCGGTAACGGATAATGCTTTCTGATCTGATGCCCTTCTTTTTGCAATGGCTTAACCTCTTGCGGTTCCGGAGCTTCTTGCGGCTCAGGCTTATTTTCCGGCGGTTCCGGTTTTATAATCGGAGCAACAACCAATACCGGTTTCGGCTCTTGTTCAACAGGTTTCGGCTCTTGTTCAACAGGTTTCGGCTCTTGCTCAACCGGCTTAGGTTCTTGCTCAACCGGTTTAGGAGTTTGTTCTATTGGTTTTGGCTCATTATGAACAACATTTACCGGCTTTTTCGCGGGCTTTTGTTTTATTACCACTCTGTCAGCCTTAGCTCCGGAACGAAAACGGTCTTTAGCTCCGCCGTCACGATGTGCCCAGCCGACAATTCCGCATATTGCGGTGGCATAATCAGTAACCACCTTGTAAACAGTTTTCGTAATAGTATGAGCTTTATCAATAATGCCGTGCGGGCGGGCAGTGTCGTATGAATATAAATCTTCTGAGCGAATACCCACATCAGGGATTAAGTGTCCCATTTTATTGCCATGTCCGGCGCCGATATGCAAAGCAACTTGTTCCATAACCTGCACTTCATCTTTATTAAGCGGTTCTGAAGGGGTGCTTAAAAGGTGTTGCATAACATCGCGATACGTTGTGCGTTGCCCTGTGTCAGGGTTTACATATCCCATAACATCGCCAAGCGTGCGACCGGAGCCGTCTTTCAGTAAAGTGTCAGGCGAGCCTAATCGCACGGCGTTTTCAAGTTTAGCCAAGTTGGTTTTGGCGGCGTCCGGCTCCCAACCGGTCATAGAATCTTGCACGTTTTTCAGAATAGTGTCATAGTTGCCGGACTTATGATAAACCGATTCGGACGGATTTAAGCCGTCGGCGGTGTAACGCGCTCCGTGATGAATACCATCGCTGTTGTTCCAAGTTTCCGCTTTGGCATTAATGGCGTCATCATAACTCTTGGTATGGACTGTTTCAGTTTTTTGCCCGTCAGGCACAAGGCGTTCAACAGGGCTGATGTTATTTAAGGCGTGAGCGCGCCCCAAAGCTCCGGCGCCTAAGGTTGCAACGGCGGAACAAGCGCCCATCGCTAAAGCTGAAAGTCGGCTGTGTCCTTTTAAGCGCATGTCTTTATAAGGTTGCGCAAATCTGAGCCCGACGCCTAACCCAAACGAGCCGATAGCCGCGCCTGCAACCAATGTTTCAGGAGCATTAACTTTTGCAAATACCACGGCGGCAGCGCCTAAAGTGCTTGCGCCGATAGCTGCCAAAACTTTTTTGTCTTTCAAAAATTTTTTCAAATTATAATGACGGTCGCCGTTAGCTTTAGCTTCTTTGCGCTTGGCGATATATTGCAATGCCGTAACCCCGATTCCGACCCCGACTGCCGTAATGGTCGCGGCGGTGGTGCTGACAGCGAGCGAGGCGCCTCCGGTTGCCGCTATATTGGTGAATACGCGTGCTCCGGTATAAGCCAAACCGGCGCCTAAGGCTGTGCCGAACAGGTTGCGGCGCAATGATTGCCTGCGAACATTGCTAGCGGCATTGTGCAAAGGCGCGCGGCGGTCAATTTGCTGCATTTGATCGGTAATAATTCCGCGGATATATTCTGAATTGTTGGCGCCGATTTTTTTACTTACGCGGTTGCAATAAACTTCCGCATTGTTGGCTTGAACTTCCATAGCGGCAATGTATCCTGTATCTGAAATGGCAAGCGGAACTTCCGGGTTGTTCAGTTTGTTCATAAAATCAGTTAAATATTTTTCTTTTTCCGGCTCCACAAATTTGCGCGGATTTTCAGCTATTCTGGCAATCTTTTCTTCTGAGTTATAAATTGCAAACAACTTTTCGCCAATGCCGTTTTTAAATTTTTCCGTTAAATCTTCTTTGCTGATTTTATCATCAGAGTTTAATTCCGTCATCAATATGTCGTTTTTAACCAATTGCAACACGGTTGCCAATCGGCTGTTCGGAATAACTTCAAGTCCTTCCCGCCAGCTATCTGATTTTGTGTTCGGATTTTTAGGATCATAAAATTGCGGCAAATTGCCCTCAGCGCCCTTAAACTTAAAGCGAGAGAGCATTTGCAGTGTTTCAGCCCCTAAAGTCTGCTCATCTGGTTTAATATTATCCAAAACTTTTACGCATTTACGGGCGCGGTCATTCATTTTAACCGCGGAATTGTACGGATTTTTGCCGTCCGGAATGTTCCAACGCTCATCATACGGCTTCATCAGCGTATCTAAATCTTTAAGGCAGTTTTCATAAGTTTTAATATTGTTTTCAACCACTTGCAGCAACTGAGCGCTTTGCTCGTCTTTTTTAGCGGCTTTGGTAAGCTTTTTCTTTTGCTCGTCAAGCTGCTTTAAGCGCAGATTAAACATGCGGTTATAGCCGTCATAAGCGTCGGCAACATTGGTGATGTCTAACAAAAAGTATCCGCGTTTTTGAATAAAATCGTCAGCTAAATTATTCATGGCGTTAACGGTTTTGGCAAGTTTGGCTTGCGCTTCCGTGTTTTTAGGCTCGTCTTTAACTTGTTGCATTAAAACTTCATGAGCTTCGCAGGCAAGCTCCGGCGTTAAAACTCTTTCCTGATTATTATCTAACAGCTTGTTTGCCAGCACCTGCTTATATTTTCTGGTATCTTTTACATTTTCTTCTGAATTTTCCAAAAACGCCCAGCTTTTTTGACTTTCTTTAACTTCCGCGGTTGGCTCAAACCCGCCGATATGGTTGTCAAATTCGGCTTTGATAATGGTTTTAACCTCAAGCAAAGCTTCCATGCGCAACTTGGCAAGTTTGTTGTCTTCTTGCAAATTGTGGTCGCTGCGCAGCCGGTTTTCAATGATGTTGCTGTCATTTTGAACGGCATTTTTGAGCATTAAGCCTGATTTTTCTTTTACGTCTCCAGCTGAAAGCTGCAAATCTTCAGCGCGGCTTTCCACCACATTGACAAAAGCCTTGTCTTCCGGCGCAATCGCGTTATAACTGATATTCGGATAATAAACTGAGGAAAATTCATCGCGTTTTTGTTCAGAGTTCTGTGTTTCCAACTGTTGTAGAAACTCCGCGTCTTGCTTGTCTAAATCGTCTTTTTTAATTTTGAATTTGTAAATTAAGCCCTCAAGCTCATAATCGGGCAGGGAGGCAACGTCAACCACTTTATACTCGCTCTTTACAAAATCCAAAAAATCAGCGTTTTGCAACATTTGCGAACGATTGACCGGATATCTTGACATTGGGCTTCTCCCGTAAATTATCTTATTTATTAAAATGTTAGCATAAAAGAAATAAAAGCGCAAATATTTTTTGTCAAAAAATTAAGTATTTTGGCTTTTAGTTATTATCCTTTATTTAAGACTTTGCGCTTTGCTTCTTGGGGCTGAGTTTTTTAAGTGCTTGCGCTTGCGTTACCTCAAACAAAGCATACCCTGACGGTGTAAACGTAACCGCTCGTAGTTTGCCGATTTTCATGTAATAACGCGCCGTGGAAATCGGCACCCCCGCGAGTTTTGCCAATTTGCCGATGGTAATAAAATCTTTGCTGGCAGCAGGTTGATTTATATCAAGCAGCCCGATTGCGGTTTTAATTGAACGATTTAAAGCTGAAAGCATAAAATTATAATATGGTTCTTTATTCCCGAGTGTTTGGTATGTTTCAAGTGATTTTAAATATCTTTTTCGGTCTATGGGGCGAATGATTATCGGTAAATATCCGTTTTCAAGCAATATCGCGTTTAAGAGCAATCTGGCAGTTCTGCCGTTGCCGTCAACAAAAGGGTGGATACTCACCAATTTGTAGTGCGCTTCTATTGCCTTAAATACAGCATTGCCGTTTTCAGATTCCAGCCACTTGCCAAATTCGTACATTAAGTCCGGTACTTTTAACGGATTAGGCAGTATAGTTTGTGAGCCTGCAATCCTGACCCTGACGGAACGATAAAATCCGGCATTTGTATCATCAATGCCTGATAAGATAATTTTATGAATTTGCAGAACGTAATTTTCATCAATATTCGCATGTTCTTTAGTGCTCTGCATAATAAAATCAAAAGCTTTGGCGTGGTTAAGAGCTTCTAAATAGTCATTAATCGGTTTGGAGCCGGTTGTTATTTTTTCTTCAATAACTAAAGCCGTTTCTTCCCGTGTTAAGGTGTTACCCTCAATAGCGTTAGAAGTATATGCCAATTCGGTTTTAAGCCACTTGTTAAGTTCAGTCAGATTATCTTTGTTTTTTAACAAATTCTGCAATTTTTGCTTATTTTCTTCTATTTTTTGCATAAGTTCCTGCATTATTTCCTCACAACTTCATGGTTTTTATATTTTTAAACTATAAACCTTTATCTTGTTGTCGTCAAGTTCATAGTTTGTGTTTTTTAAAACTATAAACCTGATAGCTTAATCTGTTGCAAAACCAAATTTTAATCTTTCGGTAATCATTCTATAACTAAAGACATATAACGCCATCTGACTTGACTTTTGCATAGGTTTTATTTATTCTGACAGGTAGATAGTCAAATGGACTATTCGGAACTAAACAATTCCATGATAACGCGTCTTGAAACTTGGTGTAGGGACGTTAAATTTTATATGCCAACCAGTCTGTTGACTGGAAGGCGGTAAAATAAGCCTTGCGGTCAATATACCGCGCTATTTCGTTGTCATAGTTGTTTACTTCCAGTCGCTTTTTCTGATGAAAACAGCGATTTTTTTGTAACCTTAAGATTATGAAGGATTTTTATGATGATGAAATATAATGAAAACGGCCGTTCCATGGTTGAAATGCTTGGCGTATTGGCGATTATCGGCGTTTTGTCGGTTGGCGGTATTGCCGGTTATTCAAAAGCTATGAACAAATACAAAATTAACAAAACAACTGATCAGGTTTCAATGCTGGTTGCCAACATCCGTACCTTGTTCTCTTCACAAGGTAATTATGCCGGTTTGGACAACAAGCAGGCTATTAAATTCGGTGTTGTGCCGAACGATATGTATACCGCTGCATCAGCAGGCGCAAGCGTTGAAAACATTAAAAATGCTTTCGGCGGCGATGTCTTTATTAAAGCTTCAGGTGGTCGTGCTAGTGGTGATAATGAAGCTTTTGTCGTTGTTTACAGTGGCTTGTCATCAGAGGCTTGCGTTACCATTGCGACCGGTGATTGGGGTTCGGGTCAGGCGTCTGGCTTAATCGCTATTGGTGCCGATGGTGAATTAGCAACTGCCGCTGCTACAGGTGGTGCTGGTGCAAAAATTGCAGGTTATTTCACCACAAGCACGGATGGAAATGAAAATGTAAGTATACCTGGCGCCACTACAGCCGCTAATGTCACTCCGATGACGGTTTCTAAAGCTGTTGCAGCCTGCGATGGAGCTGGCAGCACTAACTCAGTTGCTTGGAAATACTACTAATTTAAGCGAGTTTATGCAAAAGTGCGGCTATCCCCTACATGCCAAGCTTTTGTATAAAGAAAATATTATGCGAATAACATAATATTTTCCCCTAACGGAAACCCGATAATAATTTATCGGGTTTCTCTTTTTTTTATAAAAATAAATCTTGCATTGTGACGCAAAGTATAATAAACATACAAACAAATGAATTTTGGTTCCATCGTCTAGTGGTCTAGGACGCGGCCCTCTCAAGGCTGCAACACGGGTTCAAATCCCGTTGGAATCACCAATATCCAACGGGATTTGAACCCTTTAAGCAAGATTATAATTAAATTCTTTCCTGTAAAAGCTTTGTGACTTGCTTAATGTCAGCAATAAAATCGTCTTTTTTAGTTTGCCAATTTTGCAGTATTCCGGCAATATGCAGGTGCAATACCGTTGCTTCTTTATAGTTTTGTTTGCTGTGAAAGTTAAACGCCTCTTCTTTTATAAAGTAAAAATTATTATCGGCTGCAATTTGTTTCACAATCTCAAGATATTTAATGTATTTTGTTTTGTCAGGATTTTCCTGATATAACCGCAATGAAAAATAAGGTCCGTTTTTATCGGCGTCAAGCCGCCAGAAAAAACGCGGATTTTCAGATATTCTGACATTTGCCCAAGGGCGTCCATAACTTGACCCTTGCTTTACCATATATAATAATTTTTCATCGGCTTTGTTCCATAACTCTTGCGGAAAAACTGCGCGCATAAACTTATATTGCGCAATATATTCTTTTGCTATGTTCCAATTCCAAAAGCTTTTATCGTCGGTGCTGGTAAAATTGCCATGTAACTGATACCATTTTATTAAATTTTCCAAATGCTCTGCATACATATCAAGCAGAGTGTTTATATTTTTGTACTTGCTTATGATTTTAAGCAACTCGTCACCATGAATATATTTGTCGGCAACTTTATTATATTCAAGCAATTTGTCTTTGTCATAATAAAAACCGGTCTTCAAATAGACCACACAAATTTCTGCCGGATTTTTATTGAGCTTGTCGGCGATTTCTTGTCGGTATTTTTTAAGTTGATTGTGTTCAGAGGTGTAAACTTTATCTTCTATTATTATGGTTTTTCCTGACGGCTTAAAAGAAATTACAATATCGGTTTTGCAAGATTGCCGATTAATGGTTATTGTATCGCCGTAATTTTGCGGCGCCGCACCGGTAAATGCTTGTAACAAATCGCAGGCAAGCTGATATAATTTGTGCTTTTTAAAGTTATAAAAACTTAAACACCAGCAAATCATGGCATCTTGCGATAGTTCGCCGGTGGCATAATCAAAAATATTCGGTTCCATTTTAAGCTCCTGAAAAATTGACATACGCTTGCTTATATGCTATATCGTACATCTCAAAAGCAATATAACAAAAGGATTGAAAATGTCTAAACAAAATAAGAATAAAAAACAGCGAGCGCCCAAGCCGTTTGATATTGGCGCGTATGAGCTTTTTAATAACAAACTCTATAAGCCGAAAATTATACCAAACAAAAAGAAAGCGGCGGAACTGAAGCGAAAAAAGGTGGATATAAAAAATTATCTGCCTTTTATTTTTGCCTATACCCTGCCGCTAACATGCCAAACATCATAACTTTAATGGCAAAAATACACAGAAATAATAGCATCTTGACATTTAGCCATTTTAATGTTATATAATTATAACAGAAGGGATGGATATATACTGCATTAAGCGTTTTGACGCAGGACTTTGTCTGGTTGTAGTTGATGCCATCTTTCTTGTTTTAAAGCATTTTCAAGTGCTTGCCTTTAAGGTAAACAGCATCAAAAGAATCAACTTCTCTAATAATTTTTGAAAGTTTATTAGCGCCCATTGTTCGCAGCAAATTATAAATAACGTTATGTATATGCTGTGGCTTATCATAATCATCTTTAACTACAAGTAATGATCCATAATGAAAAACTTTATTTCTATATAGCCGTATTCTATTTACATCATAAGATATTTTTGAAAGCAAAATCGTATCTTTACTGTTTTCAAAGATTTCAGACAGCATAGTCGGATATTTATTCCATAATACTTCTTTATAATCTGAAGAAAATAGATAAGACCAATAACCAAAGACAAGTTCAGAAATTATACAGTCTCTGTTATGAAGATATAGAATTATTAAAGAACTGCGGTTTTGCATTATTTAGGAAATTGGGCAGAACCATAGAAAACTGGCAAGAGGAAATTGGAAGAATGTTCAGATTTACCAGAAGTAACGGGATAACCGAGGGCTTTCATAGGAAGATGAAACTAATACAACGACGAGCGTACGGTTTTAGAAATTTTGAAAATTACCGATTGCGAATTAGAGTTTTATGTGCTTAACTTATTTTTATGAAAAACAAACGAACTGATGACAGATTTTTTTATAACTTTTTTACTCTGCCCCCAACTTTGACGATGAACCCAGCTTTTTTATCTTGAAACCCACTTTTTCGTGGCTCCAAACCTATATCTGTTCAAGTTTAAAATGAAAAAAGCCACCATAAAGGTGGCTTTTCATTTTATTGGAGCGGGCAATGGGATTCGGACCCACGACATCAACCTTGGCAAGGTTGCGCTCTACCCCTGAGCTATACCCGCATCTCTGCGATGTCGTATTTAATAGCATATCCGAAATAAAATGCAAGACTTTTTTTGATTTTTTTTCAAATTTTTTTATAACTTATGATTTTTCAAAAATTTACATGCTTTCTGTTAATAATAAAAATAAAGCTTTGCTTTTGTCGGCTTAAGAGGTACTCTGTACATAAATCAAGTAAATAAGTTGAAAGTTAAGATTATGACCGTTAAAAAAGCCAAAGACATTCGCTTTGAAAAAGAAGCCAAAGCATTGCAAAAAAATTTGGAAAAACGCAAAAAACAACAGCAAGAGCGTGAAAAATTAAAAGCACAAAAGGAAGCAAAAAATGGACAAGATTAAAATTATCGGCGGTAATCAGCTCAACGGCAAAATTTACATCAGCGGCGCCAAAAACGCGGCGTTGCCTTTAATTTGCGCCACTTTATTAACTGATGAGCCGGTTACGCTAACCAATATGCCGATTTTATCGGATATAAAATCGCTTAACGCGTTATTAGTGCAGCTTGGCACCGATATTCAAGAATCTGATGATAAAATCGGTAAACTCGCTTGCAAGCGCTATGTTTATCAAACCAAAAAATTTGCAAGCCTTGTCGCTCCCTATGATTATGTGCGCAAAATGCGCGCTTCATATTATGTTTTAGGTCCGGTTTTGGCGCGGGAAGGGCATGTTGAACTTTCGCTCCCCGGAGGTTGCGCAATCGGCGCGCGCCCGATGGATATTCACTTAAACGCGCTTGAGCAAATGGGCGCCGTTATTGAAATTAAAAACGGTTATGTGGTTGCTGATGCCAAAAAAGGCTTAAAAGGCGCGCACATTATTTTCCCGAAAGCATCTGTCGGCGCCACTTGTAACATTTTAATGGCTGCCGCTTTGGCTCGCGGCGAAACTACTATTGAAAACGCCGCCAAAGAGCCTGAAATTGCCGATTTGATTGACTTGCTTACCGATATGGGCGCTAAAATTGAGGGCAAAGATACTTCCGTGCTTAAAATTGAGGGCGTTAAAGCTTTGCACGGCGCTGAGCATGCCGTAATTTCTGACCGTATTGAGGCGGGTTCATACGCCATAGCGGCCGCTATTACCAAAGGCAAAATTGAACTGGTTAACGCTCATGCCGAGCACTTGCAAACTCCGCTTAACATCTTAAAGGCGATGGATATTAAAATCACCGAAAAGCCCGAAAGCATAGTTGTTGACGCCCGCAACGCCTTAATGCAGGGACAAGACATTATTACTGATTATTACCCCGGCTTCCCAACCGACCTGCAAGCGCAGTTTATGGCGTTAATGACGGTTGTTCCGGGGGCGTCATTGGTTACTGAAAATATTTGGGAAAACCGTTTTATGCATGTGCCGGAATTAATGCGTATGGGCGCTAATATTAATGTTCACGGCTATGCTTCCGCCATTGTGCGCGGGGTTAAGCGCCTATCCGGCGCGCCGGTTATGGCAACCGATTTGCGAGCCTCGTTTGCATTGGTTTTGGCAGGTCTTGCCGCTGAAGGCGAAACGATAGTCAACCGCGTTTATCACTTAGACCGCGGCTATGAAAAATTGGAAGAAAAATTAAAAGCGGTCGGCGCCGATATTGAACGTATTAAAGAAGAAGATTAAATTAACACAAAAGGAGAAAATCATGAAAAAATTTTTAACAATGTTAAGCGCTTGCATGTTGTTTGCCTGCTCGCAAAAAACTGAGCCGTTAAGCGGTGAATATGTAATGCTCAATGCGCCGGAAGGGGCTGAAATTACAATAGGTTTCAAAGGAGCTGATTTTTACGGAGTCGCCGCGGTAAATAATTACTTTGGCTCATACACCAGCAATGCTGATGGCACGGTAAAGTTTAATACGGTTGGTTCAACCATGATGATGGGACCGCGCAATTTAATGGATGAAGAGCGCAAGTATTTAAACAACCTTAATCAGGTAAATAATTATAAAACCGATGGCGACAAATTGATATTAAGCGGCAACGGGCAAACCTTAACCTTCCGCAAAAAGCAATAATTTATTTGCTAAAACTTGACAACAAGCCTTGTCTCGCGGTTTTTCAGCGTGCCGTTACAAATAGCGTCAATATCGCTGATGCTTAAATTTTTTAAGCATTTTCGTCCGCTCAGGCAAAGCTTGTTGCCATAAACGAAACTATCATCGGCTTGTCCTTGCGAATCATTATGGTAGAACTGGGCAAATTCAATATCATCTTGCCGCGGAATCAGTAAATATTGATACGTATTGCGGCAAGCTTCAATTAAATCAGGCGATGACGAGTGTTGCTCGTCTGAGTTTGAAAGCTGTAAGTAAAATACAACCTGACTTCCTTTTTCGGATCGTACTTCTGATTGATGATTAAAAACATCAGAAGCAAAAATATTAGTTCCTAAATGACCAGTTCCGAAAAGTTTCATACCATCCGGTAATTCGCCCATTTTATAAATAATCGGAAATAAGCTCACTTGTTGAGTCGGGGAGGAAAGTTTGCTAAATTCTTCCCTATGAATGATGATAGTGCCAAACAGCTGATTATATTGATCAAGCATTTTATTGAGCTTATACTTAAACATCGCCTTGCTATAACCGCTAATCGCCCCAACCGATAAAACGCCAATAATCGCCAGAACCCCGAGCATCTCCACCATACTGCGCCCTGCGCAATAACTGTCACCATCGGGCTTGAGCAATGCGTCCTTCCCCTTTCTGTCACACTCCGACTTGATCGGAGTGTCCAGGTCAACCAAATTAGCAAATTTTTTTATAAACATCAAAAAGCTCCTCAAAAAGTTAATTTTGAGAAGATTTTAGCTCGCGTTTTTTTTTTGCAATATTTACGAGTCCATGCTGTGCATAAGTTGTATTTAAATCCG
>CAVBCV010000038.1:0-12428 GCA_963594125.1 Lachnospiraceae bacterium
GTGGACTCGTAAATATTGCAAAAAAAAAACGCGAGCTAAAATCTTCTCAAATTAATCATTTTGAGAGGATTTTAGCTCATGAATACATATTTTAGCCGCTTTTTACACCACACTCTGTCACACTCCGACGTAAATCAGCAGTCCACCTCTATGTTGTCACCATCGGGCTTGACCCGATGGTCCAGGTCCAACCAAGTAGCTAATTTGTCCAACCTGGATTATCGGGTCAAGCCCGATAATGACAGTTATTGTGCAGGTCGCAGCATGGTGGAAATGTTAGGAGTTCTCGCCATTATTGGCGTGCTGAGCGTCGGTGCTATCGCAGGGTATTCCAAAGCGATGATGAAGTATAAGCTCAATAAACAGGCAGAGCAAATCAGTTGGCTGTTTAATGTGGTGTACTGCTATAAATCAGCCTTTGGCGAAAACCCGCAATTTATGGACATAATGCCGACTTTAATAAAACTCGGAGAAATTCCGCAAGAGATGATAAAAAGTCAATCTTCTCCTATTTATGATATTTTCAATTCAAAACTATATATATACACCAACAACTGTCACTCTGGCAAATGCAGTGAGATAACATTTATGTACAATATTGCGCCGTCAGAACCATTCGCCATCTGCCAGAATATTTTTAATACTGCCAAAGAATTTCATGCCGATATTGCCAGAAGCGGCGTTTATAAATATGACAATGACGGCACATCAACCTCTTATGGTAACGACTTTTTCGGTGACAAATATTGCGCAGAAAAAAACTGCCTTAAAGACATAACTCAAGAACAAATTTACACTCAATGCCAATATTGCGATACAAATGAACAAACCTGCCGTTTGTATTTTAATTTTAATATCAAATAATCTGCGTTTATAATAAAACCGCTCAAATGAGCGGCTTTATTTTTACTCCTTAAAGAAAGTGTTGCTTTTCGGGAAGCCGAACGGCACCAACTTGCCGACTTGCGCGCGATGCCCAAGCCAGGTGAGCAGGTCTTTTTCAACCGTAACTCCGCCGGAGCGGTTATATTGGAAGCCCTCCTCTTCCTTAAAGACTTGAATATCCGTCATTTGACAGTCTTTGTCTTTATACTTTTGCAAAGCAACGCCGCGACCGCGCGCCATGGTCGGAATTTCCTCAAGCTTAAAGATTAACAGCTTGCGGTTTTCACCAACCACCGCCACCATATCGCCGGTAATTTGCTTGCAAAAAGCGGTAACCTCGCCGTCCGCCAAATTCATAATTTTACGACCGTTGCGAGTTTGCGCCAAAATATGATTTTCATCAACCACAAAACCGTGACCGGTATTTGAAGCAAGAATATAGCTTGCTTTCGGCTCAAACACAAACATTGCGCAAATATTATCATTGTTACTCAAATCAATCATCAATCTGACCGGCTGACCAAAGCCCCTGCCGCTCGGAATATCCGAAGCCTGCAAGGTAAAGAACTTTCCGGCGGTATCAAGTAAAATGATTTTATCGGTAGTTTGGGCATGAATGGCAAAGCGCAACGAATCATCGTCTTTGAATTTAAACTCTTCATGCAAATCGGCATAGCCTTTCAGACTGCGTATCCACCCCTTTTCCGATAAAATAACCGTAATCGGTTCTTTTTCAACCATCACCTCAATCGGCATTTCAATATCGGCCGAAACTTCGGCAAATTCTGTGCGGCGGCGTCCTAACGCTGTTTTTTTGCCGAACTTCTCTTTGATTTGCTTAATTTCCTCCGCCAAAGCCTGCCAACGTTTAGCTTCATCGCCAAGCAACTCTTCCAAAGAGTTCTTTTCCGCGCTAAGTTCGTCAAATTCTGCCTTAATTTCATGCTCTTCAAGCTTGCGCAAACTCCTCAGTTTCATATTCAAAATTGCTTCCGCCTGATTATCGGTGAGGTTAAACTCTTTCATCATCACAGCTTTAGAATCATCTTCTTCACGAATAATGCGGATAATTTCATCAAGGTTCAAATAAGCGATTAAGTAACCCGATAAAATTTCAAGCCGCGCCAAAATTTTTGCGAGCCGATGCTGAGCGCGGCGCTGCAAAACAACGTGACGGTGATTCAAAAACGCGCGCAGAACCTCGCTGATACTCATAACCCGCGGCGTGCCGTCGCTGTCAAGCACGTTCATATTCATATTAAACTTAGATTCAAGTTCGGTTTGCTTAAACAGATGCTCCATCAAGAGCGCGGCGTCAACCGTGCGGTTTTTAGGCTCTAACACAATACGCACGTCTTGCGCCGATTCATCGCGCACATCAGCCAATAGCGGAACTTTCTTTTCAGTTAAAAGCTGCGCGATTTTTTCAATCAATTTTGACTTAATAACCTGATACGGAATTTCCGTTACCACAATTTGGTACTGCCCGTGCGATAGTTCTTCTTTTTGCCATTTAGCTCTGATTCTGAAGGCGCCTTTGCCTTGTTTATAGGTTTCAACAATGCTGGCAAAAGGGTCAACAATCACGCCGCCGGTCGGAAAATCAGGACCCTTAATGCGTCTGACTAATGATTCATCATCGCAATCAGGCTTTTCAATCATATACAAAAGCGCGTCGCAAACTTCGCTCAAATTATGCGGCGGAATATTGGTTGCCATACCGACGGCAATACCTGAAGAACCATTGCACAACAGATTAGGAACCATAGAAGGCATAACCACCGGTTCATTTTCTTCGCCGTCATAAGTATCGGCAAAGTCAACCGCGTCTTCATTTAAGCCTTCCATCATCGCCATGGCAAATTCAGTTAAGCGGGCTTCAGTATAACGCATGGCGGCAGCGCCGTCGCCGTCAATATTGCCAAAGTTGCCCTGCCCGTCAACCAGCGGATAACGCACTGAAAAATCTTGCGCCAAACGCACCATTGCGCCATATACGGCGGTATCGCCGTGCGGGTGATATTTACCGATAACGTCGCCCACCACTCTGGCGCATTTTTTATAGCCGGTTTTAGGGTCAAGATGCAACTGCCGCATGGCATAAAGCAAGCGGCGATGCACCGGTTTTAAGCCGTCGCGCACATCAGGCAACGAGCGAGCCACAATGGTAGACATAGCATAAGATAAATATCGTTTACTGAGTTCTTCTTTGAGCTGAACGTCTTTAATTTTTTCTTCTGTTTCCGCCATTTTATTCTTAGTCTTTCAAAAAATTCAAAATATGGAGCAAGTTAGCACGATTGTTCGGAAATTTCAAGCCGTGGAGCTGAAAAAAGTTTTTATTGAGGAAAAACGCCGTCATCTCAAGCAAATCCGCCACTTCCACGCGGCTAGCCTTATAATTTTTATCCACAATAAAGCGCGGAAATTTATATAATTTGTCCTTATACGGAAGCCCCGCTTCCAAACACACCGCCTTGCCGCTTTTGGGTGAAACAAACGCCAAATTTTGCGTTGTTCCGGTGGCGGCGCATTCGCTTAAATCAAGTCCTATGCCTAAAAAGTCCAGCAAATAATACTCAATAAACGCATATTTGGTCAGCCAATTTTCAGCCTCCAAGGAGTTCATAAAATCCTTAATATAAAAGCCCAAAAACTCAAGCTCTTCCTTTTCCGGCAGGCAAATATTCATCAATTCGCAAAAACATGAAAGCACCGCGAGTTTATCTTCATTTTGCATAAAGCTTACCGCATGCGGCGCTAACAGTTCCACGCCCCTAAACTGCGCTAAATTTTCTTCTAATCTGGCATAAGCGTTAAAAGATATGGCGTTGCCGAGTTGATATATTCCTAACTTTTTTTTACTCAAAGCGCCTGAAACATAACCGGCTACTTTACCGTGCGACGATGAAAGCACCGTCACAATCAGCGAGTTTTCGCCGTGACGCAACAAATTGATAATGTATCCTTCATCGCTAAACTGCATGCTGTACCCTATATCACAACGCCCCGCTGACAAAAACCTTATGTTCTTGTTGCGAGGCACTGTTTGCTTTATTTCACCTGATTAATAATCGTGAATTATGGTTTTGGTAATTTTATCATACGCCATAAGTTCGGAAATAACTCGTTCCATATCGCTCAAGTAAATGGTGTTAGGACCATCGGAAAGAGCTTTATCTGGGTTTTCATGCGTTTCCATAAACACAGCGGCAACCCCGACGGCAACCGCGGCGCGCGCCAAAACCGGAGCATACTCGCGTTGACCGCCGGTTGAAGCTCCGTTGCCGCCCGGTTGTTGCACTGAGTGGGTTGCGTCAAAAATAATCGGGCAACCGGTTTCTTTAGCCATTTCAGGCAAACCGCGCATATCAGTAATTAATGTGTTGTAACCAAAGCTGGTTCCACGCTCGGTAATGCAAACATTATCATTGCCGGAATCAACCGATTTTTTAACCAGATTTTTAACATCCCACGGCGCCAAAAACTGACCTTTTTTAATGTTTACGACCTTGCCGGTTTTAGCGGCGGCAACCACCAAATCGGTCTGGCGGCACAAAAACGCCGGAATTTGCAGCATATCAACATATTGCGCCACAATCGGGCATTGCTCGCGTTCATGAATATCGGTTACAATCGGCAAATCAGGATATAATTTTTTAATTTCCGCAAAAGTGCGCATACCTTCTTCAAGCCCGACTCCTCGCGCACCGTTAATTGAAGTGCGGTTGGCTTTATCAAACGAGGCTTTAAAAATGTAGTTAATGCCGAGTTTTTTAGTAATTTCAACCATTTTGCCGGCAATCATAATCGCATGTTCGCGGCTTTCAATCTGGCATGGTCCGGCAATAATTGCAAGCGGCAATTTGTTGCCGATTTCAAACTTACCGATTTTGATAGTTTTTTGTTCCATTGTTTACTCCATGAGTTGTTATTTTATTGGCAGATAATAGCAAATTTAAAATTATGTTTCAAAAGCTTTATGCAACAAATTCACAAGCAAAAACTCCGCCGATTTTAATCAGGCGGAGTTTTTAGCTTTAGTTAAGACGGATTTTAGTCCAAACAAACAACACATTGCCGTCATTTTTAATTCCCGGAACATACGCCGCCTGAATGTCTAACCTCTTGTATCCGATACCTGCCATCGGCAACGGCAGAGGCACCGGAATATAATAGTATTCATGCCTTTGAGTCAACCCTGCGGTAAAACCGGCGCCGATTCGCAAATCATCATTTGCCCCAAAATACCAGTTTTTCAAAAAAGCATAACCGAACATAGTTTCGGTATAGCCGTTTGAATCCTTAAACGCCATCGCGTACAAAGCATGCCAATCTTTATCGGCGTCAAAGCGCGAAACACCTAACCCCGCGCCCCACGGATTTTCATTATAGCGGTCAATATGTTCTTGGTCATACGCCAAGCGGTTATGCCACGCATACAGCGGCACATACAAGTCATAAGTTCCGTTTTTCCATGTTTCCGCAACATTATATTTAGCTTTTTCCGTCCAGCTCATACCCTCAGTTTCAGAAGCAAACGCCGCCCCCGAAAACATCATCACCGCAACTATTAAGCAACCGATTTTATACATATTCTCTTACCCGCAAAATCAACAATGCTAATACTTATATGTAGTATTTAACAAAAAACAAGCGCCATTTTTCCAATCTGCACAATAAATATTACAAAACGCGTATGTTTCTTATTTTATTGTTTGCCACCACGCTGTCAATCACCGCTTTAACAAACTTGTCAACCGCTTTTCCCTCCGAGTAATCAGCCGGAGCCACCATATGCGCTCTGCCATCGCGGTTTAAGCGCGCCGCCCGCTCTTTGCTGCCGTTTTTATAAACAGCCAACGTATGCCCGCCCGCTTTATTAAGCATTGCCATACACGGAATATCGGTGCTGCCGTCGCCGATGTAAATCATATTTTCAAACGGCATCGGACGGCAAGCCTTATCAATGTGCCGATTAACGCCCTCTGTATCGGTAACGTCTAAGCAGCCTTTGTTAATGCGAAACAAAAATTGCGTTTTGGAAGTATAATTTAAGGCAATCGCAGGCCAAACCGCCGCCCCGTTTTCATCATACAAAAACGACGAGGCAAAAATTTCCGTAAACTTACCGGCAATTTCCGTTCCTTCAAGCATTTCTTTTAAGCCGGAAGAAATTATGTAATGCTCCATTTTAACCCCATGCTCTTTTGCATAGCGATTAATACGGTCAAACCAATCCGTCACACCCTTAAACAGCTTAATGCTTTTGCCGTACTGCATAAAATCTTCACGCGTAATCGGCAAATTGCGCTTGTGCGATTCGTCAATCGTCACTTTCATGTATGCCAAAATATCATCGGCCTTTTCACGTTTGGCAAGTCCGTTGGCGGTATCCCAAAATTCTTCCGGCGTAATGCCCAGTTTTTTAACAAAACCATATTCTTGCATATTCCCCGGTGACAGAGTGCCGTCAAAATCATAACAAATCGCCATCGGAATAAGTTTTTTAGCCATTTCAACCTCAATATTTATTAGCAATACAGTTATTTAACTTAAACATAAGCAAATTTGCAACAAAAATCTTGCGCAAATCATAAAACGACTCGCAATAAATTTTTCTATTTTGGTAGAACCTCTCGGTTTTAAACTAAAAAAAGAGGAACTGTGTCCTCTTTTTTAACTGGCGGAGAGAGGGAGATTCGAACTCCCGGTGGGCTCGCGCCCACGACGGTTTTCAAGACCGCTGCATTAAACCGCTCTGCCATCTCTCCATAATAATCTTTGTTCGCGCCGCTTTTCAAGATGAAAACCGTCAAAAACACTTTGTGTTTTTCCACGACGGTTTGGACCTGCGGTCATCTGCGATTCCAAGACCGCTGCATTAAACCGCTCTGCCATCTCTCCATAATAATCTTTGTTCGCGCCGCTTTTCAAGATGAAAACCGTCAAAAACACTTTGTGTTTTTCCACGACGGTTTGGACCTGCGGTCATCTGCGATTCCAAGACCGCTGCATTAAACCGCTCTGCCATCTCTCCATAACTTGAAGTGATGTTTACACTATCATTTTTCAAAGGTCAAGAACTTTTGTTAAAAAAATTTACAAATTAATTTAATTTGTTTTCAGACTAAATTTGTGAAGTATAAAAATCCCATAATTTTTCTTGCTCGCTGATGTTTTGATTAACTTCAGTGAGTTTTTTATTTAACTCCGCATAGTCAATATTGCCGCCGGCGGCAAGCTGCTCTTCAATATCATGCTGTTGCCAATAAAGTTCGTCCAAAGCCGTCTCTGTCTGCTTAATTTTAACCTGCAAAGTGCTTTTAGACATCTTTTTTTCTTTTACCGGACGAACTTCGGGCTTTGGTTTAGACTCAACTTTATCTGTTTTTTCACTGAGTAAAAAGTTGCGATAATCTTCCAAATCGCCGTCATATTTTTTACAAGTGCCATTGCGCACAATCCACAAATCATCAGCCACGCATTGCAACATATAAAAATCGTGCGTAATTAAAATCACCGAGCCGGTATAGCGGTTAATGGCATCAATCAAAGCCTCGCGCCCTTTTAAGTCCAAGTGATTGGTCGGCTCGTCCAAAATTAGCAGCTGCGGCTTTGGCAAACAAATTTCCGCCAGCAGTAACCGCACTTTTTCACCGCCCGAAAGCGAGGCGATTTTAGTAACGGCTTTTTCGGCTTCAAGCCCGAATCCGGCCAGATAAGTGCGAATATTAACCTCAGCTTTATCCGGCATTAAAGCGGTTAAATATTCCACCGGAGTTTTATCTGCCGGCAAAGCCTCGTTTTGGTCTTGATTAAAATACCCTACCCGCAGTTTGGGCGATTTAAACACTGTTCCTGCCAGCGGCTTTAAAGCGCCGGAAATAAGTTTGGCCAGCGTTGATTTACCGTTACCATTGCGCCCGAGCAATCCGATACGCTCGTTTTCAACCAAATTCATATTAACTTTGCTCAAAACCGGCACATTGTTATAACCTACCACCACATCTTCAAGTTTCAAATAAGGCGAAGGCAGATTATCAGTATCCGGAAAGTTAAACACATCTTTTTTATCAGGAACAAACTGCAGTTGCTCGCCCATTTTTTCAATCATTTTAATGCGGCTTTGCGCCTGCTTGGCTTTGCTTGCCTTATAACGAAAACGATTAACATAAGCCTGCAAATGCGCGCGTTTTTCTTCATCTTTTTGAATCTGACGCTTTAAATTTTCTGTCTTTAGCGCATACGTCGCCTGAAATGTTTGATAATTTCCGCGATACAACACCAGTTTTTTATGCTCAAAGTTTAAAATCGCCTCGCAGTTATTGTTCAAAAAGCTCTTATCGTGGCTGATAATAAGCAAAGTTCCGCGATATTTTTTCAAATAACTTTCAAGCCAGACCGTTGCCTCCCAATCAAGATGGTTAGACGGTTCGTCAAGCAGCAGAATATCAGAATTTTGAAACAAGGCTCCCGCCAAAGTCAAGCGCATACGCCAGCCGCCGGAAAAATCATGTATCGGACGGGTAAAATCTTGCTGTTCAAAGCCTAACCCATGCAAAATGGCAGCGACTCTGCCCTCTGCCGAATCAGATTCCAGCAAGCGCAGATGCTCGTGAATATCGGCAAATTCGCTCTCATTTGCTGTTAAAAGCTTTTCGCGATAATAAGTTAATTGCTTGTTTTTGCTTAACACAAACTGCAAAATAGGCACCGATGTATCGGCAATTTCTTGTTCGGCAAAGGCGATAATCGCGTTTTTCGGCGTTTCAATTTTGCCTAAAAAAGGCTCAATCTGCCCTAAAATTGCCTTAAACAAAGTGGATTTTCCGCAGCCGTTATCACCGATAATCCCCACTTTTTGCCCATCGGCAATTTGGCAAGAAGCGCCTTCTAAAAGCTCTTTGCCCGCCACCATTAAGGTTATGTTTTCAATTTGTATCATATCGCACTCATTTATTAAAAAAAGAGGCTTTAATTTAAAACCTCTTTTTATGGTCGGGACGAGAGGATTTGAACCTCCGGCTTCTTGCACCCCATGCAAGCGCTCTACCAGGCTGAACTACGTCCCGTTATGTGAACAAAATTCATAATAATCTTTGGTGCAAGCAGCCTCCGGCTTCTTGTCTTGCTTCGTAAAGCTCGTTTTTTATAAAAAACTCGCTAACTCCGCTTCGGTCAAAGTAACTGTAACATTCGCTCACCGCGCTGTCGCTTGCTCGCTTATTAACAGTTTCTTTCTTGAAATTTAAAAAACTTTCCACCGGAAACTTTTTTTAATTTCAACCCCATGCACGCGCTCACCTAAGCTGAACTACGTCCCGTTATGTGAACAAAACTCATAATAATCTTTGTGGTACAAGCAGCCTCCGGCTTCTTGTCTTGCTTCGTAAAGCTCGTTTTTTATAAAAAACTCGCTAACTCCGCTTCACTTTCCCTCAACATACACAGTTTATTTTTTATTGCAAGTATTTTTTTATCTTGTTGGTCATTGAAATAAAATATTTGCTTTTCAAAACGCTTTATGTTACTTCTTTTCCAACTTATAACCAATAAACAAAAGGTGCAAATATGAAAGTTGGAATTATCGGTACCGGATATGTCGGGCTCCCTACCGGAGTTGGTCTGGCAGAACTTGGACATGATGTTATTTGTATTGATAAAGACGAGAGCAAAATCAGCGCGTTGCAAAACGGGCAGATTACCCTTTATGAAGAAGGTCTTGAAGAGCTTTTGCGTAAAAATTTCAAGTCCGGTAAAATTAAATTTACCACCTCAATGCAACAAGGCATTACTGATGCCGATGTGGTTTTAATTGCCGTCGGCACGCCACCTCATCCCGTTACCAAAGCTGCGGATATGCAATATATACACGCCGCGGCGGAAGAACTTTCGCATTATTTAACCGGATACACGGTTGTAGCGGTTAAATCAACCGTTCCGGTCGGAACCGGCGATGAAGTTGAGGCAATTATCCGCAAAAACAACCACAAGGCTGATTTTGACGTTATCTCCGTGCCGGAATTTTTGCGCGAAGGCTATGCCGTTAAAGACTTTTTTAATCCTGACCGCATTGTTATCGGCACCGAATCGGAACGCGCCAAAGCAGCAATGGCTGAATTATACTCTTCTTTTGCCGACAAAACCCCGATTTTGTATGTAAAACGCCGCTCTTCCGAAACCATTAAATATGCTTCCAATGCCTTTTTAGCGGTTAAAATCCATTATATTAATGAAATGGCAGATTTTTGCGAACAATCCGGCGCTGATATTGCTGAAGTTGCCAAAGGTATGGGGCTTGACACCCGTATCGGCAACCGCTTTTTAAATGCCGGTCCCGGATACGGCGGCAGCTGTTTCCCGAAAGACACCATGGCTATGGCATATATGGCGCGTCAAAACGGCGTTAATATGACGATTATTGAAGATGTTATTACAGAAAACGCCAATCGTAAAAAGAAAATGGCGCACCGCATTTTAGAGGCAGTCAAAGATATACCTAACGCCAAAATCGCTGTTTTGGGTTTGGCTTTCAAAAACGGCACTGATGACTGCCGCGAAAGTCCGGCAATGGAAATTATCAATGAGCTGCTCCGCTTTAATGCCAACATTACCGCTTTTGATCCGCAAGCCATGAAAAACGCCAAAAATTCACTCGGCGAGCAGATTAAATTTGCCGACGATATGTATGATGCGCTGAAAAATGCCGATGTTGTGGCAATTTTAACCGAATGGCCGGAATTTAAAGAGCTTGACTTACATAAAACTGCTAAATTGCTGCGCCACAAAAACATTGTTGACTGCCGCAACCTGCTAAACAAACAACAAGCCGCCGAATTAGGCTTTAATTACTCTTGCATTGGTTATAACCATGCATTTATTGCTAACAAAAGCAAAAAAGCCGCGTAACATGCCGCAAAGTTTTAATCCGGTAATTTTTCCGGAAACAAAATTTTTAATTATCGGCACCATGCCGAGCGAAGCGTCATTAAAAGCTCAAGAATATTACGCTTTTAAGCAAAATGCGTTTTGGAAAATTGTGGCGGATATTGCAGGCTGCCCGCAAACGGATAATTATGAGCAAAAGCTCAATATGTTGCAAAAAATCAACGCCGGTTTATGGGATAACCTGCAATATTGCGAGCGTAAAGGCAGTTTGGATAGCAATATCCGCAACGAATTTCCTAACGATTTTGCCGGTTTACTGCAAAACAACCCGCAAATTCAAAAACTTTTGTTTAACGGGCAAAAATCGTTGGCTTTTTTCAAAAAATATCATGCTGATTTGCTAAAAAAATACGCTTATGCGGTATTGCCTTCAACCAGCCCTGCCAATGCGTCCGTAAATTATCAAAATAAACTTGCAAGTTGGAAAGCCGCCTTAACGGATTAAACAATATAATTTCACTCCTGTGATAGTCCATAAAATACAACTTATGTATAGCGCCATAAATTCCCCTCTATGGAGGGGTGCCGAAGGCGGGGTGGTCTTACAACTTATACACAGCACGGACTCGTAAATATTGCAAAAAAAAAACGCGGAGTAAAATCTTCTCAAATTTAACTTTTTGAGAGGATTTTAGCTCATGTATACACAATCTGGTCGGTCTATGGTGGAAATGCTTGGCGTGCTCGCGATTATCGGTGTGCTGTCGGTTGGGGCGATTGCGGGGTATTCCAAAGCCATGATGAAATATAAATTAAATCAGCACGCTCAGGCGGTTAATATGCTGATAAACAACGTACTATCCATTAAAGACCGCTTGCAACATAATGAAGCGGGTGAAACATATTACGGAACATTGTTATACAAGATGAATCTGATACCGGACGGAATTAAATACATTAACAATGCCTCATTTCGTGATAGTTGGTTTAATGGCAATATATGGGTATATTATAGCAATGGGTTAAGCTACGGCGGCATCGGTTTTCAGTTTGATTCGGCATCATCTTTCGGCGCCGAAGTCTGCCGAAATATTGCCATCGTAAGTAAAGAAAATGCTAATAATTTATACCTTATCCTACTGCAAAAAAGTAATTTAAATGACAATGTAGATTATACAGGCACATTATATGGTGATACTTATTGCCAAGAAGGAAGAGAATGTTTGCGCGAGTTGGATTTAAAAAAAATAAGCACTCTTTGTAACTCTTGCGATGCCAAATCTTGCCGGATATATGTTTTGTGGAAATAATTTACCCGCAGACAATTTCTCATCGGCGGGTTCTTTTTATCATTCAATATTTAATAATCTTCAAACGTATTATTGAGCAAAGCACTGCCATTTTTTACAAAAATGTATCACACGATTTTGTATCTTTTTGTATCGTCTTGTATTGTTTTGTATCGTTTTTTGCTCCAATATCCTATTTTAACATCATTTTATTTTGTGTGCCTGCTGTGATTTTTTTTGATAAACCACAACTTATACATAGTATTATTAATTCCCCTCTATGGAGGGGTGCCGAAGGCGGGGTGGTGAAATACAACTTATACACAGCACGGACTCGTAAATATTGCAAAAAAAAAACGCGAG
>CAVBCV010000039.1:0-11894 GCA_963594125.1 Lachnospiraceae bacterium
GCGTCTGGGCAGACTGCAAAATTTTAACCCAATTGGAGCGCTTTGTCTACCTCACTGCTTTAAGCTTCACTGAACCCCGCGTCTAACGCGGGGTTTTCTAATGACATAAAGCCCAAAGAGGAGTTTGGTATCCTCTTTGGGTGGTTTTCGCAATATTACATGAGTGATAATGAGCCGGTTTATTTACGCCACTCTGATATTACCGGCGGCGATGCGACCGCGGTCATCGTAAAGCTCGTAGCTGACTTGCTGTCCTTCGTAAAGCTTTTTTAAGCCTATCTCTTCTAACTTGGTGATATGAACAAATACGTCTTTGCCGCCTGTTTCCGGCATAATAAAACCATATCCTTTTTGGCAGTTAAACCATTTTACAGTTCCTTTTGTCATTTTACCTCCTAACAGTAACAATAACTATTTTTGTGTATGTTGATACATCTTACACTTTACTCCTATAAAAAATTTTTTGGAATATCAAATTTTTATAACATGACATTATATTTTGCCTATAAGCTGAATAAGAAATTAACCTTGCCCTAATCTATTAAAATTTTGAAGGAATCCGAAATAAAGTGTTGATTATAAATAATTTTACACATTATAATATCAGCAAAAATATTTACCGATAAAAAAGGTTGGGATAAAAATGTTAAAGTTAGTCAAACCATCAAACAAATACTTGGCTTCCGCTTTAGCCGGTTGCCGCGAATATTTATCTGACACAACCGCGTTTCAAACCATACAACCGGTTGCATATATGATTAAGCAGTTAAAAGATGATCCCGACAAGTATTTTTATCATCTTTATAAAGAAGAATGCGGGCAAGACTTAAAACCTGATCATGTGCCTATGAGCACTTTTTGGCTTATTGACAATGAACAATATGTCGGCACCTTTGTCTTGCGGCATGACTTAACTGAAAATTTAAAACAAAGAGGCGGGCACATCGCTTATCAAATTATACCGTCAAAATTAAGGCAAGGATATGCCGCTAACGGACTTTTGCTTTGCTTGGCAGAAGCGCTGAAATTAGGGCTTGAGCAAGTGCTGATAACCTGCCATGAAAACAATATCGGCTCATACAAAACCATGCATAAAGTTATGCTTAAAATGGGAGGACGCGAAATTGCTCCCTCAGAAACTGACGGATATAAAAATCGGCGAATTTGGATTAAAACTCAAGAGCGTCACGCCGGAAAAATCCGCCCATTAGCGTTAGCGCTTATTACAAAAGGCAACAAAATCTTGGCAAATAAAGGCTACGATTACAAAAAACAGGAATATTTTTATCGCTTGCCCGGCGGCGGCATAGATTTTTATGAAAAAGCCGAGGACACATTAAAGCGAGAACTAAAAGAAGAAAACGGAATAGATGTTTTTGTCGGCAAGCAGTTAGGCGTCATTGAAAATCTGTTTGAATTTAACGGCAAAAAAGGGCATGAAATAGCCATTATCTTTCAGGCAAAGTTATCTGATGCTGATATGGCAAAAGATAAAATTCCCTTATTAGAACCTGAATTTGAGGGTTGTTGCAGTGAATTTGTAGAAATTAATGCCGAAAATAGAATTTATCCTTCTGAAGCTTTGCAATTTTTAAAATAAAATAATTTTTTGCCGCATCATATACAACTTATGCACAGCACGGACTCGTAAATATTGCAAAAAAAAAACGCAAGCTAAAATCTTCTCAAAATTAACATTTTGAAAGGATTTTAGCTCATGAACAATAAAAATAATCAAAGCCTGCGGAGAATGAGGCTAATGCGACGGGATTTTGGAACGACTTGTACACAAAAAGGTACACGAGTGACAAAATTCCTAGCAGGAGCCCATTATACGCAGGCCCAAGGAAGAAGTATGGTAGAGATGCTTGGCGTGCTTGCCATTATCGGGGTTTTATCTGTCGGTGCCATCAGCGGATATAGCAAGGCGATGTTCAAATACAAGCTTAACAAGCACACTGAACAAATGAACCAAGTTATTAATGCGGTTGCGCGTAATGCTCATAATTTTGCAAACATCGCATTAGGAAAACGCCTCACTGAAACCTTTATTAAAATGGGCGAAATTCCGACTGAAATGATCAAAAAAGATGATAGTCTTTACATTTACGATATTTTTAATCAACCATGGGCGATTTTTATAAGTTCCGAAGATAAGTATATTTTTTTACAAAGCCAGCTATCATTAAAAACAAAATCTGATAACAATCTTGAAATTTGCCGAAACATCATTACTACCGCCAAAGAAAACAGCAGTAATATTTATTACTTAGTAACCATCAGCGGATACAGCACTGATGATGTTAAAAATTCTATTTTGTTTGGCGATTCATATTGCGGACAAGACCGCCTATGTTTAAGAAACATTACCTTAAACAACATTTACGAAATGTGCACCCGCCATATCGGCACTCAAGACGCTCAGTTTCAAATTACATGGCGAATATAAAAAAGCCCGCGTTTTGCGGGCTTAATTTTACTTAGCAGCATTTATCAAATATATTTCCACACGGCGGTTTTGTTCCCGTCCTTCTGCCGTGGCATTTGATGCTATCGGGTTTTGCGCGCCCATTCCGGCAGCAGTAATACGGGTTGACGCCACTCCGCGCAGACCTAAATACTGCGCAACAGCAGCCGCTCTTCTTTGTGAAAGCGGAATATTGATAGTATCATTACCGGTACTGTCGGTATAACCTAAAACCTGAAGCGAGGTTTTGTTGTACTCTTTGGCAACTTTAGCCACCGAATCAAGCACCGGATTAGCTGAAGATTTAATAATCGCCTCATTAGTGTTAAAGGTAATAGCATTAGGCATAATCAAGCGGATATTTTCGCCATCGCGGGCAACTTGCACGCCGGTGCCCTGCAATTCCTGCCGCAATTTGCGGGCTTGAATATCCATATATCCTCCGGTTGCCGCACCGGTAGCAGCGCCAACGCCGGCACCGATTAAAGCGCCCTTCTGACCGCCGACCAATGCGCCCACACCTGCACCTACCGCGGTTCCGATACCGGTACCCCATGCGGTTTTTGAAACTTTGCTTTCACCGGTATACGGATCAGTTGCGCAAGCCGATAAAAAGCTGACTGCAATTAAAGTCATTAAAAATTTTTTCATCATATTTCTCCTTTTGTTTATAATCCAACGATTCGCGCTAACGCTTCTTCAACTTTGGCTTTGTTTTCCAACGCCTCGCTCTGGCGGCGTTTTTCTTCCGCCACAACATTAGCCGGAGCGCGCTCAATAAAGCTCTGGTTGCTAAGCTTGCGGGCATAACCTTCCAGATTATGATTTAAGGCGTCAAGTTCTTTATTCAAGCGCTCGCGTTCAGCGGCAAAATCAACCACGCCTTTCAGCGGCAGCAAAATTGCGCCTTCCTTAAACACGCTCTGAACCATATCTTTGCTGATTTCTTGGCTTTCTCCGAACGATTCAATTTTTTCAAGCCGCGCCAATGAGCAAATTAAAGTTTGCATATCGGCAATGCTCTTTAATGAAGCCGCCGACATATCCTTTAAGTAAATATGCAGCTTAGCAGCCGCCGGCAAATTCATCTCTGCTCTGAGCGAACGAATAGCGCTGATTAAATCAATCGCCAAATCCATTTCCGCGGTATCAGCCGAAACTTTATCAACAACCGGCCATGCGGCATGAATAAGTTTAACATCGCGCTCTGCCATATTATTCCACAATTCCGTGGTAACAAACGGCATAAACGGGTGCAAAATAACCAAAATTCTATCTAAAACCCAAGCGGCAGTCGCGCGGGTTTCCGCAATATCTGCTTCATTATTGCCGTAAAAAATCGGCTTGCTTAATTCAATGTACCAATCACAGAACGAGCCCCAAACAAACTGATAAACCGCATTGGCTGCATCGGAAAAACGAAAGTCGTTTAAATTCTCGGTAACTTTCATGGTTGCCTCGTCAGCTTTGGCAACAATCCATTTATTAACCGCCGATTTAACTGAGTGCGGATTAAAATCTGTTCCGTATTTACAACCGTTCATCTCGCAAAAACGAGCAGCGTTCCAAAGTTTGGTTGCAAAGTTGCGGTATCCGGCAATACGCGATTCCGACATATTAATATCGCGTCCTTGCGTTTCCATTGACGCCATAAAAAAGCGCAACGCATCGGCGCCGTATTTTTCAATTGTTTCCATCGGATCAACGGTGTTGCCCTTAGACTTGCTCATTTTGCGTCCCTGCTCATCGCGGATAAGTCCGTGAATATAAGCTTTACGGAACGGAACTTTTTTCATCATATACATGCTCATCATCATCATTCTGGCAACCCAGAAAAAGATGATATCAAAACCGGTAACCAGCACTGATGTCGGGTAAAATGTTTTTAAGTATTCAGTATCATCAGGCCAGCCTAATGTTGAAAACGCCCACAATCCCGATGAAAACCATGTATCCAAAACATCAGTTTCACGGGTTAATTCAACCTGCTTGCCATAATGTTTAAGCGCGGCGGATTTTGCTTCTTCCTCATTTTCTTCACAAAAAATTTCACCGTCCGGACCATACCAAATCGGCATTTGATGCCCCCACCACAGTTGGCGTGAAATGCACCACGGCTGAATATTACGCATCCACTCAAAATAAGTTTTTTCATAGCTCTTAGGAACAAACTGCATTTCGCCGTCTTCAACCGCGCGGATAGCCTCTTTGGCCAAAACCGGCGCGTCAACAAACCATTGGTCGGTCATTAACGGCTCAATAACAACGCCTGAACGCTCGCCGTACGGAATAACCATCGGGTGGTCTTCAATTTTTTCCATCAAGCCCAATTCCGTTAATTTTTCAATTGTTTTGGCACGGGCTTCCATAGTCGTCATACCGGCGAACGGAGTGTTCTCATTTAAGGTTGCGTCTTCATTTAAAATATTTATCATCGGCAAATTATGACGCTTGCCAACCTCAAAGTCGTTAAAATCATGCGCCGGAGTAATTTTAACCGCGCCGGTGCCTTTTTCAGGGTCAGCATGGTCATCGGCGACAATCGGAATAACTCTGTTCACAATCGGTAATATGCAGTTTTTACCGATTAAGTGCTTTAATTTTTCATTATTTTTAGAAACAGCAACGGCGGTATCGCCAAACATGGTTTCCGGACGGGTGGTAGCAATGTGGATATATTCGCCTTCTTCGCCTTCAATCGGATATTTATAGTAATACATTTTGCCGACGGTTTCTTTTTGAATAACTTCCAAATCTGAAACGGCGGTCGCTAATTTCGGATCCCAGTTTACCAGTTTTTTAGCCTTAAAAATCAAACCGTCTTTGTAAAGCGAAACAAAAATTTTACGAACGGCGCGCGACAATCCTTCGTCCATCGTAAAGCGCTCGCGGCTCCAATCGCACGAGGCGCCCAAGCGGCGCAGCTGCCGGCAAATGGTTCCGCCGGATTTTTCACGCCATTTCCAAACCGTTTCAATAAATTTTTCACGACCTAAATCGTGGCGCGAAATACCTTCTTTCGCCAAATTTTTTTCAACTACCATTTGGGTTGCAATACCGGCATGATCCGTCCCCGGCTGCCACAAAACTTTTTTACCGAACATACGGTTATATCTGATTAAAATATCTTGCAAAGTATCGTCTAAGGCATGCCCAAGGTGCAAAACACCGGTAACGTTCGGAGGAGGAATAACTATTGAGAACGCGTCTTTATCTGAGCGCATATCCGGCTTAAAATCGCCCGATTCTTCCCAATCTTTATAAATTTTTTCTTCAAAATCTTTAGGATTATAGTTTTTTTCCAACATTTTTAAAATTTCCTGTTTTAATTTTACTTAATATTCAAACAAAAACCCTCAAAATCAACAGGTTTCAAGGGCAGAAAAAATTTGCAGGCAGGTTCAGACTTACCGGCTTTAAGACCCCGCCTTTTCCCCCACTCGTTTCAAACGCTTTGAGGAAGCTTCAGCATCACCGTCAAAAACTTTGGCATATTTATGCAAAATTTTAGCGGCAACATCATTAAAATTCCACTGAGCATACTCATACGGAAGTTCTAAAGTTTTAGCAAGCATGTCTTTAGTTAAAATAAAAACATCGCCTTCAGCATCTTTGGCATAGTCACGAATACAGGAACGGGAGGCGCTTTTATTCACCTCCTTTTCCCACAGAATATTCCGGATTGAAGCCAGAATTTCATCCATTGACATTTCGTCTTCGTCAGCCATGAGCATTCCTTAAAAAAATTATATCTGCATCATAACAGAAAAATTTTATTTATCAACTGATAATGACAGCCATCTGCCGGCAGTTTTTTCCGAATGTTCTTCAGCATTGTATAAATCAACCGACAAATTAAGGTCTTTAGCAGTCAAGCGTCCCATTGAAAGCAACAACTGCATACCTGAAACGTAATAATCACGGCGAGCCTGAACTTCTTCAACATTAGAGTTCAGCAACGATTGATAAGCGTCTAACACATCTAAAACCGTACGGTTACCCAAAGCTTCTTCCTGCTGAACGCCGTCAAGCGCAATCGCGTAAGCTCTGATTTGATCTTTAACCGAGGCGATTTTAGCTTGGTTTGAAACCATATATTCCCAGTTGCTGCTAACCGATGAAACCATATTGCGCTCCGCTTCCATTACCGCCTCTTGTGCCTGCCATTTTTTATATTTGCTCTGGCGGATTTTAGCGCGATTCTCACCGGCATCATAAAGAGGAACCGTCATATTAACACCCCACTTAAAGCTATTGGTTTCAGGGTCTTTAGTGGTGTATGACTGAGTTTGTCCGCGCGCGGCGGTAGCCTCAAAATTTACTTGCGGCAGCAAAGCGCCGGTATTGGCGGCAACCGTATAACTTTGCGCATTTAACGCGTCTTTAGCGGCCTTTAAGGCATAGTTATTGCTTCTGGCATAATTTACCGCGTCTTCTATTGATTTTGGGAACATATCGGCAATACCGACCGGCTCTTCCAAGCCTTCCGGTTCATGACCGATAACCTGAACATAAACCGCTTTTGAAGCAGCCAAATTACCTTCAGCGGCAATCCGGTCAGAGCGAGCTTGTGAATAACGAGCCTCAGATTGTGAAACATCGGTGCGGGTAACTTCGCCCACATTAAAACGCTCTTTGGTCTCTTCCATACGCTTTTTCAAAAGTTTTTCATTGTTTTTTTGCAATTTAACAATTGATTCGTCACGCAACACATTTAAATACGCGGTTGAGGCGCTTAACAAAACCTGCTGCTCAACATTATACAAGTTGCTTTGCTCAGCCTTAACGGCGGCATCAGCGGCTTTTACGCTGTTGCGAGTTGAAAATCCGTTAAAAATAGGTTGATTAACTACAGCGGCAACCGATTCGTCATATCCGTCCTGAACCTCAACAACATCGTTATGAACATGTGAATCCGAATAAGAGCCGACAACCGATAAAGTCGGTCTGTATCCTGATTTAGCAATCGCCACATTCTCATCAACTGCCCGAACATACGCGCGCTGCGCCTGTAATGTAGGGTTATTGGTATAAGCGCTGCCCATTGCTTCAAAAATGGTTGCAGCCTCAGCGTTTACCGCCAACGCGGTTGCGCCAAGCAATGTCAACAAAAAAGTTTTTTTCATTTTAAATCCCTGTTTTTTACGTTAATCGCACCGATTATTGTCTATTTTCAAAAAATTTGCAACTGTTTTTGCATAAAAAACTTTGCAAATATCTTAGATATTCTTATATTGTTAAGTAAATTTCAAACAATTTTTTATATAGCTCGGTATAAAAGAGTATTTTAAAATCAAGGGGAAACATTTTGAAAAAAGACGTATCCAAAGCCGTAAATGAAATTGATAAAGCCAGATTAAAGCTTTCAATAGAACATTACATTAAATATTTTATCGGTAAACGAACTTGCGAGCTTACCAAAGAAGAAGCCTTTGAGGCTATTGCTTTGGCGGTGCGCGAATTTGCCATGGACCGAATGTATCAAACCATTCACCGCTATAACGATGCCGGTTCCAAACGAGTTTATTACCTTTCCATTGAATATCTCATCGGTCGCTCGCTTGAAAATAATTTGCACAACCTTGAACTGTTTAATTTGCTCAAAGATATTCATATTGACGGTTTTCCAGATATTTCAATGGAAGAAATTTTTGACGCCGAATACGACCCCGCGCTAGGCAACGGCGGCTTAGGACGCTTAGCAGCCTGCTATCTTGATTCCATGGCCTCATTAGGCTTAGCAGGATTCGGATACGGCATTAACTATCAGTTCGGTTTGTTTAAGCAAAAATTTGAAAACGGCTGGCAAATTGAGCAAGCCGACAGCTGGCTCGGAGAAAACTCACCATGGCAGTTTGCCCGCCAAGACCGCAAAGTCAGCATTCCGATTTACGGTAATGTTGAAAGCTATATGGGCGCTGACGGCAAGCCGTATTTTACATGGGTTAACACCCAAACTTTGTACGGCGTTCCGTATGATTTTCCGATTGTCGGTTATGACGGCAAATCCGTTAACTATTTGCGCTTATTCTCCGCTAAAAGCGATGAAGAACTTGACATTAACGTCTTTAATGAAGGCGGCTATATGGAAGCGGTTAAAGATAAAATCAAAACCGAAACCATTTCAAAAGTTTTGTACCCTTCTGACGCGGTTGAATCCGGTAAAGAATTGCGCCTTACCCAGCAATATTTCTTTGTATCCTGCGCCATTCAAGATATTATCCGCCGCTTTTTGGAAAAAAGCAACGATTTTTACAAAATGCCGGATTATGTTTGCATCCAGTTAAATGACACCCACCCTGCCTTGGCTATTGCCGAAATGATGCGCTTGCTTATTGACCAATACGGGCAGGAATGGGATGACGCTTGGGCAATCACCACCAAAATTTTTGCATACACCAACCACACTTTGCTCCCTGAAGCGCTTGAAACATGGCCCACCCGCATTTTAGGTAAAATGCTGCCGCGCCATTTGCAGATTATTTATGAAATTAACAAACGCTTTATGGAATTTGCCCGCTCCAAATTCGGTGAAGACTCGCCCAAACTGGCTAAAGTTTCCATTGTTTCCGGCGACGGCAATAATCAGATTATTCGCATGGCCAACCTTTCTATTGTCGGTTCATTTTCCGTCAACGGTGTTGCCAAAATTCACTCTGATCTGATTAAAACTTCGCTCGTGCCTGAATTTTACGAGCTGTGGCCGGAAAGATTCATTAATGTTACCAACGGTATCACGCCGCGGCGCTGGCTTCTGCATGCCAACACCCCGCTTGCCGACCTTATTACTGACAAAATCGGCAAAGAATGGATTACCAACTTAAACGAGCTTAAAAAACTTGAGCAATTTATTAATGATGATGAATTTGTTAAAAAATTTGCTGAAAACAAGCATACCAACAAAGAGCATTTAGCTTTCCAGATATTTAAGAATGCCGGAATTATGGTAAGCTCAAACAGCATGTATATTGTTCACGCTAAGCGTATTCACGAATACAAGCGCCAGTTAATGACCATTTTGCAGGTTATCGGCGATTATTTAGCCATCGTTAAAGACAACGCGCGCCCGATACACAACAAAACCTATATTTTTGCCGGTAAAGCCGCGCCGTCTTACACTTTTGCCAAACTCATAATTAAGTTGATTAATAATGTGGCTGATGTTGTAAACAATGACCCGCGGGTCAACAACGCTATTAAAGTTGTGTTCCTGCCTGACTACAAAGTTTCATTGGCAGAACGCTTAATTCCGGCCGCTGATGTCAGCTTGCAAACCTCAACCGCCGGATTTGAAGCTTCCGGTACCGGCAACATGAAGTTTGCCTTAAACGGGGCTTTAACCGTTGGTACTTATGACGGCGCCAATATTGAAATCCGCGAAGCGGTCGGCGCTGAAAACTTTTACTTGTTCGGCTTAAAAGATGAGCAAATAAAAGCTATGCGCTCCACCTACAATCCGCGCGAACTTTATGAAAAATCCGATTATATTAAGCGCATCTTAAATTCGCTTAATTCCAGCATGTTCTGCGAAAAAGACCACGCATTGCTGTTTAAGCCGATTTTTGAAGAACTGACCAACCGCGATTATTACTTTATTTTGGCAGACTTGGAAGACTTTAACCATACCATACATAAAGCCGAGACTGACTATCGCAAAAAATCAGAATGGTGCAAAAAAGCCATTTTGAATGTTGCTCGTATCGGTTACTTTTCAAGCGACCGCGCCGTTATGGAATATGCCGATAAGATCTGGCATATCAAACCAGTTGATTAGCAAGTTTTGAGCAATAAAAAAGGTTCAGTTTTTAAGCTGAACCTTTTTTATTTAAGAGCTTGTTTTTTATTTAAGAGCTTGTTTTATTTTATATAAACATTAACGAGCGGAATTTTAACATCTGAGCCTGCTTTTGAAACAATAACAATATCTTCAGGAGCAACTCCGAGGTTAATCATTTCAGCAAAAACTTCCGCCGCATATTTTTTAGAATCAGCCGTAGCGGCAGTCTTCAACGGATTTACCGCCTCAACCTTAAACTTTGCCTTGGCATTAGCGGCAAGAGCCTTGTTAATTGCCGATTCTAAATCTTTTTTATAATTAATGTCTTCAGCATTAAACACAACCTTAAAAAGCGGCGCATTTTTAGATACTGTAACCGGAGCAACGGTTTTTGCTTGAGGCTTAGTTTGGGTTTTTACAGCTTTAACCGGAGCTTTAATTTTCGGCAAAGGCTGTTTTACGGTTTGCGGACGAGGAGCCGGTTGCATAACTTGCGGACGCGGAGCCGGTTGCATAACTTGCGGACGAGGCAGCGGTTGCGATAAAATTACGGCGTTATCCGGTCCGAATGAACCATGCGCAATAGCATTATTCATACCAAGCAAACGAACTCTGGCATTTTGCGTAGCGGCTTTTTGTTGAGCCGAATCAACCATAACTTCCGCCATCATATTTTTAACGGCAACTGCGGTTTGTTCCGCGCCATTTTCCAAAACGCGCAAATTGGCATGATCTTCATCTAATGCACCCGGAACAGAATATGTTTCGCGCACACTGCTGATAAGAGCGGCTAACTGAGTAGCCAAAGCGGCAGTATCAGCAGAAAGGTTATTTAAGCCTTCAATCGCAGTTTCATTTTCTTGCAAAACATTTTGCGCATTGTTATAAAAAGCAACCATTTTCGGGTTAGCAGGTGTGGTGCCGAGCTGCAATTTAGTTTCCATTGCCGCCATAATTTCATTATATTTAGTAATATTGGCGGTAACATCAGCGCGCAATTTAACCAAAGTTTCAGAATCTTTATTCAACTGAGAACGAATGTGGTTCAGCTCATTTTTAAATTCCGTAACTTTACGACCAACCACGGTTCCGGTATCAGCTTCCATTTGCATTTTTTCCGATGCCGGAGTGCTGACAATTTGGTTATTGGAAGGAAACAAAGTTTCCGAAGCGCAAGCGCTGATTAACAAAGCCGCGCCAACAATCAAAGTTTTTTTCATAATTTAAGCCTTTTTACAAATTAGTTAAGCGATTAATTAAGTTTTAGAGTCAATTTTCTTAAAATACAAGCGCGAAATTAAAGTTTTAGCAAGATTTTTATTAAAAAAATAAAATTTATGCAAAAAAGTGCTTGCAAAACGGAAAGTTTTGATTTATTAACACAATAAATCGCGATGCGCCCGTAGCTCAATTGGATAGAGCATCTGACTACGGATCAGAAGGTTGTGAGTTCGAATCCCGCCGGGCGCGCCAATTAAAAAAGGTCTCCCTTCAGGGAGACCTTTTTTAATTGGCACATTCTGTGGATACGAACTAACAGAAAAGGGTTCATCGTCAAAGTTGGGGGCGGAGTAAAAAAGTTATAAAAAAATCAGTCATCAGTTCGTTTGTTTTTCATAAAAATAAGTTAAGCACATAAAACTCTAATTC
>CAVBCV010000040.1:0-11262 GCA_963594125.1 Lachnospiraceae bacterium
ATCGGGCTTGAGCGATGTATCCTTCCGCTTTCTGTCATTATCGGGCTTGACCCGATAATCCAGGTTGGGCAAAGTAGCAAATTTTTTTATAAACATCAAAAATCTCCTCAAAAAAGTTAATTTTGAGAAGATTTTAGCTCGCGTTTTTTTTTTGCAATATTTACGAGTCTGCACTGTGCATAAGTTGTAAGAAAAATTATCGGTTGTTTTGTTGCCGTTTAAATATGCCGCCCATAAAATTATTAGCCTGTTTGGTTTTGGTTAAATCAGCATTTGCGTTTTGTGATGGCGCTTTAGCCGCATTGTCAGCTCGCCCGCTGAGTGATAAAAGTTTTTGCGGGTCAGACATTATTTTGGCAAGCGTTTTTTGATCTTTTTTCTGATTGCCGGGCAGTGCCTCGCTGATTTGTTTGCCTTCTTCCAAGCTGAAACCGGTGCTTGACTGCGTAACTTCATTTGCCATTTGCATACTTTTTTCGGAAAGCTGAATTTCTATATCCTGAATATATCCTGAAAATTTTCCGACTTTAACACCTGCGGCTTTTAATTTGGGGTTTTCATCAAAAGAATCAAACATTTTATTAACGCGCGAGCGATAATCTTTTTCATTGCCGATAATTAAACCGGCGGTGTTAGTGTCTTTAGCACTTTTTATATGCTGTTCAATTTGCGATTCATAACTTTGCTGACATTTTTCTTGCCACATTTTAACGGTGCCTTGCGCCATCAGCTTTTTAGCCTCTTGACTATCCGGATTAAGCCCGTTAGCGACAGCATCTTTATAAAAAGAATATCTTTTACCGCAAATATCAAGTTCTTTTAATGCTTCTTCTTGCGGCATTCCGGCTTCTAACGCGTTTTTATAGTTGTGGTTTGCCAAAATCAGGCTTGCCATATTGGCGGAACACTCGTCCCAACAGTTTAATTTTCCGTACTCAGCGGCGTTTAGTCCGGGAGCATAAGTATTGTTTTTATCATTTACAAAGTGCTGATTTTCATGTGCTGAAATAGCGGTAACGTCGCGCGCATCTTGGTTAACGAGTTTGGTTTGATATTTTTCGGCAATTTGTTGCGCGGATAATGTGTCGGTAAGGTTGCTGTTCAGATTTTTAACGGCGTTTTCAATTTCTTCCGCTGTTCCGGTATATGATATCTCGGTAATGTTTTTATTATCAGCAGAATAACTGCCCGCTGTGAAATGTCCGCCCTTTTGATTATATTCATCAACAAAATCTTGCGGAGTGATAACTTTTGTTTCATTTTCGGGCGCATTTTTAAAAGCTTCTTTCTGATCCTCTTTATATTCTTTTTTAGCCTCTTTCGTGCTTCTTTCATCATAAGAGATAACCCCGTTATGCCCAAGCGTTTTGTCATCAGTCAACACATAACACTCATTTTTGCCTTTTCCGCCTTGCGAGTATACAAAACGCCGATTTGCATCAATCGGAATAACAACTTCTTTCTTTTCGCCTTTCATAAAAGTTTCTATATTGTTTTTGATTTCCTGTTTTTGTTCATCTGAAACTTGGGCGGAAGCATTGGCGGCGGTTGCCATTGCCAAAACCACCGATAGCGATGTGCTTTTGGAGCGTAAAAACTTTTTCAAAGATTCTTTAGACATGGCAAACTCGCTAATTATCATAAAACTATTATTATAGTAACATAAAACCTTCTATATCGCAACAACTGAATTAAGCGCTTGTCAGAGCAAAACAAAAATGTTATGGTTAAACGTTTTTTTAAGGGAGAAAAACATGAAAGTTCACATTTTAGCCATCGGAAAATGCAAAAAAAATTCGCCGGAAGCAATGCTGATTGCCGAATATGTTAAGCGCTCGTCATGGGATATTATCATTAAAGAAAAAGACAATTCCAATCAAGCCGATGAGGCGGAGTTTTTAACTTCATCAATTCCGCACGGAGCTAAAGTTGTGGTGTTAGACGAGCGCGGTGAAAATATTAAAAGCACTGAATTAGCCCATAAACTTGAAAATTGGATGTCAGCCGGGTGTTCCGATATTTGCTTTTTAATCGGCGGCGCTGACGGGCATATCGAATCAACCCGCAAGCGCGCCGACATGGTGCTTTCATTCGGCAAGTTAACCTTGCCGCACATGTTAATGCGCGCGGTTTTAACCGAACAGATTTATCGGGTGCAAACCATTATCAGCGGTCACCCGTATCATCGCGAATAAGCCACAAAAAAACTGCCGTTGCGGCAGTTTTTCTGATATTATAAAACACATTTTCAGGGGAATTAACGAGTTTGCTGCTCTTTCATCTGAACAGCAGTGTTGGTTGTTTCAGATTTTTTCAGGGCATCTATAGTTCTCAACAAACTTTTGGTAGGTTTGCCATGTTTAAAATAACCATGAGCAATGCGCTTTCCGCGGAATTTTGCTTGTATAGTTGCTTTACTCATTTTTTTATCCTTTCGTGGAACGTTTTGTCTATCCTAAGCACATATTTTTGGTTTTGTCAAGTATTTTTCAACAAGTTTTTTAATAAATTAACAGGCTGTGTAAAAAATTAGTGCAAAGGCAAACTTTTTCAGCTACATTAATGCTGTTTATAATTTAAGGGGCGGAAATGTCTTTATTTAAATCTATTGCCACTTTTGGCGGTTTTACCTTTGTCAGCCGGATTACCGGATTTTTGCGCGATATGGTTTTGGCCAACATGCTTGGCGCCGGCGCAATCTCAGATGCGTTTTTTGTTTCGTTTAAGTTGCCTAATTTGTTCAGAAGCTTGTTTGCGGAAGGGGCGTTTACCAGTGCTTTTGTGCCGATATTTTCCCAAAAACTTGTGGCTGAGGGGCAAAAAAAGTCTATGTATTTTGCCTCGCGCGCCATTTCGCTTTTGGTGTTCTTTTTAATTATTTTTGTGCTGTTGTTTGAGGTCTTTATGCCTGCCGTTGTGCATGTTTTAGCCCCCGGTTTTGCAAATGACGCCGGTAAAACCGAGCTTGCTGTTTCCTTATGCCGCATAACCTTTCCGTTTTTGTTGTTTATTTCCGTGGTTTCATTTCAGGCCGGAATTTTAAACTCGCTTGAAAAATTTGCCGCTCCCGCCGCGGCGCCGATAATCTTAAATTTGGGCATGATTGCGGCGGCTTTTGTCTTTGTGCCGTTCAGTATAACTCCGGCGCACGGATTCGCCATCGGCATTACTTTTGCCGGATTCCTTGAAATTTTATGGCTTGCTTATTTTTTGCATAAACAGCATGTGCGCATTACACCGTATTTGGCAATCGGTAAAATTATGCGCGATTCTGAAATTAAAACCTTGTTTAAACGCATTGCTCCGGGGGTGGTCGGCGCCGGAATTTATCAAATCAATATGGTGGTTGATACCATCTTGGTTTCATTGGTCGGCACCGGGGCAATCTCATGGCTTTATTACGCCAATCGCTTGCAACAACTGCCTTTGGGCGTGGTTGGCGCCGCTATCAGCGTGGCGCTGCTCCCGATTCTCTCTAAGCAGTTAAAAGCAGGTGACCAAGAAGGCAGCGCGCAGTCGCAAAACAAAGCGGTTGAGTATGGCGCGTTGCTCTCATTTCCGGCGGCGGTGATGATGATTGTGCTTGCTGCTCCGGTTATTAACATCCTGTTTGAACACGGACGCTTCAGCGCGGATGATACCGCCATGACGGCAATGGCGGTGCGGGCTTATTCCATCGGTTTGCCGTGCTATGTGTTGGTTAAAGCCTTAATGCCAAACTTTTTTGCCCGCGGCGACACCGTAACGCCGGTAAAGTACAGCGCGGTGGTATTTTTAACCAACTTAATCGCTTGCTTGCTCTTGATGAAAACTTTTGGGCATGTCGGCATTGCCACGGCTACCACCATTGCGGCGTTTGTATCGCTTGCGCAATATTTGCACGGGCTCAAAAAACGCGGATTTTGGCAGCTTTCGCCGGAGCTGTGCGCTAAAATGCTTAAAATAGCGTTTTGTTCCGTTTTTATGGGAGTAATGGTTTATGCGGCGGAACTGGGGCTTAATGCGGCGGTCGGCAACTGGTTGCGGCTTGGCGTGGTGCTTAAATTGTGCTTATTGGGTGCCTTTGGCATTTTCGGGCTTGCAACTTTTTTGATTATGGCTAAAATAACCAGAGTGTTGGATATTTCGGAAGTTCTGAAACTTTTTTACAAAAGGGGGCAAAATGCCAAACAAACAGCAATGGGAAACCATTAAACTCCGCTTAACTGAGGTTATGGAGGTAATGCGGCGTCTTAACCCGATTACCGCCGAACGGGTTGCGGAATTTTGGGAGTTTATTAAACGCTCATGGAAGTCTATTGCCATTATTTTACCGGTGTTTTTACTGCTTTACTATCTGGTTGGCAGTTGGGCAACCGATAAAATTGATAAATCTCCGTTGGCGGAGGCTGCTAAACCGGAAAAAGGTTTGGCGGTTGCCGATTCGGTTGCCAAACTCATCAGCCGCGAGGTTGATGACCACATGTGGACGCCTAATTTGCCGATTATCTTCCCGGGGTATGTGCTTGATAATATGCCGCAGTTTCAGCGCGGAATAATCAAAGCCTTAAAAAACACCACGGTAACTTTATCGCAAAGCTACGATTCGCCGGAATTGTTAAAAGCTACGGAATTTTTAAAATATCCGGCTGACGTGTGGTTGCTTTCTAAAACTGAAAATCTTTCATTAGCGCCTTCATCCGGCGCGCAATACCGCAAAGCCCGCAAATCTTTGCAACGCTTTAATGAGGCGGAGTTAAAACCGCGTAAATCCGCTGATGAAATATTGCTTAAACTGCTGACGGTAATTAACCGCGATACCGGTCGCATAATGAACAAGCTTGAAACTGAGGTGCGCGAACATTCTACCGATTGGTTTGATAATGCCGCTGATAATGTGTTTTATAACGCGCAAGGTCAGATGTACGCTTATTATGTGGTTCTAAAGGCGATGTCCGCTGATTTTAAGGCTCAAATCTTAAATGCCGACCAGTATGAAAACTGGACCATTTTAACCAAAACTTTGGAAGACGGTTTGGCTTTAAGCCCGATGATTGTTCGCAACGGTGAGGCAGACAGCGTGTTTGCGCCAAATCATCTGCTGATACTTAACGGCTATGCGGCTAAAACTCGTTACCGGTTAAACTTAATTATGGCGGCGCTTCAAAACAGCCGTTTAGGAAATAATCATGATAATTAAAACGGAAGCAACCAACAACCCGAATGTTAAAAATTTTTATCCCGAGCAAAAACTTGCCGTGCCGTCCGATTCTGAATTTGCCGATGCCAAAGCGCTCCGTAAATCGCCGTTGGCGGAGGCAATATTTGACCTTGGCGGCATTGAAAGCGTTTTAATTGCCCCCGATATGGTATCTGTTGTTAAAACCGATGATGCCTCATGGGATGATTTATCTCCGCAAATAATGGCCGAAATTTTAGATTTTGTTGCTACCGGCGCCGATGTGGTGGTGGCGGGGCATGAACCGGAATCGTCTGCAGATTTAATGAAAAAAATTTCAGGGCTGGTTGCGGCGCGGATTCGTCCGGCGCTTAACAAAGACGGCGGCGATATTGCTATTAAAAAATTTACCGGCGGCGTGCTTTATGTTGAGCTTACCGGTAAATGCGCGGGGTGTCCGTATGCCATGCGCACGCTTAAAGACGGGGTTGAAAAAATCTTAAAAAATTATATTCCTGAAGTTACGGAAGTCCGCCCGTTTTCAGAAGACGAGTGATTAACATTTACGCAAAGGTAATCCCATGATAAAACAATTTTTAACCTTAATCGTTTGTTGCCTGATACCGGCTTTTGCCTTTGCCGCTGAAGATAAACCTGCCGCCGATAATGCTGAGGTTAAAATGAACATTACCGAAAGCGGGGTGTATTTAGCTGATTTTAACACCGCCGCTTTGCAAAAAATGTTTGCTTATTTGGAGTATGATGAATACATCAATCCCGCCGGAAACGAGTATCCGCGTATTTTTGTAAAAAATATTCCGGCTGATTTTGCCTCTATGGAAGACGCCACTGTGCGCAACCGCATTTTTATTCAAATTTTAATGCCGCTCGCGCTCAAAATTAATCAGGAATTTTTGGAAGAGCGTGAAAATTTAATGGCGCTGAAAGAAGCGTTTGAAACCGACCACGATTTTCAAAAGCCTGATATTTATTATCTTGAAAAAATGGCAAAAAAATATGATGTGAGCACGCCGTTTAAGGATACTCGCCGTTACACGCTGATATTAAATGAGTTAATCCGGCGCGTTGATGTGGTGCCACCCTCAATTTTGGTAAGTATTGCCGCCGTTGCCACCGATTGGGGAACTTCGCGTATTGCGGTTTTGGGCAACAACCTGTACAAAGCGCGTGATTGGTATACTGATAAAGGTTTGGCGCCGATAGGCGAAGACGACGATTCATACCGCTACATAATTTATCCGTCGCTTGAGAGCAGTATGCGCGCTTTTGCGCTTAAAGCCAATTCTAATATTAATTTTGAACAGTTTTGGAACTCGCGCGCCGAATCTCGCCGCCGCGGCAGTGTAATTTACGGCAAGCGCATGGACTGGACTTTTATCTTAAACAGCAATTTGCAAAATTACGCCGGTTTGATTGATTATGTTGTTACCTACTACCGCTTTTTTTATTTAGACGAAGCCACGTTGGAGGATGAGTATGAGTTTAAGGATTAAGCCGGTTCTATGCCGCGCCGGTGTTATGGATAATTACGCTTATATCATTACCGATGAAACCACCGGCATCACCGCTGTGGTTGACGCTTCTGAGGCGGAACCGGTAAAAATTATGTGCGAGGCATTAAAGCTTAAACCATCATACATTTTAACCACTCACCATCATTTTGACCACGTTGGCGGCAATGCCGAACTTAAAAGCTTGTACGGCTTAAAAGTTGTTGGTCCGGAGGCTGAAAAATCGCTTATTCCTGAGCTTGATATTGCGCTAAAAGACGGCGATGAATTTTGCCTTGGCGAAAGTAAAGCGCAAGTTATTGCCGCGCCCGGACATACGCTTGGGCATGTTTTGTGGTATTTCCCCAATGATAAGGTTTTATTTACCGGCGACGTGCTGTTTAATTTATGTATCGGCGGCATCTTTGAGGGAACTCCTGAGCAAATGTGGAACAGCCTGCAAAAAATTAAAGCTTTGCCTGATGACGTTGTTTTTTATCCCGGTCATGAATATACGGCGGGCGCGCTCCGTATGGCAATGGCACGCGGGCAAACTCCGGCGCTGGAAAAATATTTGGCGCTTGCGTATTCGCGCCTAACCCAAAAAGAACCCGATAAGCCGATTACGTTGGGGCTTGAAAAGCAGTGCAATCCGTATTTAATGATTAATGACCAAGAGCAGTTTTTGCAGATTTTTAAATAAGAGGGCAAGTTATGTATTTTAGCTTAAATAAAAAAATTTTTTATACCTTTTTTGTATTTTTTATTTTTATGGGCGCTCTGTTCTTTTCAATGTTTTTGAACATTTACAGCAAAAAGTATCAGGAAGATAAAAACTCTATCTTTTTGCGCAACCAGTATGTTATGGAGCTGTTGTACGAAAATATTGCCTTGCGTCGTGAACTTAACCGCGCCAATGTTACGCTGTCTCATGAGAGTGAGGCGGTTGTAAGCGGCGACTTGGGGCAAAAACAGGAAGAACTTTCACGCGAGCAGAAACTTAATCAAGATTTGCAAAAAAACTATGATGAGCGTACCAAAGCCTTTACCGAAGGCGCTAAAATAATTGCCGTCAGCTCGCTGTTATCATTTCTTTCCATCATGATTTTAGGCTTTTTGCTGCAAAAATGGGTGATTGTGCCGATTAAGCGCTTAACCGATGCCAGTAAATTGGTTGCCGACGGCGATTTTTCACACCGAATATTACTCGGCAAAAAGCAAATCTTTTTTGATGAGTTTGACACGCTTGCCAAAACCTTTAATACCATGATTGATAACATTGAAAGCAACATCACCGCCATTAAAAACACCGAAAAATTTTTGCAGTTGCTGATTGACGCTATTCCTGACGGTATCAGGGTGATAGACCATAATTATAACGTGGTGTTGGCAAACAAAGCCTATATTAAGCAATTTAAAAATCATAACCCTGACGGCAACATAAAATGTTACTATGCTTGCGGCTATAACGAACCGTGCCCGCAAGGGATGATTACTTGTCCGTTGCGTGAAATTAAGCGCGCCGATTCTAAAAGTATCAGCATAATTCAAACCGCGGGCGCGCGTCCGCTTTCAATCAACGCGGCGCCCTTAAAGGTTAAAAGCACGGCGCTTCCCGATGATTTTTACATCGTAGAATCAATCCGTGATTTAAGTGATGATATTCGTTTTTCGCATGAGCAAAAAATTGCCTCGTTAGGCTTTTTGGCTACCTCCGTTGCGCATGAAATGAAAAATAATTTAGGCTCCGTGCGCATGATTTTAGAAGGCTTATTGGAAACCTCGTTTAAAGATTTACCTGAGGGCTCCAAAGAAAAAAAATATCTTGATATGATATATAACCAAATTGTAAGCAGTATTGATATTCCGGAACGCTTGCTTAAATTGGCGCATTTCAGCACTGACGAGCAAGAAGTTTTTGACATCCGCCCCGGCATTGAAGAGGTACTGTCTCTGCTTGATTATGAAGCTAAGCGCAACGGTATAACGGTAAAATCTGACTTTACCGGCACTGAAAATGATATTGTCGGCAGTGAGGCCGATTTTAAGATGATTATCCTTAATTTATCGCAAAATGCCTTAAAAGCCATGCCCTCCGGCGGAACATTAAGCATTAAAACCTCAAAAGATAAAAACAGCGTGGCCGTTGAGGTTAAAGATACCGGCGTCGGCATTGCCAAAGATAAATTTCAGCATATTTTTGAACCGTTTTATTCCGAAGGGCGCAGCAGCCGTCATCAGGGCACCGGATTGGGGCTTGCCATTGTCAAATCGTTGGTTGAAAAGTTTAAAGGCGAAATCAGTGTCAGCAGCGAAATTAATCAAGGCACAACTTTTTTGCTAAAATTTCCAAAATCTAAAAGAAAAAAATTGCAAAATTAAAAAATAAAGGGTATACCAAAGAAAATTGAACTTATATGTAAAGGATTTTTTATGAGTAAAGAAGAACTTTTGGAATTAACCGGTGAAGTTATTGAAAAGCTGCCGAACGCCATGTTCCGTGTTAAACTTGAAAACGGAGTTGAAATTTTGGCGCATACCGCCGGAAAAATGCGCAAATTCAGAATCCGCGTGATGGTTGGCGATAAAGTAGATATTGAAATGACCCCTTATGACTTAACTAAGGGCAGAATTACATTCCGTCATAAAGATTAATTAAAAACCTGCGTGCGCAGGTTTTTTGCTAAGGAGGCTAAAATGCAAGGTCAGCAAAGTTATGAAGCTAAAAAATTAAATGCGGCAATAGAGCATTGCCAAAACCGCATCGCCGATGATACGGTGCCTGCGCTTGAAAAGCAGGCGATGGCGTTTTATCTTAATGAAATTAAGCAAATTACACCTTGCGCTGATGAAAATAAATTCAGTAAATTTGCCATGGGCATCGGCGGCGCCGGTGATACGGAAGTTATTAAGCCTTATGTGGTGCGCAACCCCAAGACTCAGTTACCGGCGCAAAAACCTGACGGCAATTTGGTGGTGATAAAATGTGTATTTACTGATATTTCGCGTTACCTGCAAACTGTTATGAGTGAAAAAGCCGAAACTTTGCACCGCTCTGACGGCGTAAGGGCGCTTAATGACGCCGACCAACAAAAATATGAGGCGCCTGACCCGTACGCTTATGCTTTTCAGGCTATTTTTGACGGTCGTGATTAATCTCTGATTTTCCACCAAATGGCGGTTTCAACCGATGAGGTTGCGCCGATTTGCGCTGTGCATATTTCATAAATATCATCTAATGTTACATTTTTTAAGCACTTGCGGTCAGCGGTGCAGAAAGTATCACCGTATAAAAGAGCAAATTTTGCCGATGATGTGCCGTGTCCGCTGACTGTGGAAACGCGCAAAATACTGCCGGAATTTTCTTTGGCAAGCGTAATAAAGGCGCGGCATCTTTCCAATTCGTCGGCTGACTTTGTGCTTGGTGTATCATAGCTTGAGAGTAATATACCCGTGCTGTCTGATGACATAGCAATTTCCCAACGCATACCGAAAATATCACGCAGATATTTGGGGTTAGATGTAACCATCTCAGTTGGAATTTCGCCCATTTTTACAAAATATTGCACTAACGAAGTTGCTAAGTCGTTTTGTGAATAAATATTGTCAAAACTATGCACATTACGCGCCACGGCATTTATCACCGTATTCATCTGTTCCGAATATTTGTTAAGCTTATATTTGAACATAGCTTTGGAGTAACCGGAGATGGCGCCGATGCTTAAAACGCCAATAATGGCAAGCACTCCAAGCATTTCTACCATTGAACGACCAGATTGTGTATACATGAGCTAAAATCCTTTCAAAATGTTAATTTGAAAAGATTTTAGCTCATGTTTTTTTTTTGCAATATTTACGAGTCCGTGCTGTGTATAAGTTGTATTTTCCGCCGCATTTTAAAATTCCCATCCCAAGTCAAGATGCCGACCATTTTAAAATTCCCCTCCTCAGGATGGGAATTTTATATTGTGTGTAATGAAATTTATGCGCAGCTACGTTTTACAAAGGCAATTAACAAAGAGATAAAGGCGCCAAAACTAAGTATCCAAGTATAAATATTAAACCAAAATTCAGAGGTCTTATCGTTAAGATCAAAAAAGGTGCAAATGGCAATTAATACCACCGGATAAACAATAGCAAAATACGGAATCCAACCGATAGCGCTTAAATAATAAGTAATTTCAGGGTGATGATTAATCATATAAGTAACAAAAAACGGCACTTTGTTAAAAGCAATGCCAAACATCAGCACAATAAAGGAAAATAGCAAAATTAAGGCAACGGATTCTATGCCGACATAAATAAAAGGAGCTGACACCACACTAAAAATTCCGCCTAAACATAATGCTTCATCAGAATATAATTTCATGGAAAATGCTCCATATTTATAACATGTCAATCAGCCGAATATCGGCGGTGGATTTTTATTGGAGCGGGTAAGGGGAACGCTAAGTAAAAACGCCATAGGTATGGCGTTTTTATCTGCAAGTTCTTTGTAACATCTTAATGAGCAAGGAAAGCGCCAGGTTCTCCATCAGAGTAAGGGGCAAAAGCAGTATCCAAGATTATAAAAAAGGAATATAATCAGTTCGC
>CAVBCV010000041.1:0-11131 GCA_963594125.1 Lachnospiraceae bacterium
GGTACATAATGAAAAAAGTTGCTAGTAGGTGCCCGCTAGACGCGAGCCCAAAAGAACAAGGGCGGTCTATGGTAGAAATGCTTGGCGTTCTCGCTATTATTGGAGTACTATCCGTTGGTGCCATCAGCGGTTACTCTAAGGCGATGATGAAGTATAAGCTTAATAAGCATGCCGAACAAATGAACACGGTTATCAACGCCATTGCTCGCAACGTGCATAGCTTTGATAATTTAAAACAAGGTGGAACTTATATAACCTCATATCTTATAAAAATGGGCGAAATTCCGCAAGAAATGATTAAGCAAAACCAACCCGATGTGATTTATGACACTTTCGGGCAAGGCTGGTGGATTTTTATCGGAAGTGCCGGGGATAGTATTTTTCTTTCATCTTATTCCGGTCTCGGCTCCTCATCGCTCAGCACAAAATCAGCTGACAATCTGGAAATTTGTAAAAATATTCTGCTGACCGCCAAAGAAAACAGCGCTAATCTTTGGGAGGTAATGTCGCAAAGCAATCATGATAATAGCGACAATGCTGCTGTCAGATTATTTGGCGATAATTATTGCACAACTGATGTAAAATGCCTTAAAAATCTGAATATGAACGACATTTATGAACTATGTACCAAACATTACGGCGTAAACTCACCTACCGGCACCGAACTCGCTGTTATATGGTTACGGTAAACCCAAATATCTGCTTGCATTTTGGCAAAATATGCCTATACTGACTTCTGCCAAGAAATTGGCTATGACACCAGAGGCGGTATGAAATAGGTATATTGGACCCGAGGGCAGTACTCGGCACCTCCACCATTTTATAAAGCGCTGTTACACTATTAGTGACGGCTGTTTAAGCCGGCTAATGCGCAGTAAGTTTTTTCTGCGGTGTACAAAACCGATACATAAAGAAAAAACTTGCAAGCAGAAGCCGCTTATACGAACTGCCAAAATGCAGAGAAATGCTCTGCTGCGCCGTTGCGAGCGAACGACTTGTAGGTAAAAACTACACGAGTGAGTGAGCAACAAGCATGAAAACGCCATTAGTGACGGCTGTTTAAGCTGGCTAATATGACGTGATTTTGGAGTGTGGCAGTAGAGCAGTTCATATAAGCAGGTTAATGCGCCGTAACTTTTTGACGCCGTGTACAAATAGTTACACAAGGATAAAAGTTGCAAGCAGAAACCGCTTATATGAACTGCGACTGAGGGGGGTGAAATAGGTTTGACAGTATTTCATTAAAGATACTTGCTGTGTCCGGCGGGATACCACCGTTATCGGTTCAAAATAAATGAATGCAAATGATAATTTTGCACCTGTTGCCGTAGCTGCTTAATTTAAGCGAAAGCAACAAAATCTGATTCTTTTAACCTTGGTTTGTTAAAAGTGGGGTTTGAGCCACCTAGCAACAGAACGGCTCATTTTTTATGCTTGAAGTTTTATAAATTACTTTTATAATGCGCGTGAAAGTAATTTAGCAGAGGGAAATAAAATGCAAAACACCGAATCGGAAATTGATTACGATGAACTTATTAATAAAAACCTGAGAGGCGTTGTCGTTGACGCGCTCAAATTTGCCGAAGCTGAAGGATTGCTCGGCGAAAATCATTTTTACATCACTTTCCGAACTGATTTTGTCGGCGTTGAAATGCCTGAAAGCTTAAAAGAGCAATACCCCAAAGAAATTACTATCGTACTGCAGCATCAGTTTTCTGATTTGAGAGTTGATAATGATAAATTTTCAGTCGTGCTGATGTTTGGCGGCATTCCGTATGAACTGACCGTTCCATTTGCATCAGTTACTTATTTTGCCGACCCGTGCGCCAAATTCGGCTTGAGCTTTAAGCCTGATACTGAAAGTGAAGAAGACGATGACGCCGAAAAGCTAGCCAAGCTTGAAGATGAAATTAAACAATCACCCAACTCTCATCCGGCGGAAGTAATATCTATTGATAGTTTTCGGAAAAAATAACATGAATAAATACTCCGTTACCATCGCCGGACAGCACGAAACCAGCTTCACGCTTGAAAAAGAGTTTTTTGACGAGCTTAAACAAATTGCCGCCGCTCGCAAATTAAGCTTAAATGAACTTGTCACTGAAATAGATTCGGCTCGCACCCATGAAAGTTTATCGGGCAGTATCCGAATTTATATTTTAAATTACGTTAAACAGCACCGCTAATTTTTCCAAAATGACGGCGTAAAAATAACCAGCAACGTTAAAATTTCCAAGCGCCCCAACATCATTGCGCCGCATAGCGCCAACTTTGCCTCAGGCGAAAAGAAGGCATAATTACCGGCAACCCCGATACGCGGAGCAATTCCCGGACCGGTATTGGTAACGCTGGCAATCGCGGCTGAAAGTGAAGTGGTAAAATCATAGCCCATAAAATTTAACGCCACCGCAAATACCGCCACGGTAATAAAAAATAGCAATATATAAACCAACACCGAAATAACCACTTTATCAGATACCGGAACATCGCCGACCTTTACCGGCACCACCCGATTAGGATTAATCGCTGAGGCCGTAACTTTATGAATATATGAAAACAACACCTGCCAACGCATGGTTTTAACCGAGCCGGTAGTTGAACCGATACAGCCTCCGTGCAAGGATAAAAAGGTAAAAAACATACCCGTCCAAACGCCCCAACTTAAAAAATCGGCTGATGAAAAACCGGTAGTGGTAATTACTGAAATAATGCTGAACGAGCTGCTGCGCAAAGCGGTTAAAAACGACACATTGTTTTTTAAGGCAAGCCATAACGCCACCAAAACAACCAACAGCAACACGGTTTTCAAAAACTGCTTAGCCTGCCCGAATCTGAACGGCTCCACTTCGCGGTTACGCAATAAAATTATGTAAAAAGTTATCGGCAGCGCTCCGATTATCATAAATAAAGATAAAACCGATTCTATCGCCGCGCTGTTAAAGAATGCCACTGAATTGTTTTTGGTTGAAAAACCACCGGTCGCCACTGCCGAAAGAGCGTGATTAGCGGCGTCAAACCAAGTCATGCCGCACCAATGCAGCATTACGGCGCACAATATAACCAAGCTCAAATACACCCCGATAATCCACTTGGCCATATCCACAAATTTGGGCATAAATTTATCGCCGGTGTCGGCATTCTCGCGCTGAAAAATCTGCATACCGCCGATTCCTAAAAACGGCAGCATTGCCACAGCAAAAATAATAATTCCGATACCGCCCAATCCGTTTAAAATTGAACGCCATATCAATACCGAACGAGGTAGCGATTCAACGTCATAAATAACCGTTGCGCCGGTGCCGGTAATACCGGAAGTTCCCTCAAATAAAGCCGAACTGATACTTCCGCCGATTCCGTATAAATAAAAAGGGAGCGAGGCAAACGCGGCAACTGAAAGCCAACACGCGCAGGTTACCAAATAGCCTTGCTTTAAGCTGATGCGGCTAATCCGCACTTTACTTGCCAAAAACAGCGCCATTCCGATAAATATGGTTAAAAATGAAGCAATCAAAAAAGGCGAGCGCATTAAATGGCGCTCATAAATATCAAAGGCAGCCGGAACAAGCATCGTCAAGCCTAAAACCGAAAGTATAAAGCCGTCAATCATCAACACCGGCTGCCACATGAGCATAATCCTTATAAAGCAACGTTATCGGCAAACCCGGCGTCAACCAAATTGCGGTTAACGCTGCGTCCGTCTAAAAAGCAAACGCCGGTCGCAATATTCCGATAAGTATACGCCACAATTTTGCACTCTAACATTTTACCGTCAGCCAATTCTCTTAAATACTGATTAGCCTCATCTTGGTTATATTTAGTCGGATCAGTGTATATGCCATACAAAATCATATAAGTGTTGCCGACTGAAATTTCATTGGCGCTAAACACAAATGTTTCGCCTTTAACCGTCGCCGGATTATCTTCATAAGTAAGCGGCAAACTGTCATCGCGGCGATAATATTGCGAGGCGGGAAGCTCCGGCTCCGCCTTATTTTCCGCCGCAACTTCCGGCAATTTTACCTCTTGCGAATTTTCCGCCTTAATCACCGTCGGCATTACCTCAGCGCGGCTGATTGGCGGATTCTTTTTAATGTTCATGATTTTATATTGTTTTTTCGGCTTGCTTTCCGGCTCCGATTCGGCATCTTCCGGAGCAACGGGAGCGCCCGCTTTTTTGAACACTTGTCTGCTTTCCAACATCGCCTCATTTTCTTCTACCGGCTGAGCGCGAATAATCTTGGGCGCCGAAACTTCCGCCGGTTCTTTTTTGGTAACTTTTTCAAGATTATCCTGAATCGCCGTGCAGATATTGTTTTCACCGCATTTCAGCATATACCAATCGCCGATATGCTCCGCGGAAATTCCGAACAACATCGGAAGCGCAATCAGCACCGCCAAAAAAATCACCACACAGGTTAAAAAAATAAAAATATGGCGCAAAGGATAAGTAATTATCATAAACAAAGTATGGAAAAACTTAGCCGCTCCATGCAAACGAAAAGTTTTTAATCTGATTAAATCCATTATTTTTTACTCCCGTATTTTTGTTTAAGTTCTTCAACCTTTTCCGGCGCGATTCGCTCAAACAGCATATCGCCGACTTCAAACGGCTGACCGGCTTTAACCGCGGTAATTTCTTTGGCAATATCAAAGCCTTTAAGAGACGGCATATCTTTAGCGTCAAGGTGCAATTTGGCAAGCATTTTAGCCGCAATATCCGGCATAATCGGCGCTGATAAAATGGCAAAAATCCTGATAAGATTAATGCAAACCCGCAAAATTGCCGCCGCGCGCTCCGCATCAGTTTTAATCACTGTCCACGGCTCGCTGACTGAAATATAGTTATTGCCTTCAACCCAAATCGCGCGCAATTCATTAAGAGCTTTGCGGAACTCAAGCTCATTCATATATTTAAAATAGTCATCGGTATGTTGCTGTAAATTAGCAATCAATTCATTTTCAACCGCGGTTAATTCACCGCCTGCCGGAACTTCATTGCCGATTTTTGATGATGTCATTTTCAAAACGCGGGATACAAAATTACCCAAAACGCCGTTTAAGTCTTTGTTTACCACACCGGCGAACAAATCAAACGTAAAACTGGAATCTGAGCTTTCCGGCACATTGCTCATCAACCAATAGCGCCAATAATCAGCCGGAAATTCTTTAACCGCGTCTTCGGCAAAAATGCCGCGTTGTTCTGATTTTGAAAATTTACCGCCCTCATAGGTTAAGTAGCTGAAACCTTTCAAATAATCAACCTGAGTCCACGGCTCGCCGGTACCCAGCAAGGTTGCCGGAAATGTAATGGAGTGATACGGAACATTGTCTTTGCCCATAAATTCAACATGGCGCACATCTTTAGCCCCATACCACCAATCTTTCCAGTTACGCTCTTCCGGTTTTTCATCAGACCATTGTTTGGTAATGCCGATATAACCGATAGGCGCGTCAAACCACACATAAAATACTTTATCTTCAAAACCGGCTTTGTTTACCGGAAAGCCCCATTTTAAGTCACGCGTAATGCAGCGCGGCTGTAAGCCTTCTTTAATCCATTTTTGCGCAATGGAATAAGCGACTTCCGGCCAAAATGCCTCTTTGGTTTTAAGCCATTCGCGGAGCTTGGGCTCAATTTTCGGCAAATTCAAAAACAAGTGCTTGGTTTCGCGCACTTCAAGGTTTTTACTGCCTGAAATAGTGCTGCGGGCATCAATTAAATCAGTCGGTTCCAAAACCTTGGTGCAGTTTTCGCATTGATCACCGCGGGCTTTGTCATAGCCGCAATACGGGCATGTTCCGGTAATGTAGCGGTCAGCCAAAAACATTTTATCATCAACCGAATAAATTTGTTTAACCGTGCGCTCTTCAATAAAGCCGTTTTTATCAAGTTGTTCAAAAATATGATAAGTCATCTCTTTGTTTTGCTCAGAAGATGTGCGCCCAAAGTAGTCAAACGAGAGCTCAAAATCTTTATAAGTGCGGTAATGGCGGTCATGGTTCATATCGCAATAAGCCTGAACGTCCATACCGGCCTTTAACGCCCCCACTTCTGAAGTTGTGCCGTGCTCATCGGTACCAACAACATACAACACCTCATTTCCCATCATTCGCATATAGCGCGCATAAACATCCGACGGCAGCAAGCAGCCGACCATGTGCCCCAAATGCGGCACACCGTTAATATATGGCAATGCGGAAGTGACAAGAATTTTAGACATTGTATATTTTTCTCCTGATATAAAGTTAAACTTATGCTGAGTTTAGCCGATTTTTACAGCAATACAAGCATTATAAGCAAATTTTTAGCATTTAAAACAAAAAAAGAACGCTTTTACAACGTTCTTTTTTCAAAATCAGGCAAAATTCCGATTAATGGATAGAATCGGAACAAGCCGGAAAGATATCAGTTGCGGTCAAGCCCCATTCCTGAACCTTTTCTTTCAGCTCCTTAATGAGCTCCGCTTTCTCGTTCTGATAGTAACGCTCCGCCACATCAGAGAGCTTGTCAGTCGGCAGAATAGTCATTCCCCGATTCCTTGACAAATAATGTCCGATGTCGTGCGGCTTAATGCCAAGTGACGCCGGAGTTTCACTTCCCGTATACGACCCTGCCAGACTGTTTGCCGCTTTCATCACCGGTTCAATCAAAAATCTGGTTTTAAGATGCGTGTACTTCTTGAGTTCTGCCGCAAACCTTTGGGTGTGGCTCTCATTCTCCGCATAGGCGAAAGCCTTTGCTACGTCCATGAAGATTTCTTCTTTCGTCATTTTCTTCATAATAAAATAATTTGAGTTTAACATATTTCCAAAATCAGGACGAGCCCGATTAATGAATTGCCGCAAAGCGAGCATCTGTAAGCGTTTGCCGAACATACTCATGAAAGTATTTTTCGGCAATCTCTGACAACTTAGCCTTAGGCGAAAGACATGTAATGTCTCTGAAATTAAGCCAATCACATCTGGCATAAAGATGAACCAGAATATTATCGGCATCCAAGCCAAGCTTTTCAGGAGTTTCATTACCGCTGTACGTTTTCGCAACGGCATTTATTGCCGCTTCAGCAGCTGCAGGTCGTAATCCGATCGGAAACCCAATGCCGAACAACTCTTCATGAGCAAACGCTTTTGCTACCTCTTTGTAAATCTCTTCTTTTACCATAAAAATAAATATTAAATGTTAACATAATTACTCAGTTTGAATATGTAAGCTAACAACAATCATTAATTTTGTCAATATGGCAAAATAAAAAATTTAGCGCAGATAAACCTCTTGATTAAACACATTTTCCAAAAAGAACAGGCAGATAAAGCATATCAGCATGGCAATTATAGGCGTTACCACCCAACCGACCATAATTTTGCCGGTAATTGACCAATTAACGCCGCGCCCGCCTTTAAGCAGTCCGATTCCCAAAATACCGCCGATAACCGCCTGCGTGCTTGAAACCGGCACCAGCGGAAATGACGGCAATCCGTAACTTTGCAAAAAATGCTGCAACCCTTGCGATGAAAATATAAACAAAGCTCCGGCATTAGCCAAAACCACGGTTAAAGCCATCAGCGGCGTCATTTTCATTAAATTGTTGCCCACCGTCATCATAACTTTTTTTGAATACGTAAAAATTCCGACGCAAATCGCGATTCCTCCGAGCAAAAACAACACTTGCTGACTACTGAGTTCTAAAAACGAGCCTACACTGACAGGTTTAAACGGAGATGATTCAACAAACACTCCCATAACATTGGCTATATTGTTAGCACCGAGAGCATAAGCCCCTAAAGCGCCGGCTACGATTAATGAAATACGCATATAGCTGTCTTGCCGCAATATATGAAGGTGCGCTTTACGAATAATTTTGCGCAAAATATAATATAAAAGCACCGCCAAAACTGCCGCCAGCAACGGGCATAAAATCCAACCGCTCAAAATTTTGCCTAACGCGGTTATATCAGTATCTAAGCCGCAATATAAGTTCCAACCGATAATACTGCCGACAATAGCCTGCGAAATTGAAACCGTAACTCCGATTCGTAACATCCAATAAACCGTAAGCGCCGCGGCAAGCGCCACCATAAAAGAACCTGCCAAAGCATTAACCGAGCCAAGCTCGTCCAAGGTTGCGGCTGCGCCCTGCCCGCCAAACACCGCGCCAAGCACCACAAAAACCGAGGCGACAACCGCGGCGGTGTTAAATTTAACCATTTTTGAGCCAACCGCCGTGCCAAAAATATTAGAGGCATCATTAGCGCCTAACGACCACCCTAAAAACAAACCGCTGCTCAAAAAGAACAAATAAGTAATCATATCCATTAAATATCTCTTTTAATTACATAAATTAACAATCTGTCCACACAATCTTCCGCCAAATCGGCAACGTCTGCCACCTCAGAGAAAAACGATTCCAACTGCAACTTGTGCGCCAACTCCAAATCTGAGGCAAAGACCTCTTCTTTTAATGCGGCGCTGGTTTTATCACTCTCATGCTCAAGCCAATAAACCTTTTGCGCATAATCGCGCACTACCGACAAATCGCGGAAAAATGCCCTTGACGCCATGGAAAGATTCTCTGCGCATTCACAAACTTGCGACACTAATTCCTTAAAGCGCTCATAATATTTTTGCGGAATTTCCGGTTGCTCAATATAAAATTGGTGAGCCACCTCATCAAATTCATTGATTACTTTATCCAAATTTTCAACCAATTCAAGCACATTACCGCGCAAATCCGGAATCAGATTCTGGCTGTAAAGTCGATTCTCAATATCACGACGCAAACAATCGGCGTCATGCTCAATAATTTTAATTTCTTTGCTTAACTTACGATAATTCAAAGTGCGTTTTTCTTGTAAATAAACATTAACGGCCTTTTTGAATGCCAGCGCCACTTCAATAATTTTATCATGCAACATATCAATTTTTTGTTCAAGCTCTTTAGTGTTTGAAAATAATGAAATTTTTACATTAAACATCTTATACCTCTGCCCTATAAATATACACAGTTGTTAACATAATGCATAAAATTATGCTTGTAAATGAATAAATAATTGTTTAGATTATATCTGTTTTTAGTTACAAAATTCTTGATAAGGAAATCAAAATATGAATAAAAGTTCTTTATATATTTCTCTTGTAGCTTTGGTTGTTGCCGTATCTTGCTTTGTAATGTGCGCCACCAACTGCAAAAAAGCTGCTGTACAAGCTGCTCCGGCTGCCGTTAGCGCTACTGACGTTGCCGCTGTTTTGAACAATGATCCGCAAATCATTGTTGACGCTATGAAAAAATTTGAAGCTAAACAGCGTGAAGCACAAGCCAAAGAAGCTGCAAAATTATTCAAAGAAAACATCAACGAACTCAACAACGATCCGTCAACCCCGTTTGTCGGTCCGAAAGATGCTAAAGTTGTTTTGGTTGAATTCTTTGACTTTTCATGCGGATACTGCAAACGTTTAGCTCCGACCATTGAAGCTTTGGTTAAAGCAAATCCGGATGTTAAATTCGTATTCAAACCGATTACTTTCGTTGCTCAAATTTCTAAATATGCCGCTCAAGCTGCTTTAGCCGCTAATGAACAAGGCAAATTTATTGAAATGTACACCGCTTTGCTCGGTTCAACTGAAAGACTTGATGAAGCCAAAATCAACGCCATCGCTGAAAAATTAGGCTTGGATATGGCTAAATTCAACGCTGATGTAACTTCACAAAAAGTTAAAGACGCTATCAGCAATGTTGCTCAACTCGGCAACAAATTGCAAATTCACGGCGTTCCGTCATTAGTATTGAACGGCACTCCGTTGCAAAGCGTAAGCGCTGAAAACATTCAGGAAGAAATCAACAAATTGAAATAATTTTCAATACTTGATTAACAAAAAATCTCCGGTTTACTTATCGGAGATTTTTTTTGCGCCGATAATGCTGTTTTTTTAGCTTGAATTTTTATTTTTTATGTTTTATAAGTTGCTTGTTGTTTTAATCGGGGCTGTAGCTCAGTTGGGACGGCTAAGTAAAATCAACAATCTCTTGTTGATTTTGTCTGCAACGTCTTGACAACCTTAATGAGCTAGGGAAGCGACAGCAACCGCAGCGAATTTAGGTTCTCAAGGCGACAGGTTTCCTGGCGCTCTCCGGATACCGTACTATTATTAAGGATTTAAACACATATATTGGGGCTGTAGCTCAGTTGGGAGAGCGACAGGTTCGCAATCTGTAGGTCAGGGGTTCGATCCCCCTCAGCTCCACCAGTTTTATAGCACTTAGGCTTATTCAAGTTTAAGTGCTTTTTTGTATCTTAAAAAACAAGGGGATCTTCCCCCTACGGGGTTCGGTCTTGCTTAACATAAAATATAAAAAAGTCTTGACATCTTGTAGTCTATAGGCTACAATGCTATATATAAAGAAAGAAGTGCAATGTATCAAATTCTAAAAACTAAATATTTTGAAAAATGGCAAAAGAAAATTAACGGTACAAACGCCGCAGCTAAAATTAAAGTCCGTATCCGCCGTATGGAAACCGGCAATTTAGGTGATATAAAACCGGTTGGTGATGGCGTATCTGAAGCTCGTATAGATTATGGTCCTGGATACCGAATTTACTTTTGCCAACGCGGAAATGTTATAATAATTTTACTTTGTGGTGGTGATAAATCAACCCAAAGTAAAGATATTGAAAAAGCAAAGGAGTTAAAAAAATGTCTGAAATAATCACCGAAGATGACTGCCAACTCAGCAAATGGGATATTATTGATTATCTCAGCAATGAAGAAGAAATTAAAGCTTATTTAGAAGCTGCGGCAGAAGAAAATGACCCTGATTTCATGATTAAGGTTATAAACGATATTGCTCGCGCCCGCGGCATAAATGAACTTGCAAAAAAAATGGGAGTAAATCGCGAAAGTTTATACAAATCATTAAACGGGAGCACAAAACCTCGTTTTGAAACAATCTGCAAAGCGCTTAACGCTCTCGGTTTTCAATTAAGCATTAAACCCTTAAAAAATTAAACCTGTCCCTGATTTTAAATAAAAAGCGATTAAGTACAACACAACTTATACGCAATATTATCAATTCCCCTCTATGGACAGATTGTTTACATAATACTGAGTGCGGATTTATTAAAGAAAAGAAACAAG
>CAVBCV010000042.1:0-9308 GCA_963594125.1 Lachnospiraceae bacterium
TCGCGTTTTTTTTTTGCAATATTTACGAGTCCGTGCTGTGTATAAGTTGTATTTTGGCACTGTAAAAAAATTCCCCTCTATGGAGGGGTGCCGAAGGCGGGGTGGTCACGAATATATCTCACAACAAAAGAACTCCGCATTTTGCAATGCGGAGACCAATTTTAGAAGATTTTTGTATGAATTAAATACGAATATACTTATAGCACCGATTATTTAACTTGCAAGAAGTATATATAAAGTCATACGCATCTGTGGATAAGTTATATGTCCGGTTAATTTATATTTTCATTGCTATAAACGCCGAACAAAATATTTTTTGGCACCCAGCCTTCAATGGTGTTAAACTTAATCAAGCAAAACTCATTGCTTTTGCGGCATTGCTTAATTTCGCCGATAACGCCGTCTTCAACTCTGGCAATAACTTTGGACTGATAGTCATCATCATTGTAAATATTATTTTCGCCCAAATTCATCACCCGCACAAAGCGCCTGCCGGTCAGCATGCTTTTGTGCACCCATGATTCGGAGCCTTCCCAATCTTTAATTTGCCGCCATAACCCAAACTCGTTGATAATTTCAACCGGAGCGCCTTTTTGCCGATAAATCCACTCAATCGGATATTTAGTATCAGGACCGGAACGCCCGTTAATCGGTTCGGAACGCAATGAAGCCATACGCGGCAGATTAAGCCCGCTCTCGCTGGAATCTGCGGTTTCGGCGCTGGCAACGGAAACAGACATTATCAGGGCGATAATAGCTGTAAATAATGTTTTCATTTTATTTCCTTTTTGCAAAAAGTTGGCATATATTGTGGTTAATGTAGTTTAAGATAATAAAAAAAAGGTAAAAAAGATGAATTTAATTGCCACTATTGAAGATATGATAAAATTCCGTACCGAAACCGGCAACAGCGCTGAAATTGAAAAGTGTTTGGCTTATATGCAAAACTTGGTGCAGGCTGTCGGCGCTAAAGTGCAAATTTGCCGCTATGAACATGCTTCGCCGGTGTTTTTTGCCGCCAATACCGAGGCATCAGATTATGATGTGCTGATTTTGGGGCATACCGACGTTGTTCCGGCGGCTGACGATATGTTTACCCCGCGCATTGCAAACGGCAGAATGTACGGGCGCGGAACTTTAGATATGAAGTCTTTTGCCGTGGTGGCGTTAAACTCGCTTATATATGTTTTGGAGCATAAGTTGCCGCTTAAATTCGGGGTTATTCTTTCCACCGATGAGGAAAAAGGCAGCAAAAGCACTGAGGCTTTTATGGATTCGCACCCAAATTTAAGCGCCAAACTGGTGCTTGATAATGATGTTGGCGGCGATATTACCAAAATTATTTTGCGCTGCAAAAATCCGGTGTTTGTAAAATTAATGGCGGAAGGCGAGGCGGCGCACGGCTCCACCCCGTGGTTGGGGCAAGACGCTAACGAACGCTTGTTTAGCACATGGCAAAAAATTCGCCAAATCTATCCGGCATATTCCAAAGACAAGCCGATGCCGCAAAACACTTGGATTAACACCGTGCATTTTGCCACTATGGCGGGCGGCGAGGTTTCAAACGTTATTGCCACCCATGCTGAGGCGCTGCTTGACTTCCGCTTGGTTGAAACTTCATCGCTTGCAGAGCTGTGCGGCAATTTAGATAAATGTATGGAAACAGGCGTCAGCTATAAAATTGTGTCATCGTCAACGCCGGTGGTAATGTCAGAAGACAACCCCGCCATTTTAGCCTATAAACATTTGGCGGAGGCGGAGCTTGGCAAAAAGGTTGAGTTTGAATATATCGGCGGCGCCACCGATTCGCGGGCGTTTGCCGAACGCGGATCTACCGTGATTATGCACTCCGGCACCGGCGACGGCATGCACGCCCCCGGCGAATATGTTGAGCTTAAAAGCGTTGAGCAGCTTGCCGCCATTCAGATTAAGTTTTTACAACATTTAGCGGAGAATAAATAAAATGGAAAAAATAGCGAGCTTTACGGTTAATCACTTAACCTTGCTTCCGGGGGTTTATGTTTCGCGCCATGACAATTTTAACGGCGCGGACATTACCACCTTTGACATCAGAATGACCCGCCCTAATTTTGAACCGGTGATGAACACGGCGGAAATCCACACTATTGAGCATTTGGGCGCCACCTTTTTGCGCAATCACCCTGAATTTGGCGGCAAAATTGTGTACTTTGGACCTATGGGTTGCCGCACCGGATTTTATATGGTAATTGCCGGTAAATACACTTCCGCGCAAATTGTGCCGCTTGTTAAAGAGATGTTTGCTTTTATGGCTGATTTTAAGGGCGATGTTCCGGGGGCTTGCGCGCGTGATTGCGGCAATTTTCGTGATATGAATCTGCCGATGGCTAATTATTTGGCGGCTAAGTTTTTGCGCGAGGTGTTAAACGATATTGACGATTCGCGCTTGGTATACCCTGAATAACGGAGCGGAATATGCAGCGGTGCCGATGGGTTGCTGAAAACTCTGAGCTTTACAAAAATTATCACGACCATGAATGGGGCGTGCCGAAATATGATGACCATGAGCTGTTTGAGCTTTTGGTGTTAGAGTCGTTTCAGGCGGGGCTTTCGTGGCTCACGGTTTTACGCAAGCGCGAAGCTTTTCGCAAGGCGTTTGATAATTTTGAGCCTGAAAAAGTTGCCGCCTATGATGAAAATAAAATTGCGGAGCTGCTTGGCAACAAAGATATAATCCGCAGCCGCGGTAAAATTGCCGCCGCAATAAATAATGCCAAAATATTTATGCAAATACAGAGTGAGTTCGGCAGTTTCAGCAATTATATTTGGGGTTTCAGCGGCGGTAAAATTATTCGTCATACCGCCGATATTCCGACCACTTCAGCGCTTTCCGATAAAATTTCCGCCGATTTACGCCGCCGCGGTATGAAGTATGTCGGCTCAGTAATAATTTATTCGTATTTGCAGGCAATCGGAGTGGTAAACGACCACGAAGCAAATTGCTTTTGTTCGCATTAAACCAAAAAGAAACCCGCAACTTAAAAAGTTGCGGGTTTCATTAAATTACATCGCCATTCGCAGGCGGAAACGGAGCTTGCAACAAACTATATTGCCATCACGGCAAAAAGCTTGTAATAGCTCTTGATTTTCTCAGAGAGCTGCTCCATGTTCGTTTCCTCGTCAAATCCGATGGTGCGGATAGGGTACCCGGCAGCCTGAAAGGCTTTGCCGATAACGTCCCAATGTTCAGTCCCCTTTTTGTTATATAAGATAACTTGAGGAACCCATGGGAACATTGTCAATAAAATCCAGGTGTGAGTACCTGCAATTCCTATTGACATGCCAATCTGATTGTACATGTCGTAGTACATCTCATGGCGGACGCCGCGGATACCGAATACCTCGTTGTTCTCCGTCATTCCCGGCACGTACATGCCGAACTCCTTTGCCAGAGCCTCAACCGCCGGAAGATCATTCACCTTGTGAAAGTGCTGACCAAGTACCAGCTGGTACTCGTTCTGCTCCTTCAGGAAGTTAAACACCTCCGGTGACAGCGACTGCTGTTGAGCGGTAACTCCACAAGCATTGTCACTGATGAGCTTCTGCGGCACCAGAAGAAGATTCTTCCGGTTTTCTCTCATGCCTTGGTATTCTGGAAGACCCAAAATACTGGTAGGAATGAGGCGCGAGCGGACGAAGTATTTACTCCACATGTCATCGGCTAGCTTGCCGGCTTTGAGATCCGCGATTATGTCCCACGACATGTTCTCATACTTCTGCCTTTCGGCAAACGGCACGCGGACGAGGGACTCTGTGAAGAACGCCAAATTGTTGGCAATCTTCTCACTCTCATCCTCATACTCGTCCTCAGTTTCCTTGTTAGGGATGATTGCCACCGGCATGTAGAGAGCTTGCGCGAAGTTTACAGCCATGATCTCGTGTCCGAAAGCGGAGCGTACGACGATGAATTTTGTCTCAATCTGTTTCATAAAATAAAAAATTTGGGATTGTTTCTTTGCGTCAAGTTTCCTTATGAATCACTATTAAGCAATGCCACAAAGATTCTATCCGGAAAAATCCAAATAAAACTTTATGAAAAGACTTCAAATAATAAAACATAATTAGACGCTATACTATTAGTCTAGCCGTTTTTTTTTTGCAATTTCAAGGGGAATTTGTCAAAAAGAGGTACAAAAACAAAAAAAAGCCGGAAAATTCCGGCTTTTAAATCAATTACAACAGCGCTCAGGCTAATTATTTCTAGCGGAGAGCTGCCTTTCGGGGCTTAAAGTCTGTTCGTTGTGCACGCAACCGTAAATCTTTTTGGTACGGTGGTTGTACTTGTACGGAACAAACTTTACATCTTTATTTCCGTTAAAGGAACTCACTTCCGCAAAGGCCAGCACGTTTGGCGCCAGCTCAATCAGCAAGTGATAGTCCTTTTTGTCATAACTTACTGAAACTACCCGTCCCGGATAGGTTTCCAGCATATTATTTTGCTCAGCCCATATATCATGCGGATGAACAAATCTTGGAACGGCTCCTGTTGTTAGCCAAAAATGCGGGCGGTCTAAAACAAAATACGCTCCTCTTGGAAAAATGTTAGTAAAATTGTGCTGACGCATAAGGCGCATCTGACGCCGAGGCGCGCGCACATAACCATCACTGCACAAAAAGTACATTGCGTGCTTTTCGGCGATGGTTGCAATTCCTGTGTCTACCATTTGTTTTTTAAGATTTTTAAGATAATTATTATTATAAAAATTGGTTATAGACCTTAAATATATTTCCGCTATGTACGTTTGTCAACGCTTAAAAAATAATTACAAAAAAAGCTTGCATTTTTTTAGGCTTATGTTATTGATAAAACACTCATAAAAGGGCGATTCGCTCTTTTGTGGCGTAAATGTTTGTTTTAACGTAATTTCGTGGGAGGGCAGCCATGCTCTGTACCACGGAACCTTTATGTAGAGGTATGAAAATGGCTAAGTCTAAAAAGAAAATTTTAGGTTTAATCAAGCTTCAGATCGCTGCCGGCAAGGCTAACCCGTCTCCTCCGGTTGGTCCGGCTTTAGGTCAAAAAGGCTTGAATATTATGGAATTCTGCAAGGCATTTAATGCGGCAACTCAAAAAATGGAACCGGGTATTCCGGTACCGGTAATCATCACGGCTTATGAAGATAAAAGCTTTACTTTTATCACCAAACTTCCGCCGGTTGCTTACTATATTAAAAAAGCCGCTAATGTAACTTCAGCTTCTAAAGAACCTGGAAAATCTTTTGCCGGTCAGATTACGCTTGCTCAAGTTAAAGAAATTGCTCAGGCTAAACTTCCTGATTTGAACTGCTCAACAGTTGAATCTGCTATGAACATGGTTAAAGGTCAGGCTGTTTCAATGGGTATTAAGGTAGTGGAGTAAGGTTATGGCTGGAAAAAGAATTGTAAACGCATACAAAAATCTTGATAAAAATCAAGCGTATGCTCTTAAAGATGCTGTAAAGCTCGTTAAAGAAAATGCAACCGCTAAATTTGATGAAACCATTGATTTGGCTATTAACTTGGGTGTTGACCCGAAATATGCCGATCAAATGATCCGCGGAGTTTGCTCTTTGCCGCACGGCAATGGTAAAACCGTTCGCGTTGCGGTATTTGCTCAAGGTGAAAAAGCTGATGAAGCTAAATCTGCCGGAGCTGATATTGTCGGCGCTGAAAATTTGGTTGATTCAATCTTGGCCGGTAAAATTGATTTTGACCGTTGCATTGCAACCCCTGATATGATGGGCTTGGCTGGTCGTGTTGCTCGTGTTTTAGGTCCTAAAGGCTTAATGCCGAACCCGAAACTCGGCACCGTAACCACCGATGTTGCAACTGCCGTTAAAAAAGCTAAAGCCGGTGAAGTTCAGTACCGTGTTGAAAAGAACGGTATTGTTCATGCCGGTATTGCCAAAGCTTCGTTTAGCGAAGATAAAATTTACGATAACGCTAAAATGTTTATTGAAACCATTATCAAAGCTAAACCGCAAACCCTTAAAGGAACTTATTTGAAAAAGATTTCAATCAGCTCCACCATGGGTGTTGGCTTGAAAGTTGACGCTGCCGCTTTGTAATAAGCGCGGCGCTGCCTTAAAACCTTTTTAAGGCGCAAAAGTTTTGGACGGTGAGCTTTATCACCGTCCGCTCTCAAGAGCTTTTTAGCTCTTGAAACTGTCCGAGACTGTAGGTGGCTTTGCCTTAAATATCCTGCATAGACGGGAGCGGAATTTAGATAATGAATTTTTTCTCCTGGACAGATTAGTTGCCATAACTGAAGCGGCTTGCCGCGGCAGATTATGGTTGTGGTAAAATGATATTGCCTTAATCGGTAATATTTAAAATTGGAGACAATAAGTGAACCGCGACGAAAAGAAACAATTGCTTGATGACTTGCATGAATTGTTTAACAAGTCCGAAATTTTGGTGGTTTCCCACTACAAAGGGTTGACCGTAGCTGAAGTTTCTGAACTTCGTGACGCTATTCGTAAAGCAGGCGCAGGCTTTAGAGTTACTAAAAACCGGATTACGAAACTGGCTCTTAAAGATACCAAGTTTGAAGGCTTGGCCGATTTGTTCAAAGGTCCGACTGCCGTTGCATTCGCCAATGATCCGGTTTCAGCTTGCAAAGCTTGTGTTGAGTTCGCAAAAAACAATGAAAAATTGATTATTGTCGGTGGTGCTATGGGCGCTGAAGCTCTGACCATTGCCGAAATCAATCGTTTGGCTACCATTCCGTCTATGGACGAATTGCGCGCCAAAATTATTGGTTTGCTGCAGGCTCCTGCTGCTCAGTTGGCTCGAGTTACCAAAGCATACAGCGAAAAAGAAGCTGCATAGGTTTTTAAGTAATTTATTTGAATTTAATTTTAATTTATTTGGAGAAAAAACATGGCAGATTTAGCCAAATTAGTAGATGAATTATCAGCTTTGACTGTTATGGAAGCTGCTGACTTGTCAAAAATGTTAGAAGAAAAATGGGGCGTTTCCGCCGCTGCTGCTGTTGCAGTTGCTGCCGGTGGTGCTGCTGCCGCTGCTGCTGAAGAAAAAGATGAATTTGATGTTATCTTGGCTGAAGCAGGCGCTAACAAAATCAACGTTATTAAAGAAATCAGAACCATTACCCAATTGGGCTTGAAAGAAGCTAAAGATTTGGTTGACGGCGCACCGAAAACTGTTAAAGAAGGTGTTGCTAAAGCTGAAGCTGAAGAAATTAAAGCTAAACTTGAAGCCGCTGGTGCTAAAGTTGAATTGAAGTAATTTCTGTTTAACGTAAAATTAACCCCCGCTTTAGCAATAGAGCGGGGGTTTTAATGTATTAAAACTTCAACACGACCGAATAATGCCCTTGCTCTTCCGCGGCTGTTCGGCAAATATCATCAAGCTTGGTTAATTTTAAGTCTGTGATTTTATAACAAATATTAACTTCGTTGTTATCTCCGCAGTACCATTCTTTATCGGCATAATTTTCGCCATGGTATGCAACAATATAAATTGCGCTGAGCTCATTATGCCATTCTTTAGCAATCAAGTATAAGTTTTTGCAAATTTGAAAAGAGCTTTCGTTGCGGTCAAGGTTGTTTGTCCGCATAGTAATAAAGTCTTTTTCTTTGTTACGGTTGTAAATTTCATATTGGGTACCGAAAGCATCTTTTATAAATCTTTCATCAGATGTGTACATTTCCTTTGGAATTTCACCGAGTTTTGAAAGTAACGGTACTAATTGAAAGTCGCTAAAGTGTTCGTCATCTGTCGGATTGGGATTAAGCATTAAGCTGCTTTTATAACGCACAATCGTGCCGATAACCTGATTTAACTGTTCGGTCTGCTTATTGAGCTTGTATTTGAACATCGCTTTCCCATACCCGCTTATCGCCCCAACCGACAGCACCCCGATAATGGCGAGCACGCCGAGCATCTCAATCATAGACCGCCCACGACAGGTGGCGGCGTCCGTCTCCATACTGTCATTATCGGGCTTGACCCGATAATCCAGGTGGGACAAATTAGCTACTTGTTTTGACCTGGACTCTCCGATCAAGTCGGAGAGTGACAAAGAAGAGGTAAACACCTCTCTTATACTGGAGTGTGGCAGAATGTGGTGTGAAATATGGCTAACATCTGATTTCATAATAAAATCCTCCTCAAATTGTTAAGAATGAGAAGATTTTAGCTCGCGTTTTTTTTTTGCAATATTTACGAGTCCACACTGTGCATAAGTTGTATTTTAAGCCGCATTTTAAAATTCCCCTCTATGGAGGGGTGCCGAAGGCGGGGTGGTCACATCACCATCTAACAATGCGTTAAGCGGTTGTTTTTTATTATAAAACCAGAAACATAAATAGCGTTAGGGACTAATTTTCATCCTCATATTTTCACCACCCCGTCGGCTATCGCCGCCACCCCTCCTCAGGATGGGAATTAATAGCACTGTGCATAAGTTGTATAATTATTACTTTATTTTAGCCATGTAATTTGAAAATATATAGGATCAGTAACGTTTTTGTTAGCTGTGCAGGCGGTGTAAATATCGTCTAATGTTAAATTTCGCAGGCATTTATATGCCTGATTATCGCAATGCTCATCGCCATAATACGGATTACTGATTTTATTTTCATTTCCATAGTTGCTTATAGCAGTTATATAATATAAATTGTCTGCGTTTAGTTTAGCTGTTGTAAAAATGCTTTGACACATAGCTAAATTATTATCAGATGAGGAACGTAAAGAAGAATTATCTCTGCTATGTAAAAAGATCATAGTGTTATTAGAATTTATAATAATGTACCAAGCTTGTCCGAAAATATCATAAATATTAGTGTCGCCTGATTTAATCATTTCAGTCGGGATTTCACCCATTTTGATGAATGTTTCAGTTAAGTCAACACTACCTTCTTTAATATTGTTAAAATTATGAGCATTGCGAGCGATGGCATTAATTACAGTGTTCATTTGTTCCGCATGTTTGTTAAGTTTGTACTTGAACATCGCCTTGCTGTACCCGCTGATAGCGCCGACAGACAGCACCCCGATAATCGCGAGTACCCCAAGCATCTCCACCATACTTCTTCCAGATTGTGTATACATGAGCTAAAATCCTCTCAAAATGATTAATTTGAGAAGATTTTACTCCGCGTTTTTTTTTTGCAATATTTACGAGTCCACACTGTGCATAAGTTGTATTTTAAGCCGCATTTTAAAATTCCCCTCTATGTGAACTGTACCCCGGAAGTTAGACGGTAAGAATCCCCTCCCAACCAAAAATTGTACTGGCAATTAAGGCAAGGATTTTTTATACT
>CAVBCV010000043.1:0-8872 GCA_963594125.1 Lachnospiraceae bacterium
CTGTTGAAGTTAAAGACGGTAAATTGGTTGTAAACGGCAAAGCTATCCGCGTTACCGCTGAAAAGAATCCGGCTGACCTTAAATGGAATGAAATCGGCGCTGAATATGTTGTTGAATCAACCGGCTTGTTCTTAACCAAAGAAAAAGCTCAGGGTCATATTGACGCAGGCGCTAAATATGTTGTTATGTCAGCTCCTTCAAAAGATGATACTCCGATGTTTGTTTGCGGCGTAAACACTGACAGCTATGTTAAAGGCACTCAGTTTGTTTCTAACGCATCATGCACCACTAACTGCTTGGCTCCGATTGCTAAAGTTTTGAATGATGCTTTCGGTATTAAAGACGGTTTGATGACAACCGTTCACTCAACCACCGCTACTCAAAAAACCGTTGATGGTCCGTCTGCTAAAGACTGGAGAGGCGGTCGCGCTGCCAGCGGAAACATTATTCCGTCATCAACCGGCGCTGCTAAAGCCGTTGGTAAAGTTATTCCGTCATTGAACGGCAAATTAACCGGTATGTCTATGCGTGTTCCGACTTTGGACGTTTCAGTTGTTGACTTAACCGCCAACCTCATTAAACCAACCACCTATGAAGAAATTTGCAAAGCTATGAAAGCTGCTTCAGAAGGCGAATTGAAAGGTATTTTGGGTTACACTGAAGACGCTGTTGTTTCATCAGACTTCTTGGGTGATGCTCACACCTCAATCTTTGACGCCAAAGCCGGTATTCAACTGACTGATACTTTTGTTAAAGTTATCAGCTGGTATGATAACGAATGGGGCTATTCTAACAAGGTTCTTGACCTTATTGCCCACATGGCTAAAGTAAACGGTTAATTTTAAACCTTTAGTCCCCGCCGCAAATGCTTAGGTTTTAAGCAAAAAATTTACGGCGGGGAATCTTTTAACAGAAAGGAAAATCTATGCAACAGTACAGAACTCTTGAAGATTTGAACAACTTAAACGGCAAAGTAGTTATGCTCCGCGCTGACCTGAATGTGCCGATGGATGAAAATTTTAATGTTACCAACACCGCTCGTATTGACCGTACCGTTCCGACCATTAAATATTTAATGGATAAAGGCGCCAAAGTTGTGGTTATTTCGCACTTCGGTCGTCCGGAAGGCAAAGGCGATATGAAAAACTCATTGAGCCACATTGTGCCTAATTTGCAAAAAGCTTTGGGGCACAAAGTGGTGTTTGTTGATGACTGCATCGGTCCGAAAGTTGAACAGGCTATTAAAAATATGAAAGCCGATGAAGTTTTATTGCTTGAAAATCTGCGCTTTTATGATGAAGAGAAAAAAGGCAATGTAGAATGGGCAAAAGAATTGGTTAAACCGGCTGATGTTTATGTTTCAGACGCTTTTTCAACCGCTCACCGCGCTCACGCTTCTATGGTGGCAGCTGCCGAGCAGCTTCCGTCAGTTATGGGCTTGTTAATGGAAGAAGAAGTTGACGCTTTAACCAAAGGTTTGAACAATCCGGAGCGTCCGTTGATGGCGATTGTCGGCGGTTCTAAAGTTTCAACCAAACTTGACCTTTTGAACAATTTGGTTAAAAAAGTTAACAAGTTGGTTATTTCCGGCGGTATGGCTCACACCTTTTTGAAGGCGCAAGGCTTTGACGCCATTAACGAAAAAAATTCGTTAGTACAACCGGACATGATTGAAACCGCAAAAGAAATTATGGCAACTGCTAAAGCCAGCAACTGCGAAATTATCTTGCCATGCGACCTGGTTGCCGCTAAAGAATTTAAGCCTAATGCCGAGCACAAAACCGTCAGTCTTGACCAGATTCCGGCTGAAGGTTGGGAATTGCTTGATGTTGGCGAAAAGAGCATTGCGCAAATTATCACCAAATTGGAAGAATGCAAAACTTTGGTTTGGAACGGTCCGTTGGGCGTGTTTGAAATGAAGCCGTTTGATAACGGAACCAACAAAGTTGCGCAAAAGGCCGCGGAATTAACCGTTGCCGGAAAACTCACCTCAGTTGCAGGCGGCGGCGATACCGTTTCAGCTTTGGCTAACGCAGGCGTTGCCAACAAGTTTACTTATATTTCAACCGCAGGCGGCGCTTTCTTGGAATGGATGGAAGGCAAAGAACTCCCCGGAGTTGCCGTAATGAAAAAATAAGCTTTTCATTTCAGCTTAACCTTTACCCCTTGAGCCAAAACTCAAGGGGTTTTTATTATTCTGAAATCAACTTTCGTGAGGAAAAGTGTATACTTTGCACAAATATTCGTGAGAAAAAGTGTAAAATATCTTGAATTTTCGTAAGAAAAAGTGTATAAAATATACAAATATTCGTAAGGAAAAGTGTAAAATATCACATGTTTTTTAAGAGGTTTCACCATGAAACGATTTGCCATACAAGAGCTAATTAATTGGAAAAACAGAAAAAATCACAAACCGTTAATCATAAACGGGGCTCGGCAAGTTGGAAAAACTTGGCTCATGAAAGAATTTGCCAATTTATATTATAAAGAAGTGCTATATATAAATTTTGAGCGCAATACCCAAATGGCAAATTTATTTGATGCCGATTTGAACACTGACCGCATATTGCTCGGGTTAGAAATTGAAATGGGGCATAAAATTAATGCCGCTGATACCCTGATTATTTTTGACGAAATTCAAGCTCAACCCAAAGCCATTACCGCGTTAAAATACTTTTATGAAGAATTGCCGCAATATAATATTGTGGCTGCCGGCAGCCTACTTGGTGTTACTTTGCATTCAGGAATATCCTTTCCGGTTGGTAAAGTTGAAAGTATGGAGCTGTATCCGCTTAACTTTTCAGAATTTTTAACCGCCATCGGCAAAGAACAATTAGCAGAGCAAATTAAACAAAAAAACTTTGATATTTTATCAACATTCAAAGTTGAGCTCTTAAATTACCTTAAACAATACATGTATATCGGCGGCATGCCTGAAGTTGTATACGCTTTTTCACAAAACAAAGATTTTGTTGAAGTGCGTAAAATTCAAGAGCAAATATTGAAAGACTATGCTAATGACTTTTCAAAACATATTCCTCAAAATATATTGACCAAAGTTATATCGGTATGGAAATCTATTCCGGTACAATTATCTAAAGAAAATAAAAAATTCACATATAATAAAATTGCGGAAAATGCACGAGCAAAAGACTTTGAAGATGCCATTACATGGCTTGTAAACAGCGGACTTATTTATAAAGTCAGCCGACTTAAAAAACCTTATTTACCGATTTCGGGTTATACTGAAGAAAATATTTTTAAGTTATTTTTGCTTGACATCGGCTTGCTTTCAGCCATGAGCCACTTGGATAAAAAGCTTTTACTGGAGGGCGATGCTCTGTTTACTGAATTTAAGGGCGCGATAACCGAACAATTTGTTTTGCAAGAATTAGTATCTTTCAGCAATATTGATATTGCTTATTGGGGAAATGATACAGGCTCGGCAGAAGTTGATTTTGTATTACAATGCGGAAGCCTGATTATTCCGGTTGAAGTAAAATCAGGCACTAATCTCAAAGCCAAAAGCTTAAAAACATATATGGATAAATTTAACCCGCAATATGCCGTCAGAACATCACCGGCTGATTACAAACAAACAGCAAACTTGTATGATATTCCGCTCTATATGATTGAAAGTATTAACTTATTCTGCAATGAATAACAGCAAGCAATATCAGCTACTTAAACTCTTTAGGATATACTTTGCCGCCGTCTTTAAGCAGAGAAGCGTCGCCGCGTTTGAATTTATAGCGTGATTTTTGACCAAGATTGCGGTCATAAATTTCACCCATATTACCGACATCGGTTATCGCATTACGAACCCAATCAGGTTTTAAGCCGAAATTTTGCCATACTTCGCTATTTTCACCAAGCAGATTGCGCACCGTCTCGTCATCACTGGTTTCAATATCAGCAATATTATTTTTGCTGATACCTTTTTCTTCCGCCAAATACAGCGCGTTTATGACCCACTTTAATTTAGTCGCCAACATATAATTTTTGGGACTGACAAAAGCATAAACCGGTTTATAGGCAAATTCTTCAGGCAGAACCCGCACGCCTTTTTGCTTGCCGTCAAACACCATATCTTTTAACACCGTGCCCTGAGCAGTGAGTAACTCGCAACGTTTGAGCAAAAATGACATACGCGCCTTTTTGAACGAATTAAACGGCAAAATACGCAAGTTAAGATTATACTTAGCATTATAAGCTTTCAGCTCCGGCAAATATTCAGCCTCAGCGGAAACGCAAACTTTTTTGCCGTTAAAATCTTCCATGGATTTAACATCTTCCGGCGCGTCTTTGGCGGCAAACATTTGGCGGTCATAATACAGCAAGCCGACTTCTTCCGCCTGCCCTTTGCCCTGCATGGCAAGCGAATATTTTCCGCCGCTGAGCATAACGTCAATTAAGCCTGCCTGCAATGCTCCGGCTGCCTGATAGGAGCGAGTGTCGGTAATTTTGAAGCGGTCGCCATCGCCTAAAACCGCCCATGCGAGCGCGCGGCAAATATCCGCGTCAAAGCCTTGCCATCTGCCGTCTTTTTTGTAGGCATAGGTATTAACGCTTAAATCAGAACCGCAGCTTAACACTTTGCCGTTTAAGACTTGTTCGGGCTTTACTTCCGCCGCTTGAACAGAGCTGATTGCCGCACTAAAAAAAAGAGCTGTAAAAAGTAAATTTAATTTCATTTTATTAACCATTTGATGTTAAAATGTGTTTATATGTAATGTTGTTATATTAGGGCATTTTTTATGAAAAGTAAGTTTTTTTTACAAGTTATCACAGTTGTTTTAAGCTTTTTTGTTTTTTGCGTACAGGCAAACTCCGCTCCGGTAGCAAAAGATGAGGCTATTCAATGGGCAAACTCCGCCGGAGAACAACTGATTAAGGCATTGGGCAACCATGATCTTGAAAGCAAATACATCGTGCTTGATAAAATGTTTGCCGATGACGTTGACAGCGATTACATCGCGCGTTTTGTAATCGGCAAATATTGGAAAGAAATGAGCCCTGAGCAGCAACAAAGCTATACCGCGTTGTTTAAGCGCTACATATTGAGCCTTTATAAAAATTATCCGCTTGACTTTGAAACCGATGAAATAAATTACAACATAACTTCAGCGCAAGAAGGCAAGCGCCATACCGCCGTTTTTTGCACCGTAACCTTGCCTGAAAAAATGGCAAGCGAAAATTTTGACCACATTAATTTGGAATTTACCTTAAATGAAGATAACGGTAAAATTAAAATCCGTGATCTCAAAATCGGCGAAAGCAGCCTGCTGTTGACTTATCGCGGGCGATTTTATCAAATGATGAAAGACGCCGATGAAGATATGTTATGGTTTTTGGAAGATTTAGAAACGCTCACTGTTTCAAACGAGCGTAACGCCGAAGAAAAATTAAACCAGTAACCTTTTTTGATTTTTTGAGTTGAATTTCGCATATAAAAAAGATAATATGCGGAAAGTTTTGTAATGAAAGAAGAAAAAAGATGAACAACATTAAAGTACGATTTGCGCCAAGCCCGACCGGTCACATGCACATCGGCAATACCCGCACCGCTTTGTTTAACTGGCTGTGGGCAAAAAAAATGGGCGGCAAATTTATGCTCCGTATTGATGACACTGATTTTTTGCGCTCCAAAAAAGAATATGAAGATTCTTTGCGCGAAAGCCTTAAATGGCTTGGCTTAACCTGGACGGAAGAAGCGCGGCAATCGGCTCGTTTTGACCGCTACAATGAAGTTGTTGCCAAGCTCAAAGCAGAAGGCAGAATTTACCCGTGTTATGAAACGCCGGAAGAATTGGAATTTAAGCGCAAACGCGCCATGTCTAAAGGCTTGCCGCCGATTTATGACCGTCAGGCTTTGCAATACACCGCGGAAGATATTGCCAAATTTGAGGCGGAAGGACGCAAACCGCACTATCGCTTTAAATTAGTTGCCGGTGAAATTGCCTGGAATGACGTTGTGCGCGGAACCGTAAAATATGAAGCTGAAAATTTGAGCGATCCGATTGTTATCAGAGAAGACGGAACCTTTTTGTATCACCTGCCGTCAGTAATTGATGACTGCGACTTTGGCATTACGCATATTGTGCGCGGCGAAGACCACGTTACCAACACTGCCTCGCAAATTCAGATGTTTGAAGCTATCGGCGGCAAAACTCCGATTTTTGCGCACCTGCCGCTGTTAACCGGCAAAGAAGGCAAGCTTTCAAAGCGTTTGGGCAGCTTAGGCGTGCGCGAACTGCGTCAGGACGGAATTGAAAATATGGCCATCTGCTCATTTTTAGCCAAACTCGGCACCTCAGAAGCCATTGAACCGTTTTATTCACTGGAAGAGTTGGCGCAATCGCTTGACTTTGCTAAAATCGGACGCGCTCAGCCTAAATTTGACGAGGAAGAGCTGCGCCACTTTAACTTAAAGTATATTCACGGTCTGCCGTACCAAAATGTTAGCGCCAGAATCGGCGGAAATGAAGACTTTTGGAATAAAATCCGTTGCAATATCGCTAAAGTTGACGACGCCGCATTGTGGGATAACATTTGCAACGGCAAAGTTACGCCGATTATTGAAGACAAAGATTTAACCGATGCCGCCGCAGCTTTACTGCCGCAAGAGCCGTGGAATGAAGAAACTTTTAATTTGTGGACAAGCAAAATTAAAGCGGAAACCGGCAAAAAAGGTCGCGACTTGTTCCATCCGTTGCGCAAAGCCGTAACCGGATTGGATAACGGACCTGAGCTTAAAGCGCTGTTACCGCTTATCGGTTATGATAAAGTGTTAAAACGCTTGCAAGGACAAAAAGCATAAGGATAAAACCATGACACAGATTTATTTGCACAACACCTTAAAACAACGCAAAGATGAATTTACGCCGATTGACGCCAACAATGTGCGCATGTACGTTTGCGGTCCGACGGTTTATGACAGAGCACACCTTGGCAATGCCAAAACCTCTGTTGTATTTGACGTTTTATTTAGGCTGCTGTGTCAGGTTTATGGTAAAGAACATGTTACTTATGTTTCAAACATCACCGATGTTGACGACAAAATTTTGAACAAGCACAAACAAACCGGCAAGTCTATTCGCGAGATTACTGAACAAACTTATCAGTGGTATTTGGAAGATATGGAAAAGCTTAATGTTTTGGCTCCTACTTATCGTCCGCGCGCCACCGAATATATTGAAGAGATGATTGAGCTTGTGAAAATGCTCTTAAAAAACGGGCATGCGTACGAATCGGCCGGACACGTTTTGTTTGATGTAGATTCATTTCCGGCATACGGCTCTTTATCCGGTCGTTCCATGAAAGAAATGTTAGCCGGAGCCCGCATTGAGGTTGCCGATTATAAAAAGAATCCGGCGGACTTTATTTTGTGGAAACCTTCTGAGCCTGACCAACCGGGGTGGAACAGCCCGTGGGGATACGGGCGTCCGGGGTGGCATTTGGAGTGTTCAGCCATGAGCTCAAAGCTTTTAGGCACTGATTTTGACATTCACGGCGGTGGCGCGGATTTAATCTTTCCACACCATGAAAACGAATGCGCGCAATCAGTTTGCGCTTTTGAAGGCTCGCACTTTGCGCATTATTGGGTTCATGCCGGTATGCTGATGGTTGACGGCGTTAAAATGTCAAAATCTTTGGGCAATTTTTACAACGTTGATGAAATTATCGGCAAATATCCGGCTGAAGCTTTGCGCCTGTTGTTTTTAACCACGCATTATCATCAGCCGTTTAACTTTACGTTTGCAGGCTTAGAACAAGCCAAAGCGGTGCTTGATAAATTTTACAATGCGCTATTAAAAGTAAACGACATTGAAGCGGAAAAGAGCGAGCCGAATGCTAAAGTTGTTGAGGCTTTGGCCGATGATATTAACACTCCGGCGGCTTTGGCGGCATTGCATGAAATTGCCACCAACTTAAATAAAGCTGAAACTCCGGCGGAAAAAGCCCGCTTAAAAGGCGAGTTTATGGCAAGCGCTGATTTACTTGGTTTGCTGTATCAATCGCCGGAAGCTTGGTTTAAGGGCGGCGAATCGGCAGATGAAGACGCTGAAATTGAGGCTAAAATCAAAGCCCGCGCTGAGGCTAAAAAGAATAAAGATTGGGCAACCGCCGATAAAATCCGCGATGAATTAAAGGCTGCCGGTATTGTTTTGGAAGATTCCGCAACCGGCACAACCTGGAAACGCGCATAGTCTGCTCTTTTGCTATCGTTATTACCCGCCGCACCCTCGGCGGGTATATTTTTTGACAAAAGTATTGAATATGACAAAAATATGTGTTATTATCAGGTTCTAAAATAAATTATTACCCTGATAACAACCAAAATTTTTTTATATGACAAATTTTTTTAAGGAATTGTTTTCTTCCAGGAAGAAGGCAACTTACGAAGAGGCAAGGCAGGCAGAGATAGAGCTCAACCATCAGCTCGGCGAGGCAGTCAAGAAGCAGGACATAGAAGAAATCAGTCGCTTGCTCAAACTTGGTGCCAACCCTAACGGAAACGGTATCTTCATGTTGCAAATACGCAGCGCCAATGTAGATGATGAGCAGACCTTCCCTATTGAGAAACGTATCATGGATCTCAATTACGAGAACGGAAACTCTTTCCGCCCTGACGGTATGAAATCTGCCGAAGTTGATGAGCTCTTGCGCTTGTTCGGCGGCAAAACCAGCGCAGACCTGTATGCAGAAAGCAAGCAGCAAGCAGAAGCCCGCCGCTCTGGAGAAAAAGGAAAAAAAGTTGCTTGACTGAAGTGACTGTTCCGATGAAATGTAAAGCTCGTGTGTTAAAACACGAGCTTTTTGTCATTAGAAAACCCCGCGTTAGACGCGGGGTTCAGTGAAGCTTAAAGCG
>CAVBCV010000044.1:0-8419 GCA_963594125.1 Lachnospiraceae bacterium
TGATGAATCCTCTCAGGGAGGGGATTTTATCGTCCAACTTTTGGGGTACAGTTCAGTTCCGCCGCCACCCCTCCATAGAGGGGAATTAAAATCCCCATTTTTTACCTATCTTTCCGAATCGATTCGGATACATGCAAAACCGCCTGCGGTGTTTTCGCAGGCGGGTAATTTAGTTTTGCGTAAAAAAGTTACTCCACTTTTCCGCAAATCACCGGTGACAAAAACTTTTCATCGCCGATTTTGATTAAGCGTTTAAGCTCAAAAGCTGCGCGGTTAAACTCTTCTTCAGTTTCGGCATGAATAAGCGCAAGCGGAGTTTGTTTATCCACATAATCGCCAATTTGGCAGAAATCGCTGAAGCCGGTGGCATAGTCAAGTTTTTGATCAGGATGAACTCTGCCACCTTTTAAGCCGACCAGCAACATACCGATGTCGCGAACCTCCATTTGCTCAACATAACCTTCTCTATCAGCAAACACCGGACGAATAATATCAGCCCGCGGCAAGTACGAATCAGGATTTTCGGCAAAATCAGACGGACCGCCGAACGCATAAACCATTTGCTCAAATTTTTCCAGCGCCCGTCCGGAAGCTAAAGCCTCCGCAATTTTAATTTCCGCCTCCGGCTTGTTTTTGCACAATCCGCAAGAGGTAAGCAGCTCTGAACACAAAGCTTTAGTAACCTTATCTAAGCGAGCCTCAGGATTTTTGTTTTGCAAATATTCCACCGCCTCGCGAACTTCCAAAGCATTGCCGACCGTGCGCCCTAAAACCTGATTCATATCGGTGATAACCGCCGTGGTTTTAGTACCGGCGCCACCTGCCACTTCAACAATAGAAGCTGCCAGCTTTTCAGCGTCAGGCAGGGTTTCCATAAACGCGCCGCTTCCGCATTTTAAGTCCATGACCAAATACTGCAAACCAGCGGCAAGTTTTTTTGATAAAATAGAGGCGGTAATCAGCGGAATTGATTCAACCGTGCCGCACACATCGCGAATGGCGTAAATTTTTTTATCGGCCGGAGCCAAATTGCCGGTTTGTCCGATGATAGCGCAACCGATTTCAGAAACCGTTTTAACAAAAACATCTTCAGAAGCGGAAGTGTTATAACCTGTTATGGAATCAAGCTTATCCAAAGTTCCGCCGGTGTGTCCCAAACCACGACCGGCAATCATCGGAACATAACCGCCGCAGGCTGCCAAAATCGGCGCCAACATCAGGCTGACTTTATCGCCGACGCCGCCGGTGGAGTGCTTGTCTATTACAGGTCCGTCAACGTGCCAATGCAAAACATCGCCGGAATCGCGCATGGCAAGGGTTAAAGCAACCGTTTCATCTCTATCAAGCCCGTTTAAGAACATTGCCATACTTAAAGATGCCATTTGACTGTCGGCAATTTCGCCCCGTACCAAACCATTAACAAAAAACTTAATTTCTTCTGCCGTAAGTTTTTGCTTATTGCGTTTTTTGCGAATAATCTCCTGCGGAAACATGCTATTTTTCCTCCATGTATAATTGTAACAAACGAGCTATTTTTTTTGAGGCTTCATCAGCTTGCGCCAAAGTTTCGGCATGGCTTTGGACGGATGCCTGCAAGCCGGTCCCTAAATTGGTGATAACCGAAATGCCGACAACCTTCATACCGGCATAAACAGCGGCGATAACCTCAGGCACGGTAGACATTCCCACCGCGTCGGCGCCCAAGATGCCAAACGCTTTTACTTCAGCCGGAGTTTCAAAATTGGGACCCAAAACCATTAAATAAACTCCTTCATGGAGCTTTATGCCCTCGCGCGCGGCAACGGCTTTTATCTTAGCAGATTCAGCCTTATTATAAGCCTCGCTCATATCCGGAAAGCGCGGTCCGATATTATCGTCATTGGCGCCGACCAACGGATTGCGCCCGCTGAAATTGATATGGTCGGTTATCAGCATTAAGCTTCCGGCAGGCATATCGGGGCGCAGTGATCCGGCGGCATTAGTCACAATTAAGTTTTTAATGCCGACTGCGGCAAAAGAGGTCATAACATTTTTAATCAGCACCGGTTCATAGCCTTCATATAAATGGAAGCGCCCCTGCATGCAGGCGATAGTTTTGCCGGCAATTTCACCGACTACAAGTTTTCCGGCGTGCCCTTTAACCGTGCTTGCCGGAAAACCAAGTTCAGAATAGGCAATTTCGGTTTTGTTTTGCAAAGAATCGGCTAAACCGCCAAGACCGGAACCTAAAATAAGTAAAGTTTCGGGCTTTTTTTCCGCTAAACAGCGGCGCAAATTTTTAACATAATCGGTCATCATCTATTTTAAGCTCCCCTCGTTAAATGAAACCGGCAGCAATTCAGCAATTTTGAGCGATTTTTTAATACCGCTTAAATCCGCCAAATGCACAGTGGTTTCAGCGTCGGAAAATTCAAAAATACGCTGCAGGCACGCTCCGCACGGCGAAATTAAAGAATCGCCGCCGGCTACCACCACAATATCTTTAATTAAGCGCCCGCCGTCAGCATTCATGGCGGCGATAGCACCGGCTTCAGCGCAGGTTCCGCAAGGGTATGAAATGTTTTCAACATTGCATCCGGCATAAATTTTGCCGTTGGCGCAAAGCACCGCCGCGCCTACCGCAAAATGCGAGTACGGAGCATAAGCATTTTGGCGCGCGTTAAAAGCATGAGTAAAAAGCAAAGATAATTGCGACATTTTAATTTCCTTAATCAAAAATTAGTTGATTTATGATATGGATATTATACATTATTCCTATATTTGGCAAAGACTTTTTATGTTTGTTACAGGAGATTTATAAAGTGCTCAAAAAATTGTTTATCGGATTGATAGTGGTTATCGCTTTGGTTATCGGCGGAATCTCAGCCTATATTTCAACTATTGACTGGAATCAGCATAAAGAAAAAATTGCCTCCCGATTTGAAAATATTACCGGTAAAAAAATTGTTTTTGCCGGAGATGTTTCACTCTCATTATTTCCTTCGCCCTATTTAAGCGCCAAAGATATAAAAATTTACAATTCGGCGACAGACACAGCTCATCCGCTCGCCGTGATTCAAGAAATGATTACCGATTTGAGCCTTATGCCCCTGTTGCAAGGCAAGTTTGTGGTTGACAATATGTCGCTCCGCAACCCCAATATTTTGATTGAATTTGATGAAAACGGCAAATTTAACTGGGAATCGGAAATTAACGATCCGGACAGCACCTCATTTGACAATGTGGATATTGCTTTTAACAGCGTGGTGCTTAAAGACGCCTCCGTGCAAATTATTAATCCGGGACTTAATATTGATATGATTTTACAAAACTTAAATGCCGATATTACCGCGCAAAGCCTGCGCGGACCGTATCGTATTGACGGTAACTTTGTAAAAAACAACAACCCTGCCGGTTTTGCCTTAACTTTCGGCACATTATCAGAAAGTTTTGCCACCTCGTTAAACCTTGTTTTAACGCACCCTTCAAGCGAAAGTTACGCCCGTTTTGACGGCTCAATGCTGCCGAGCAATAATGAAATTAAAGGTAATTTTATTGTTGAAGCTAAAAAGCCGTCCAGCTTTATTAACGAGCTCAGCGGGCAGAATATTTTACCGGCTGATTTTAATTATCCGCTGGCTTTTTCAATAGAGGTCAGCACCAACAAGCAGCAAATTGATCTTTCAAGCTTTATCTTAAAATACGGCGATAACACCGCGGGCGCCGGTAATGTTTTAATTCCGCTTGCTCCGCAGGACGGAACTGACAAGCCTAAAATTGAGCTCGCCTTTGAAATGACCGACCTTGATTTGGAACCGATTGTTGCGGTGATTAAAGGGCAACTTAAAAAATATCAGAATATGCCGAATAAATTTGCTCCGGCGTTTGACTTTGATTTAATCGCCGATGTTAAAGCAGTGCGCTGTCTTTACAATAATCAATTTGCGCAAGACTTTAATTTACAGGCTGATTTAATCAACAACTCGCTTAAAATTAAAAACTTATCGGCTTTGCTGCCAGGTAATACCGACTTCAGAACCAGCGGCAGCGTTTTTGAAAATGAAAAAAATCTGTCATACGATTTTAAGGTTAAAACCATGAGCCAAGACTTTTTAAAACTGCTCAACTGGCTTAAAATTGAGGTTAAACCTTATTCTGATTCTGCTTATCGCAATGCGTTGATTGACTTTGGCTTATCCGGCAATTTAAGACAAATTAAAGTTTCGCCGTTAGCGGTTAATTTGGATAAAATAAATGCGGAAGGCGTTATCGGGATTATTAATGACTCCCGCACCAAATTGTTTGTGATTGCGGAAAGCGAATCGGCTAATTTGGATAATTATCTGCCGCCGCTGACAGATGAGGAAAAGCAGCTCCCGCTTGATGAAAAAATTAAATTAATGCTCAACAAGTTTAAATTTTTGAACGATTATGACGTGCATTTTGAAGGTAAATTCGGGTGGCTGGTTTATAACAATCTTAAATTTGAAAATATTGAGGTTAATGCCGACTCTGAAAACAGCGTGGTTAAAATCAACAATTTAAGTATCGGTCAGGCGGCTTCATCGGATTTAAGTTTAAGCGGACAGCTTTCAGGCTTAGGAGTCAGCCCGACATTTAATAATATTAAATACACTTTTAATTCGCATGATTTTGCTGAATTCAGAAAAGTTTTCGGGGTGCCGGTACCGCAGATGCCCTTATTTACGCAAGCTAAAAAAATTAAGTCTAAAGGTATTTTTACCGGTAATATGAGCGACATTAATATTAAAACCGTCACCAACTTAGACCGCTTTAACTCAGTTTATGCCGGAAAAATATTCAGCTATCAGGGCAAGCCCAACTTTAAAGGTAAAATTAAGTTCAAAACATCTGACTTTACACGCTTTGTACAACAAACGGGCTTTAAGTATAATCCGAAAAACATGCCTGCGAATATTTTTACATTTTTGGGCGATGTGCAGGGTTCAGCCAATAACTGGAAAGCAACCGGCATAGACGCTTTTGTCGGCACGGATAATTTTAAGGGCGATATTACGGTTAACTCTGCCGCGGAACGCAGTGTAATAACGGCTGATATTACCGCCAACAAATTTGAATTTGACCGCTTCTTTTATAATCCGACCGGCGGAAATTCAAAAATTACACCGAGCGTAAATTCAGGTAACATCGCCTTTTTGAAAAAGCCAGCGCTGGAAACTGCGGAAATTAATTACAGTTGGCTGAAAGGTTTTGACTTAAACGGCAAATTTAAGGTCGGCACTTTAAGTTACAACACACAGTCAGTTAAAAATTTTGAAACTTCCGTCAATGTACACAACGGCAATATAAAAGCGGAAAGCTTCAGCTTTGACAAAGACGGCGGCAATGTCAGCGGCGCTTTTGAAATTGACACATCCAAAACTCCGGTAATAAAAGGTTCGGCTGATTTTAAGAACTTTACCATAACGGATACGGGCGGCAGCAAATATGCCTTCACAAGCGGCGACTTGCGCGCCAAAGCGGAATTTGAAGCTCCGGCAACCTCAGTTATGGAAGCGTTTAATCAGCTCAATGCCAAAATATCGGTTGATGTTGACAACGCCGTGTTTAAAGGTTGGGATATGGAATTTATTGAAGATGATTTAAGCACCCGCACCCGCTCCGACAAACTTTTTGACATGCTGTTTTCTAATTTGCAAAAAGGCGAATCGCGCTTTGAAGTGGTCGGCGCTGAAATTAACATTGTTAACGGAAATTATTCATTTAAAGACGCGCTGATGGCTTCAGGTTTGGTTACCATTGACGTTAACGGGCAAGGCAGCTTAAAAAGTTGGAACACCAACACTACCTTTAAGGCCACTTTTGAACGTCTGCGGGATAAAATTGTGCCGATTGAATTTAAGTGGTCGGGGCAGCTTGACAATCCGCGCTTAGTGGTTGACGGCTCATCGCTGATTAATAAATATAATTCATACTGGGAAAAAGTTGCCAAGCAAAAACGTAAAGAGGAAGAAGAGCGTATTAAAGCGCTTAACGCTAAAATGGCAACAACGCAAAAGCGCGTGACGGAAGTTAAAACTTTAATTGATACGGAAATTTTGCCGCGTATTGAAAAATACAAGCCGTTAAGCAGTAATTCTGACATAAAAAATCAATACAACAGTCATCAAATGCTGGTGGTTGATATAAACAATCAGCTTGAGATGATGAAAGAAAAGCAGCGCAAAACATTTACCGACAATGATATTATGGAAATGGATACCAAGTTGGAATCGTTTATGCCGCAGCTTGAAAAAATGCCGAAGCAGCTTGATGAAACTTTTGCATACGATCTTAAAATTCACTCGGGCGAGGAGTATAACAACGTAATTAATATTTATGACAATGCGCAGACCAAAGCAGTTAATTATCAGCAAGCGCTTAACTCTTATGTGTTGCGCTTGTTACAACTTAATTCATTGATTGTTTTAGACCGCGACCCGCATGTTACTGACAACAAGGCTCATATTGAAGCATCTTTGCGCAAGCTTGAAGATTTACACAAAGAAGCGAACGACCTGCGTCAACAAATTGAAAAAGCCGAAGAGATTAACGAGCTTGATAAGCTGTATCGCGCCATGAAAGTAACTTCGGAAAAAAGCAACATAGAATTAGACGTGCTAAATTCAAATATGGAAGAATTGTTTGACTATGCGCAAAAACTGGTGCGCGCGGAAGAAAGCGTTTACACAGACGCGGAAGACGAACAAAATTCCGATGAAGAAGAAGTTGTTGAAGATATTGAAGAAAATATTGAAGAAGTAAATGTGGACACTCCGACAGAAGAGAGCAAACCGAAACCGGAGCCAGAGCCGCAAAAGCCTTTGCTTCGGGAAATTATTGAGGGTCAAGAGGAAGAGGCAGGCGCGAGTGAGGTAAGCGAATCGGCAGGAGCGCAAACCAAACCGATTGTTTCGTATCGGTCAAAACTTGCTCCGTCCGGCGTTATTACCCGCGGCAAACAAGTTATGGAAGTTAAAGAAAACAAACTTGGCGCGCAAAACGCCGCAACGCCTTTGTTAAAACCGCTGACGGAAGATAAACCTGCCACCGGCGGAACCATAAAAACCAAATATTAAGCATTAAATACCGGATTTAACTTCCGGTATTTTTTTTGGGTTGATATTTTGCAAAATGGCGGTTGCTTTATAAAAAATATATGATATATTTTAGTACATAAGATTAACCTAATTATTTGGAGTGTGTGATGTTTCGCAAACCTGAAGTTTGTATTCTTCCGGTTGCCGGTTTATCAACCCGCAACCTTCCCGCAACTAAAGTTTTACACAAAGGTTTTTTAACCTTAAACAATTTGCCGATTATTCAATACGCAGTTGAATGCTGCCGCGAAATCGGCATTAAAGAAATTATCTTTATTTACAGTGATCAATCATGCAAATACTTGTTTGAAAAATATTTTGCCCCCTATCCGTGGCTTGAAGAGCACTTGGCTAAAAAAGGCAAAATAGATTTACTTAAAGCGATGAAAGATATTATCCCTGACGGAATGAAGTTTTCATTTGCCGAACAAAAAGAACCTTTGGGCAACGGTCATGCTATTTTAATGGCTAAAGAATTGGTCGGCAAGCGTGACTTTATTGTAATGTGGCCTGACGATATTTACATCAATTTTCACGGTGAAGGAATTTTAAAACAACTCTGCGATATTTATGAAAAAACCGGCGGCGTAGTTGAAAATATTATGGAATTTCCGCGTGAAGAAATGACCAGATACGGCGCGTTAGTCGGCGCGGTGCGCGAGGGCAGAACCGTTCATGCCCGCGGCTTGGTTGAAAAACCGAAACTTGAAGAAGTTCCGTCTAATTATGCCAGCATGGGTCCATACATTTTACCGAATGTAGTTATGGATATTTTGCCGGAAGTTAAAAACGGCTCCAACGGCGAAATTAATTTAACCGACGCCATCAATTTGGCAGTTGAACGCGGCGAACCGTTGACCGGCGTTTTGTGCAGCGGCTTGCGTTTTGACTGCGGAACCAATGACGAGTTGGCAAAATCTAACTTAAAACTCTCATTGATGTGCAACCCCAAACTACGCGCTTATGCCAAAGAACTTTTGGATACTATTTTAGTTTAATTTATAGTGCTTGACTTAAAAATATCCCGCTGATTTTATAATCGGCGGGATATTTTTATACCATATTATATAATTTCCATCCCGAGGAGGGGTGGCGGCGGAACGCCGATAGGTGGTGGAAATACGAGGAAGAAAATTAGATTCGTATGTTATTTGCGTTACTGGTTTCATAACAAAAACAAACAGTTAGTTTGTTGTTAGATAGGTTTGTGACCACCCCGCCTTCGGCACCCCTCCATAGAGCAGATTGTTTACATCATACTGTGATAATTGTTGACAAGAAAGAAATAACAAGATAGAATCGGGATTATCAACAAAAAC
>CAVBCV010000045.1:0-8303 GCA_963594125.1 Lachnospiraceae bacterium
GTAAATATTGCAAAAAAAAAACGCGAGCTAAAATCTTCTCAAATGCAACAATTTGAGAGGATTTTAGCTCATGAATACACAATCTGGAAGATCTATGGTAGAAATGCTTGGAGTATTGGCGATTATCGGCGTTTTAAGTGTTGGGGCGATTGCCGGATACAGTAAAGCCATGATGAAGTATAAGCTAAATCAGCACGCTCAGGCGGTTAATATGCTGATTAACAATGTGCTGCAACTTAAAGGACAGCTACAGTATAAACCCAATACCGCAACCTTTTACGGAACGCTTTTACATAAACTTAATTTATTGCCTGACGGCATAATCTATAATGATGATAGAAATTTAACCGATATGTGGTTTAAGGGTATTATACAAATTTATTATTCAAATGATGTCTATACTAACAGCGCCGGACAACAGATACAAAATGACTTAGGAGCAATAAGTTTTATTTTTGATTCAAACTCAAATGCCGGCGCGGAAATTTGCCGCAACATTGCCTTTGCCGCTAAAGAAAATGCCGCCAATATTTGGACATTACAACGATACGATCTAAGAGGGAATGAATATTACGGCGATGCTAATTGTACTAAAAATGATGTCTGCTTACGTGATTTAAACTTAAATTTAGTTGATAAACTTTGCAACAACTGCACTGATGAGGAGTGCAACTTAAGAATAATATGGAAAAAGTAAATCCACACATATCTCCGCAAATTATGCGGAGATTATAGTGCCTTTTCTCCGCATTTTAAGATGTAATGCGTGCTACGACCAGTTCCTTCTTGTTCTAATATATTATTTTCAATCAAATAATTAATAGCGCGGGTTGCGGTATCTTGCGAGCATTTACAAATTTTTGCCCATTTGGCTGAGGTTAAATTACCTTCAAAACCGTCTAACAGCATATTTATCATTTTACGCTGATTAGAATCTAGGGTTATTTTATTAAATTGCTGCCAACAAAGCGCTTTATTGACAATAGAATCAACAAGTTTATCGGCATTAGTTATTGAGGCGGACAAACAACGTAAAAACCATTGCAGCCATTTGGTAATGTCAAGAGTCCCTTTTTGGGTGGTTTCTAAAATGTTGTAATAGTCATTTTTATGTTTTTGAATTTGAGCGGACATACTGTAAAATCGGTACGGTGAATTTTCAGCTCTTGACAACATCATATCGGTAATTGCCCTTGATATACGCCCGTTGCCGTCTTCAAACGGGTGCAGCGTGATAAACCACAAATGCGCGATTGCGGCTTGTAAAAGAGGATTAATGCTGTTTGCACTATTAATCCACTCTAAAAAAATATCCATAAACGCAGGCAATTTTTCAGCGGCAGGAGCCTCATAATAAACTTTTTCATGCCGCATATCAGAAGAAACAACCTGCATCGGACCATCTTTATCGGTGCGATAGTCGCCAACGTTGATTTTATACATTCCGCTATAACCGGTAGGAAACAACGCCGCATGCCACCCGCATAAGCGCTCTTTTGTTAAAGGCTTTTGATAATTATGAGTTGCGTCAATCATCATTTCAACAATGCCGTCAATATGGTGACTGCTAGTTACCGAATCGGTGTTGTTGATGTTAAGGCGGCGGGCAATTGATGACCTTACCTGCTCTGTATTTAAGAGTTCTCCCTCTATCTCGCTTGACTTGGTAATTTCATCAGTCATACTGGAAAGAATTGCCTCTTGCTGAAAGTCAAAACCAAGCGCTTTCATTTTGCCAAGAATAGTTCCTTGTAAAAATGAAACTTCTGATAACAAGTTGGTAAGCTCATTATCATTCCAAGTAAAATGTGACCAATTTTCAAGTTCATAGATATACATGCATTTATCTCCGCAAATTATGCGGAGATTATAACGCCTTTTCTCCGCAAATGCAAATTATTTTTGTTGCGGCGGAAAATACAACTTATACACAGCGCGGACTCGTAAATATTGCAAAAAAAAAACGCGAGCTAAAATCTTCTCAAACTTAACTTTTTGAGAGGATTTTAGCTCATGTATACACAATCTGGTCGGTCTATGGTAGAAATGCTCGGCGTGCTGGCAATTATCGGCGTGCTTAGCGTCGGGGCGATTGCCGGATATAGCAAGGCTATGATGAAATATAAGCTTAACAAACAAGCGGAAAGCTTTAACAGTTTGCTTAACAGCGCCATTCAACTATACCCTGACTTAACCCGCACTTATAACGTAAAGAAATTTGATATGTCTTCAGGAGCGCGCTTTGTGCTCAACATTTTTGATAAAATGAATTTAATTCCTGACAGCATGAGCATACAAAACAACTATATTGTAGATATTTTTAAGAACCATATTTGGTTTGCCTATTACAACGGTAACGACGGCACTTCCAACGAATATTTAATGTATGTTACTTTAGCCCGCACCGGTAACACTTTGAGCAGCCATGATAAAGAAGTTTGCCGCAATATGGTAACCGTTGCCAAAGAAAACTCTGAAAATTTAGCATGGGTGCAAATGCGTTCATATCAGGGCGGCACTTCTTCTAATCAGACTAATTTGTTTGGCGGGCTTGCCGGTTTATTTATCACCAATGTTCCTCAAAACCGATTATTACGCGATGCCGGAGTTAAAGAAATTGACGACTTTTGCTCTGCCTGCAACTCGGAAGAAACCTGCCAATTGCTTGTTTACATTACGGTAACCGGCGACGGCGATTAAAAAGCTAAAACCCCGCGGTCAGTTATAGCCGCGGGGTTTTGTTATGCTTAAAGTTTTAATTTTTTATCTAAGCGCTCAAGCTCATCAATATATGATGAAATCAGCTTTAAGCCCTTATTCCAAAAATCCGGACTATTCGGATTGAGGTCAAACGGCTTTAAAATTTGCTCATATTCGCCAATTGCGGTTTGCGACAAAAGGTGTAAATATTTATCGGCAAAATCAGGCACCGTGCCCTCTTGCTTAACCTGATAAAGCGAGTTTACCAAACAATCAGCAAAAGAATATGCGTAAACATAAAACGGCAAAAAGAAAAAGTGTCCGACTTGTGACCAAATGTAGCGGCAATCATCGCCGACTTCAACATAATTGCCAAGGCTTGACTTCATTTCCTCAAGCCAAATTTGGCATAAACGTTCTTCCGAAACTTCGCTTAATTTACGCTCAGCGTGGGCGCGGGTTTCAAAAAAGTGAAACGCAATCTGCCGCACTGCGGTGTTAATCATATCATTAACTTTAGAGGCAATCAGGCACAAACGAGCTTTGTCATCAGCGGTGTTTTTAAGCATATCCTGAAAAACCAACATCTCGCCGAACACGGAAGCAACTTCTTCGGTTGTCATGCGGGAGCGCTCGTTTAACTCGCCGTTTTTAATGCGCAGCTGATGATGGCAACCGTGCCCCAACTCGTGCGCTAAGGTTAAAACGTCATTTTGCTTGCCGACAAAGTTTAAGAACAAATAAGGGTGCATGGTGGCAAGCGGTCCGCTGCAATACGCCCCGCTCCGCTTTCCATCGCGCGGAGGAACATCAATCCAGTTATGGTCAAAAAAGTCTTGCGCAATTTTGCCGAGCTTGGGCGAAAAATTGTAATATCCGGCTAAAACCATTTTAACCGCATCGTCCCAACTATATTTAACATCGGCAGAAAACGGCAGCGGCGCGTTGCGATCCCAATAGCTGATTTTTTTAACCCCCAACCATTTGGCTTTAAGCTTATAAAAGCGGTGCGCCAAATTTTTGTAATTATCTTTTACGGTTTGCGCAAGTGTATCAACCACATTATCAGGAACTTCTTCGGCTAAATTGCGTGCCGAAACCGGAGTTTTAAAACCGCGCTTGTTATCCTCAATTGCTTTGTCTTTCATAATCATATTATACACGAGCGTAAACAACGGAGCGTTTTGCGCCGCAACGCGGTTGATTTCCGCGCCAGCCTGATGGCGCAATTTGGCATCTTTATCCAATGTTAATTTAGTAATTTCGGCATCGTTGTAATTTTTGCCGTTGACAGTGTAAACAAGGCGAGATGAAGTTTCTTCATACAAGCGAACCCAAGCTTCTGACGAGGTGATGGATTTTTCAAGCAAAATTTCTTCCACCGGCTCGCTCAGTTCATATTTTTTATATTTGCGAATCCGCTTAAAATAGGGCTTGTAAAAAGCAACCTGTTTATCTTTCAGCCATTCTTTGATTTTGGCTTCCGGCAAACGATTAAATTCCAAGCTGAAAAATACTGATGGTTTGGCATATTCGGTCAACTTTTCGGAGATGTTTTGATAAAACGCCATTGCTTCAGGTTTTTTCATTTGCGTTGACATATTAAGATACGCAAAACCGCCAAGTCTGCTGCCGATTTTGGCTAACTTTTCCTGCTCTTTGAGCAAAGCGAGCATGGCTTTGGCGTCAAGCGTTTCAAGCTTGCCTTTATATTTTTTAGCAAGCGAGGCAACTCCTTTGCGGTATTTTTCCAAATCAGTATTAACTTTGGGGTCATCAGTGCCTTTATATAAGTCAGACAAATCCCATGCCGGTAAAGTTTCTTGATTATTTTTGCTCTTCATTTACATTCTCCTTTACAACATCCTTAATATTTTGATGAATATTTTGCTTAGTTTCCTCTTTAACCGCAACTTCCGAATCGGAATCGGCGTTAGTTTTATTCCACTCCTGCTCCAAATTATTCCAATCTTCCTGCAGTTTCAACATATCTTCTTCAGAATGAGGATTTTCGGCATAATATTCTTGCACAGCGGCGTCATCTTCCGCTAAATCGGTTTTAGGCAGCTCCGGCTCAAACAAATAGTTGCTCCACGGCGCGGACTGTTTACCTTCCGCCCAAGCTTTAACTCCGCTAAACACAACCTTAAAATCGCAGCCGGTGTTTTTAACAATAGCTTTGCTCATGCACCAATGTTTATGTTCGCTGCAGGCAAAAACTTCTTTTACCAGTTGTTGCGTGCAAGGAATAAACCCGCGTTTTAAGGCATCTTGGCGCGGCGAATAAAACACTAACGCCATAACGCCAAAAAACAACACGGTAGGAACCGAAAGCAAAAGCCCGAACCAGTGAATTTTGATAAAATTACGCATTTTCTCTGTTCTTTAAATAAGTTTCCAATAAAGCTAATTCTTCACGCGTGTTGGCACCGGCAACTTCTTCAGGTTTAACTTCAAAAGCCGTGCATTTAAGCCCCATTTGGCGCGCAACACTCACCGCATCGGTTAAATAATATTCACCGGCGGCATTTTCATTGCCGATTTTATTTAAAATCTCAAACAAATGCTTGCCGTTAAACGCCATAAAGCCTGAATTGCAAAAACCGATGGCTTTTTCTTCGTCAGTCGCGTCTTTATATTCCACAATAGAAATAAGCTCATCGCCTTGCATTTTAAGACGTCCGTAACGAGCCGCATCTTGAGGCTTAAAGCCCAAAACCACAACAGCATAGCCTTCGCGAACTTTATTTACAGCCTTCATAAAAGTTTGTTTGGTAATAAGCGGAGTATCGCCGAAAATAACCATAACCGCGCCGTCAAAATCTTTTAACAAATCAGCGGCGCATTTAACCGCATGACCGGTGCCAAGCTGTTTGTCCTGCACGCAAGTTTGGTGCGGAGCCACCGTTTGTTTGACAAGAGTACCGTCCGGGGCAATAATCGTAATAATTTTATCCACATTCATGCTTTCAAGCGTATCGGTAATGTGCTTAATCATCGGTTTGCCGCAAACCGGCATCATAACCTTGGGTAAATCAGACTTCATGCGGGTGCCTTTGCCGGCGCCTAAAATAACAGCTGCAATTTTGTTACTCATTTTATTGTGCTCCTTATAAAATTTTTCATTATCTTTTAATATCTGGAGTATATTATACAAAATATGTTTTATTTGTTAACATAAGGATTGCGTTTATGAATAAACTTTTTCTTGCAATTTGTTTCAGTATACTTGCTTTTAACGCCAATGCGGCAACCGTTGAAATTAAAGACGTTAACACGGTGCGTCCGCAAGAACAGGTAACTGACGGTTCTGTGTTTTTGCCTGACGATATGCCCGACCCCGCCGATACTGAAGAGGTGGTTGCCTTTTTTAAGGAACGTTTTAAGAATGCATCGGTCAGCCATGCCAACGAGTTAGGCGATTTAAACCAATCAGACTCCATAGACGTTCAGCACAGCTCGGAATATATTGCGCAAATGCAGGAGCAGCGCAAATCCACTTTTGAAAAAATTTATGATGAGGCAATGGGGCGCATCAGCGGTAACAATCCTGCCAATGAGGCTCATTCGCCCACCACTTTTTATGAGCTTGCGCCCGAAGAGCAAACGCAAATGATTAGCGAACTTTCGCAATCTGATGTTCCGCTTGTTAACGTTGTTTTGCCGACCGGTAAAAAAATTGTGGCGCCGGCGCGCGAGCATGTTCCGTATATGCTGGCGACGCTTAATATTTTGCCTTCCGGCTTAATTCAGGTGCAAGAAGATATTACCGTGGTTGCCAACGGGCAAAAGCTTAAACACGGCTTAACCAAAGTTTTGCCCAAGTACAGCACCTCCCGCGCCGGAGTTAAGAAAAAGCTTGACATTCAGCTGCTTTCAGTTGCCTTAAACGGTTCTGAACTGCCGTATATGTTAGAAGAAATCGGCGATTATATTTATATTAAACCGCGGCAAGAATACATTTTGCAGCCCGGAGTTTATACCTATACTGTTAAATACCTGCTTGACCGCAAGCTTTGGTATTATGACGACTTCAGCGAGTTTTATTGGGACGCTGCCGGCAGCTATCTTAATTTGGTAATAACATCCGCAAATGCGATTGTGGCTATTCCGGACGGCAAAAACTTTTTGTCGCAAAGCGTTATTACCGGATATCCTAAACATTTATCTGACAAACGCGCGGTTGTTGCCTCGCTTGATAATAATGCTTTGGGCTTTGCATCCCTCACCCCGATTTTACCGCATGAAGGCATGCACATTTTGGTGTCACTGGATAAAAACGTGTTTGTGGAGCCGGAATTAGGGCGTAAATTTGTTTGGTTTGTTACCGATTATGGTGATGTGCTGTTTGCGTTTGCCGGGTTGGCGGCTATTTTAATTTCATATATGCTGTCATGGAAATACTTAAAGCGCAACAAAACCAAAGCTCGTTACTCATTCAAGCAAACCGCGGCAACCATGCGTTTTATGCTTAAAGGCGCTTTTGATAAAACAGCGTTTGCGGCGGCACTGCTGGAAATGTATCGGAAAAATATTATTGATATTCAAAAACAAGACGGCACAATTATGCTGATTAAAAAAACTGATAATCTTTCAGCTTTAAGTCATGGCGAAAAAGAAGCCGTTAACAATTTGTTTGTAGGCAAAGAATCGGTGATTGTGGCAAACGCCGCCAATATGCTTAAATTTAAGCGCGCGTATAACGCTATTGAAAAAAGCCTGCGCACCGGATTAAAATTGTCGTCATTACAGCTTAATGTCGGCTATCTGCTCTTTAGTATCGGCATGCTGATTTTGAGCGAAATTGCAATTGCCGAGCTTGGCATTAATCCGTTGCAAACCGGACTGATTTTGTTGTCCGGCACTTTGACTGTGGCGTTTTACATCTGGATTTTAAAGCGTAAATTTAAATCAAAAATCGTTAGCTATGCCGTCAAAACCATTGCCGCTTTACTGATAATTTTTGCAGTATTGCTGATGAGCGTTTATGTTAAGCTAATTAGCGCGATTATGATTGCCGGTATGGTTTATACCATATTTGAATATTCAGAACTGTTTATGCGGCGCAGCGGGCAAAATCAGAGCAAGAACAAAGAAGCGGACGAATTGCGCAAATATCTTGAAAACAACGCCGCCACCATTTGCCGCGGACATGAGTTTGCCGTGCAGCAAGCTAATATTTTTGCACTTGATTTAGGGCGTTGCTATCCTGAAAATAATGTTAATGAAAAAATTTACAAACTCGGGATTGCGGCTGAGCTTGTGCAAATTTTGGAATAAACAAATAAAATGCTTGATTTATAAGTAAAAAGAAAGTACATATAAACCAAGCTATAAGCGGGTATAATTCAATGGTAGAATGAGAGCTTCCCAAGCTTTTAATGCGGGTTCAATTCCCGTTACCCGCTCCAATAAAAATCCACCTTAATGGTGGATTTTTTTGATTGCGGACGGGAATACCTCTTTGGCATCTAAATTCGCCGCGGGCGCTGTCGCTTGGTTCATCGTCAAAGTTGGGGGCGGAGTAAAAAAGTTATAAAAAAATCAGTCATCAGTTCGTTTGTTTTTCATAAAAATAAGTTAAGCACATAAAACTCTAATTC
>CAVBCV010000046.1:0-6790 GCA_963594125.1 Lachnospiraceae bacterium
TATTGCAAAAAAAAAACGCGAGCTAAAATCTTCTCATTCGTAATAATTTGAGGAGTTTTTTGATATGAAATCAGATTTTAGCCGCTTTTTACACCACATTCTGTCACACTCCGACGAAAAACCACAGTCCACCCCTATGTTGTCACCATCGGGCTTGACCCGATGGTCCAGGTCAAATAAATTTGCTACTTTGTTCAACCTGGACACTCCGATCAAGTCGGAGTGTAACACTATGAGGACGGACGCCACCATCTGCCGTGGACGCAGTATGGTGGAAATGCTTGGGGTGCTCGCGATTATCGGCGTGCTCTCCGTCGGGGCTATCGCAGGGTATTCCAAGGCGATGATGAAGTATAAGCTCAATAAGCAAGCAGAACAAATTAATCAACTTGTTAATGCGGTTTCACAATATCACATGCAGATACACTCAGAGACCACAATATCGTTGGTGCCGATATTTAAAACATTAAACTTAATTCCGGTTGAGATGATAAAAGATAATTCCAATACTATTTATGACATTTTCGGAAATGACCTTATGTTACATTCAAATCATTATACTGACGCATACGGAAGCTTTTACTCCACCACAATCAGATACGGCATAAATGTTACCAATCAGAACAACATTGAAATTTGCCGCAATATTATCAACACTATTAAAGAAAACAGCCAAAATCTTTACTATCTTGAGACCATGGCTGATTGGGGCACTGAAAATGAAAAACACAAAACATTATTCGGCGATGCATACTGCGGTGGGGGGAACAAATGCCTTAACAGCGCTACCATTAATGACATTGACAATATTTGCCGCGGATATGAAAAAAACAATGCCGCATATATGCAAATATGGTGGCGCAGTTAACAACGAAAAAATATATTTTATCAGAAAATTTAAGTAGAATTTATAACAAAAAAACAGCCGGTAATATCACTGGCTGTTTTATGTCCTTTAGCGGAAATTAGATTAAAAACCACCCATGCCGCCCATACCGTTCGGCATACCGGCACCGGCTTCGCCGCAATGGCATTCTTTAGCCGGAACTTCCGTAACCATAGCTTCAGTAGTAATCAGTAAAGCTCCGACCGAAGCAGCATCTTGCAAAGCGGTACGAACAACCTTAGTCGGGTCAACAATACCAGCTTTAATCATATCGGTATATTCGCCCTTCTGAGCATTGTAACCATAGTTGGTATCATTGCTTTCAAGCAATTTGCCGACAATAACCGCTCCGTCAACACCGGCATTTTCGGCAATTTGACGGATAGGAGCCTGAATAGCTTTGCGGATAATATCAATACCGGCTTTCTGATCCTGATTTTCCGGAGTTAATTTATCCAAAGCCTTGGTAGCATAAAGCAAAGCAACGCCGCCACCGGCAACCACGCCTTCTTTAACTGCGGCACGGGTAGCATTCAAAGCATCGTCAATACGATCTTTCTTTTCTTTAACTTCAACTTCTGAAGAGCCGCCGACACGCAAAACCGCAACGCCGCCTGAAATTTTACCCAAACGTTCTTGCAATTTTTCGCGGTCATAATCTGAAGTTGTGCCTTCAATTTCTTTTCTGATTTGAGCAGCGCGGGCTTCAATCAAATCTTTTTTACCGGCGCCGTCAATAATGGTGGTATCATCTTTGGTAATTTCAACCTTTTTAGCAACACCGAGCATATCTAAGGCAACATTTTCAATTTTCATGCCAAGCTCTTCTGAAATAACCTGACCGCCGGTCAAAATAGCCATATCCTGCAACATAGCTTTGCGGCGATCACCAAATCCCGGAGCTTTAACCGCGCAAACTTTCAAGCCGCCGCGGATTCTGTTAACAACCAAAGTTGCCAAAGCTTCGCCTTCAATATCTTCAGCCACAATCAACAGCGGACGACCGGATTGCACAACAGCTTCCAAAACCGGCAACAGCGGCTGCAATGATGAAATTTTTTGATCATAGAGCAAAATATACGGATTGTCATATTCGCAGCTCATCTTGTCCGGATTAGTAACAAAATACGGCGACAAATAACCGCGGTCAAACTGCATACCTTCAACCACATCTAACTCAGTTTCCAAACCTTTGGCATCTTCAACCGTGATAACGCCGTCATTGCCGACCTTTTCCATCGCGCGAGCCAAATATTCGCCGATTGTGGTATCGCCGTTGGCTGAAATAGTGCCGACCTGAGCAATTTCTTCAGAGGTTTTAATTTCTTTTGAGCGAGATTTAACATCATTAACCACCGCTTCAACCGCCATATCAATACCGCGCTTTAAATCCATCGGATTAATACCGGCAGCAACAGCTTTGCAGCCTTCTCTGATAACGGCTTCTGCCAAAACGGTTGCTGTTGTGGTACCGTCGCCGGCTTTGTCAGCGGTTTTTTGGGCAACTTCTTTAACAAGTTGCGCGCCCATATTTTCAAACTTATCGGCAAGCTCAATTTCTTTAGCGACCGAAACGCCGTCTTTGGTGATTTTCGGAGCGCCGTAAGACTTGTCTAACATAACATTGCGACCTTTAGGACCCAATGTAACTTTTACGGTTTTTGCCAATTTTTCAACACCGCGCAACATTCTGCTGCGAGCGTCACTGCCAAATTCAATATCTTTTGCTGCCATAATTACTTATCCTTTCTTATTCTACAACTGCCAAAATATCTTCTTCACGAATCATTAAGCGGCTTTCGCCGTCAACTTTAACTTCCGTACCGGCATATTTACCGAACAAAACACGGTCGCCTTCTTTAACCGTCATCGGAATAATTTTGCCGTCAGGAGCAACGCGCCCGGTGCCAACGGCCTCAACTACGCCTTCAGAAGGTTTTTCTTTTGCCGTATCCGGAATAATGATTCCGCCATGCGTTTTGGTAACTTCGTCAACGCGGCGAACCAAAACTCTGTCATGTAAAGGTTTAATTTTCATTGTACAATCCTCATATAAGTTTTTAACTAATGTTTTAATTAGTGTTTGCAACCACCCTTGTCAAGAAGCGCCGCATAAAAAAATTAAACATAAATATCATATTTATTTTACCCCTTGCAAAGTTTGCAAAATCAATTATTGTAAAAGCATAAGTCAACCTTAAAGGAATACAAATTATGTACCGATTAATTATCGCCGCTTGCTTATTTGCTTTAACCACACCCGCTCTCGCCGCCGAACCGGCTGACGCTCCTGCTCCTGAGACTAAGACTGAGGCTGTTGTGCTCAAACCGACCGAAAGCGATATGGAAGAGCAAATGAAAAACGCCACTCTTGCGTCACTTGATGAGCTGAAACGGCAAAATTTTGACTTTAACGCTCAAGACCCTAACGGCAACACACCTTTATTTTATTTATTAACCCGCAACCGCAATGCGGAAGTTGCTCAAAAAGCCATTGAGCTTGGCGCCGATGTTAACACCCCGACCAAATCCGGAATTTTACCGATAAATATTCCGACTTCCAAGGCTAATGAATTGCAACTGCAAATTATCATGATGCAAGCCATGGGGCTTGATTTAAATGACCCTGAAGTACAGGAAAAAGTGCAAGAAAAACTTTTTCATGAAATGGAACGCATGCTCAAAATGGCGCAAATGCTGATTGCGGCTGGCGCCGACGTTAATCAGGAAGGAACTCTCGGAACTCCGCTGATGAATGCCGCCACCAATGCCTGGAATTATGAAATCGCCAAATTATTGATTGAAAAAGGCGCCGATGTTAACGCTCAGGATAAAAACGGCAAAACCGCGCTGTTTTATGCCACTGCCGGCAATAATGACGATGTCGCCATGCTGCTGTTAAAATCAGGCGCTGATGCCGATATTAAAGACAACGACGGCAAAACTTATCTTGAAATTGACCGCTTAAACATTGAAAGTACATTATAAAATAACATATTCATGATGTTGCGGTTAATATCCGTAAAATTTAATAGATTCTTTAGAAAAGAGAGCATACAATAATCTCATAAATGTTCATGCCTTAATTCTTGGTATGGATATAATAAACTTTTATAAGGATTGTATTATGCTAAAAATAAATCAATTATTTAAAGCAGCTTCTGCCGCTTTATTTTCAATGTTCTTTATTCTTAACAATGCACATGCCTCTGAAATTGATTTACACATTCCGTCTTTGAATGTTGCGTTTAACATTTTCGGAACCACCATAACCGGCTCAAATATTTTGCTTGCCGGTATGGTTGTCTGCGTTTTAGGAATGCTCTTTGGTCTGTATGAATTTATCAGAATCAAAAATCTTCCAGCGCATCAGGCTATGCTTAATGTTGCTGAAACCATTTACACCACATGCAAAACCTACATGAAGCAACAAGCCAAACTTTTGTTGGTGCTTGAGTGCTTTATTGCTGTTTGCATTTTTTACTACTTCTTTTACCTTAACGCCGTTCCGTTAATGAAAGTGCTCAACATTTTATTATGGTCGGTTTTAGGTATTATGGGCTCATTCTCGGTTGCATGGTTCGGTATGCGCATCAACACCTATGCCAACGCCCGCACCTCTTTTGCCTCCTTAAAAGGCAAGGCTTTTCCGGTTATGAACCTGCCGCTGCATTCGGGTATGTCAATCGGCGTATTGCTGATTTGCGTTGAGCTCATTATGATGATTTTCATCTTGCTGTTTGTGCCGCGTGACAATGCCGGCGCTTGCTTTATCGGATTCGCTATCGGTGAATCTTTGGGTGCTTCCGCTTTGCGTATTTGCGGCGGTATTTTCACCAAAATTGCCGACATCGGCGCTGACTTAATGAAAATTATTTTCAAAATTGATGAAGACGACGCCCGCAACCCCGGCGTGATTGCAGACTGCACCGGCGACAACGCCGGCGATTCGGTCGGTCCGACTGCCGATGGTTTTGAAACTTACGGCGTGACCGGCGTGGCCTTAATCAGCTTTATCGTTTTGGGCGCAGGCATGATGTACACCGCTGACGGCTCATTAGCCCCGATGGCAAACGGAATTGACATTCAGGCTCGCTTAATTACATGGATTTTCACCATGCGCGTCTTGATGATTTTGACCTCAATTTTATCATACTCGCTGAACAACGCAATTTCTAAAGCTCTGTTCGGCAAAAAAGACAGCTTTAACTTTGAAACTCCGCTCACCAGCCTTGTATGGCTCACCTCAATCATTTCCATTATGGTAACTTTCGGCGTATCTTATGTTATGATTGACCGCGCTGTATTCGGTCCTGATTTGTGGTGGAAACTTTCGGTTATTATCAGCTGCGGAACTTTAGCCGCAGCCTTAATTCCGGAATTTACCAAAATCTTTACCTCATCAAAGTCTAAACACGTTCAAGAAGTTGTAAACGCCAGCCGCGAAGCCGGTGCTTCCTTAAACATTATCTCCGGTATTGTTTCAGGTAACTTCTCAGGTTTCTGGCAGGGTATTGTAATGGTCGGCTTAATGGTTATTGCCTACCTCACCTCCCGCACCGGACTTGACCCGTACATGGTTTACCCGACCGTGTTTGCCTTTGGTTTGGTTGCTTTCGGTATGCTCGGTATGGGACCTGTTACCATTGCCGTTGACTCTTACGGACCGGTTACCGATAATGCTCAATCCGTATTTGAACTTTCACAAATTGAGCAGATTAAAGGCATTAAAAAAGAAATCAAATCTGATTACGGTTTTGAGCCTAACTTTGAAGTCGGCAAACACTTGTTGGAAGAAAACGATTCTGCCGGCAACACCTTTAAAGCCACTGCTAAACCGGTATTAATCGGCACGGCGGTAATCGGCGCAACCACCATGATTTTCTCAATCATCTTGCTGTTGAACCTTTCATTAAACCTTTTAGACCCGAATGTTTTATTTGGTTTAATTTTAGGCGGCGCCGTAATTTACTGGTTCTCGGGCGCATCTATGCAGGCGGTTTCGGCCGGTGCTTATAAAGCCGTAAACTACATTAAAAAGCACATTCACCTTGACGGCAAAACCGCCGCCTCAATTGAAGATTCTAAAAATGTAGTTCGCATTTGCACCATTTATGCGCAAAAAGGTATGCTCAACATCTTTATTGTAATCTTCTCATTTACAATTGCGTTTGCATGCTTTAACGCTAACTTGTTTGCAAGTTACTTAATTTCAATCGCTATTTTCGGATTGTTCCAAGCATTGTATATGGCTAACGCCGGCGGCGCTTGGGATAACGCCAAAAAGGTTGTTGAAGTTGACTTGCAGGAAAAAGGCACTCCGTTGCATGATGCCGCCGTAGTTGGCGATACCGTCGGCGACCCGTACAAAGACACCTCATCGGTTGCCTTAAACCCGATTATTAAATTTACCACCTTGTTCGGTTTGTTGGCGGTTGAAATGGCTGCCAAAGCTCCGGCATGCGTATCATTCGGGCTTGGAATTTTCTTCTTCCTGCTTGGTTTAGTATTTGTATGGCGTTCATTCTACGCTATGCGTATTGAACCAACCGTAAAAGATTAAGATAATTTCTTAACCAACCCCCGCTTTTACTCAAAGCGGGGGTTTTATATAACCCAAAAGCCTGGCTGAACACAACTTATACACAGCGCGGACTCGTAAATATTGCAAAAAAAAAACGCGAGCTAAAATCTTCTCAAATTAATCATTTTGAGAGGATTTTAGCTCATGTATACATATTTTAGCCGCTTTTTACACCACACACTGTCACACTCCGATGTAAACGCGGTTTCCACTCCCTCTCTGTCACACTCCGACTTGAACTGTACCCCAGAAGTTGGACGGTAAGAATCCCCTCCCAACCAAAAATTGTACTGGCAATTAAGGCAAGGATTTTTTATACT
>CAVBCV010000047.1:0-6482 GCA_963594125.1 Lachnospiraceae bacterium
TAAAATTCCCCTCTATGGAGGGGTGCCGAAGGCGGGGTGGTCACATCACTATCTAGCAACGTATTAAATGTTTGTTTTTATTGCAAACCATAAGCAATATTAAAGCTATATTTTTTAGTCCGCTTGCCATGCAAAAGTTATGCTGTTCATGCTTATATCATCATCGGCTTTTCCGATACTCAAGCCAAAAGTGGATAATGAGTATTCTTCCATTTCTCCTGACATATCATCATCTCTGATATTACTTGATTTACTTTTAGCATTTGCGCAGATATTGCCGATAGTGTTCATACTAAGATTTTTAATGCAGTTATTAGAGCAATACTTGTCGCCATAATATAGGTACGCCGGATTAGGCCCAATGCTGCCTGCCGCTATGCTGAGCAATTCACCGCTTTGCTCTTTAGCGGTAACAAACAATGAGCGGCATACCTCAGTGGCGGTATTGCTATCAGTGGAGCCGTATATATCAGATAAAACGTAGTTCAGAATAATTCGGTTATGTTGTTTGTCCTCACTTAAAAGTGAGGTTTTGGGATAGTATTGAATAGATATGCTGTTATGGAAAACATCAACAATATCGGATACACGACCGTTTACACCTTTTTGGATCATTTCTTGCGGAATTTCACCCATCATGATAAATTCATCTTGAATAAAAGCTTCAGTTTTTACATGCTTAAAAGAGCCGGTGTTACGACTGATTGCCGCCATAATTTGATTCATCTGCTCCGCATGCTTATTGAGCTTATATTTCATCATCGCCTTGCTATATCCGGCAATCGCCCCGACGCTTAAAACGCCTATAATCGCTAAAACGCCAAGCATCTCAACCATAGAACGCCCATTTTCTGATTTTATCATCAAAAATATCCTTCAATATGTTAATTTAGCTTATTGTACTCCGCGTTTTTTTTTGCAATATTTACGAGTCTGGGGTGTGCATAAGTTGTATTAGTTTTGCAAAAGCCAGTCTAAAACATTTATTTGCTTAATACCGTTATGGTCAATTTCAGGCATAATATCTCGGGTTAACAAAAATTTCGGATAATTGTCGCCGATTGACTGCAATGATTTAAGTTCTCTTGCCAATGTTTGCTTGTCTGCAACCGAATGTGATACCTGGTAATATTCCGTTCCGTTATTATTTATCGCGACAAAATCAACTTCTGAATTATTACTTTTGCCCACAAACACCTGATACCCGCGGCGCAACAGTTCCAAATAAACCACGTTTTCTAAAATATGCCCGTAATCATAAGGTTTGTTGCCGAGCAGTAAATATCTGAATCCGATGTCAACCAAATAATATTTTTCGGCAGATTGCAAATATTGCTTGCCCTTAATATCATATTTAGAGGCGGAATATATAACAAAACATTTTTTTAAGGCATCAATAATATTGTCAACCAAATGGTATGATGTTTTTCTGCCCTCAGCTGTCAGGCAGTTGCTGATTTTGCGGAGCGAACATTCATTACCTATATTGTCGGCTAAAAATTTGATAATGTTTTCAACCTGTTGAACATCTGAAAACTTGCGTTTGGCAACAATATCTTTTAACAAAACCGTATTATATAAGCCTTGCAAATAATCAGTAACCGACTGCTTGTCGTTTAAATTTAAAATATAAGGAAAGGCGCTGTTTGTAATATAATTATTAAACAGGCGTTCAATATTCTGGTTTTCTGAAAAACACGAACGATATTCCTTAAATGAAAGCGGCAACATTTTAATTTCAACATATCTTCCTGAAAGCAAGGTTGCCAATTCGCCGGATAACATATAAGCATTTGAGCCGGTAATATAAACATCGGTGTTATCTTTAATAAACAAACTGTCAACTGCTTTTTCAAATTCAGGAACTAATTGTACTTCATCTAAAAAAATGTAATTTTTTTTATCAGGAAGCAAGCGGGAGGTTATGTGTTTGTATAAAGTTTTATAATCTCTTAAATCCAGATTGTCTAAATCTTCCATATTTATACTTTGAATTTGCTCAGCTTGAACGCCGTTTTGGTGCAAATATTGCTGATAAATCTTAAATAAAGTTGATTTACCGCACCGTCTGATGCCGGTAACAACTTTAATAAGCTGCTTATCCTTAAATTTGATGAGCTTTGATAAATATTCTGTTCTTTCAATCATAGTAACCTCACTTTTTGATAATTATATATCTCATTTCATAAAAGTCAACCATTTTTGAGACATATATTTCTCAAAAATATAAAAATAATGAGTTTTGAGAAGTGTATTTCTCATTTTTAGTACAGCTACAAAAAAAGCTCACCATTTGGCGGTGAGCTTAAAAGTGCTGTTAATGTTATTATTTTTTATCAGCCTTTGCAGTGGTCTCAGTCTTGGTGCCTGTATCCACTTTGGCGGGTATATCTGCCTTGACTGAAACATTTGCTTTAGCAGGTTTAGCAGTATTAACCGGTTTATCTGTTTTGGCAGGTTGCGCGCTTTGAGCTTTTGCCTTGGTTTTAGCTGTTGTTGCCGCTTCGGCTTTTTTCATGGAATCTTTTAAGGTGCCGCCTTTAGCATTGCTTGCTTTGGCGTTTTCCTCTTTAGGCTGAGCTTCCACCTCAATAACTTCCGGCGCTTTTTTCTTTACAATCGGGAATACTTTAACTCCGCGGAAGATTTCTGTTTTTTCCGGTTCGTCTATCGGCTGAACCGCCTTCGGGTTAATACGCATCGGGTCACGCACCGGCTCAAACACCACTTCGCCGGTAACCGGATCCTGATAGGTATCAGCCGGAGCCCATTTTTTGCCGGGGAGCTGCGCTGTTGGTGCTGCGGTGGTTTGTGTTTTAGTAACCGGAGCTTGTGATTTAGCTTTAGCCGCCGCGTTTTGTGCTTTTGCCGCCGGTTTTTCAGCCGCTTGCTGAACCGGTACGCCGCCGTTTAAAATCGGAGCTAAAGGATAAGCGTCTTTCGGCAGACGCAACAACATATAGCCGGAGCCGCCGCCATAAGCGGGACCTGATAAGCCGACTGAATAATAACCGCCGATATAACCGTAATCTAAGTCAATATAATCAATTGCGAACAAGGTTTTAATCGTGGTGTTGCCGATAGTGGTCATTTTGCATGAATATCCGGCGTCTTCTAAAATGATATTGCTTGAATTTTTAACATAAACCAAAGTTTCTGCCGGTTTGCAGGTCGGGTGCTGCCCATTGTAGGTAACATTATAATTAAGTACCAAATTTAATGACTTATTGCCGAGCGATGCCGAAACATCGGTAATTTTAACATCGTCAATATACATATTTGCCGGAGTAACGCCGACCGTAATCGGCAAAGTAATGTAATTTTCGGTGCAAACATGGCTTGAAGGGTCGGCCGAGCAAATTAAGGCTTTGTTTTGAGCGTTATTGTCTAAAAGGTGCATTAACGAGTTGTAAATGTATTCTTTTGACATTGAAATTTTAGCCGGAGCGCATTGTTTGGAGCGGCAAACAACTACCGAACTCGGCATATTGATATGCGGTTGCCAAACTTCGGCTCTTTGCACTCCGCTGTATGGGCTGTTGCAGGCGGCAACGGCAAACAACGAGGCAATGGCGGGCAGACTCAAAGTTATTTTCTTAAACACGGTACAATTCCTTAAACAATTAACCTATTTTATTTGTTAAAATAACCTAATAATATGAAAGAATCGTAAATAAAATTTAAGCTTGCGAAAAAATTATAAATATCTATACTCATGAACGCGTGAGGTGAAAGATGAAGATTATATGCTTAATTGCGGCTTTTTTATACGGTTTAACTTTGCCGGCAATGGCGGATTATCAGGCGGTTGACGGAGATAGCCTGATTGTTGACGGCGTTAAAATCCGCCTTATCGGAATTGATTCGCCTGAATATGACCAATATTGTAAAAAAGCATCCGGCAAAAAATATAAATGCGGCGAAAAAGCCTCTGAATATATGAAAAAGATGATTGCAAACGGCAAAAAGCAACATCAAAAGATAAAATGCGAGAGCTATGGCACTGACCGTTACAACCGAACTTTAAGCGTTTGTTATTTGGGCAAGCGTAATTTAAATGCTGAGATGGTAAAGTCGGGTTGGGCGGTAACTTACCGGCATGATATGTTCAAAGCCGCCGAGTCTGAGGCTAAAAAAGCCAAAAGAGGGGTTTGGCAGGGCAAATTTATGCGTCCGGAACTCCACCGAATGCTTAAAAGATTAACAAAAAGCTAAACTTTATTTAAAAATATCAGAAATTATTATTGACACCGACAAAAAGTTATGTATATTGCAAGACAACGTTTTATGTTTAAATCAAACAAAATTAGGTGAATAAAAATGTACGCAGTAATTAAAACAGGCGGAAAACAATACAAAGTTGCAACAGGTGATGTTGTAAAAATTGAAAAAATCGCCGGTGAAGAAGGTAAAGAAGTAATTTTTAACGAAGTTTTAGCTTTAGATGAAACTGTCGGCACTCCGTTGGTTTCAGGCGCAAGCGTTAAAGCTTTGGTTGTTAAACAGGCTAAAGACGCTAAAGTTATTATCTTTAAAAAGAAAAGAAGACACAACTATCGCCGTAAAAACGGTCACAGACAGTTTGTTACATTGGTTAAAATTACCGACATTTGCGGTAAATAATAAGGGTTAAGGAGATATAAGATGGCACATAAGAAGTCAGGCGGTAGCTCATCAAACGGACGCGATTCTATCGGACGTCGTTTAGGCGTTAAAAAGTTTGGCGGCGAAGCTGTTATTCCTGGAAACATCATTATCCGTCAGCGCGGAACTAAGTATCACGCAGGCTCAAATGTTGATATGGGTAAAGACCACACCATTTTTGCCGTAGCTGAAGGTAAAGTTGAATTCAAGAAAAAAGAAGATAAAGTGTTCGTTTCTGTTGTAAACGAATAATATCAAAACAATTCAGGCGGAGGGGGTGCAAGTTCACCCCCTTTGTTTTACGGTACAATCGGTTTAATTAAATTTTAAGCAGGCTTTAAAGTAATGAAGTTTTTAGACCAAGCAAAGATTTTTGTTAAATCTGGCGACGGCGGCAGAGGGTGCGTTTCTTTCCGTCGTGAAAAATATATTGAGTTTGGCGGTCCTAACGGCGGTGACGGCGGCAAGGGCGGCAGTGTTATTTTTGAAGCGGTTGAAAATTTAAACACCCTGATTGATTTTCGCTATCAGCAACACTTTAAGGCTCAACGCGGACAACACGGTATGGGTTCGGAAATGGCTGGAGCCAAAGGCGAAGATTTAATCATTAAAGTTCCGGTCGGCACTGAAATTGTGGCCGATGACGGCGAAACGGTTTTGGCCGATATGGTCACCGCCGGTCAGCGCTTTATGATAGCCAAAGGCGGCGACGGCGGGCGCGGCAACACTCGCTTTAAAACCTCAACTAATCAAGCTCCTCGTTATGCCGAGCCGGGTTGGCCGGGGGAAGAAATGTGGGTTTGGCTCAAGCTTAAAATTATTGCCGATGTCGGCTTAATCGGCTTGCCGAATGCCGGAAAATCAACCTTTTTATCGGCGGTTACTAAGGCTCGCCCCAAAATTGCCGATTATCCGTTTACCACTTTGCACCCGCATTTGGGCGTGGCTTGGGTTGATAACCGCGAAGTTGTGCTTGCCGATATTCCGGGGTTGATTGAAGGCGCTCATGACGGGGTTGGTTTGGGCGATAGATTCTTAAAGCATGTTGAGCGCTGCGCAGCATTTTTGCATTTAATTGACGCCACGGCCGAAGATGTGGTCACCCCGTATAAAACGATTCGCCGCGAGCTTGAATTGTATAAATCATCATTAATTAACAAGCCTGAAATTGTGGCGTTAAACAAGTGCGACAGCATCAGTGAAAAAGAGCAAAAAGCCAAAATTAAAGCGCTTGAAAAAGTTACCGGCGGCAAAGTGTACGCTATTTCCGCCGTTGCTAAACTCGGCGTGCAAGATTGCCTGCGCGCTGTATCTGAATATGTAGCGCGCCATAACCAAGCGCAAACCGAACCTGCCGCCGCGGTTGAGAAAAAGCCGTGGTCGCCATTAGATTAAAATTGGAGTTAATGTCGTGGAAAAACAAGAAGATAAAATTTTAGAAATCATTAAAACAACCTTAGATGACAATAAGGCTGATGATGTGGTTGTGCTTGACTTAAAAGGCAAAACCTCAATCGCCGAATATATGGTAATTGCGAGCGGAACTTCACAGCGCCATGTTGCCTCATTGGCTGAAAAAGTACATGAAAACTTAAAGAAAGCAGGCTTTACCTCTTCAATGGAAGGTGAAGATAAAGCTGATTGGGTTTTGATTGATGCTTTTGATGTGATTGTGCATATTTTTAAGCCCGAAGTACGCGATTTTTACAGTCTTGAAAAAATGTGGCAGTCAGCCGCTAACAAGCGTAAATAAAAACAAAAGCGGAGAGCAAAACCTCCGCTTTTTTTGTCATTAGAAAACCCCGCGTTAGACGCGGGGTTCAGTGAAGCTTAAAGCG
>CAVBCV010000048.1:0-6005 GCA_963594125.1 Lachnospiraceae bacterium
CAGACATTAAACACGGCTTGGAAGTTTTAAAAAACAACGTAAAAATCGCCCCGCATAAAACGCGAGGTTTTCTGATGATAAAAAATGCTCAGTCTTAATGACTGAGCATTTTTTATGATTGGTGGAGCTGAGGGGAATCGAACCCCTGACCTCCTCAATGCCATTGAGGCGCTCTCCCAACTGAGCTACAACCCCATCAGTGATGGTATGCGGGCATATTACAATAAAAATTTTTAATGTCAAACACTTTTTGCTAAACTCCTAAAAATAAAGCGCCCGCAAAATTATCCGGACGCTTTAGTTTAACTGCGTTTAGCTTATTCTTCCGAACCGCCTTCAGCCTCAGCTGATGCCATAATATCCGGCAAAGTTCCGATAGCTTTTTTGCGTTTCAGCTTGTTTACAAACTTAATAGAACGCTGAGCATCCCATTTCTTTTTGCCTTCTTCATGCTGAAAGATTTGTTTATAAACTTCAATTGCCTGATCAAATTCCGACAATTTAGTTAAGCATGAAGCCAAGCCGTCATACATTTTGTGATGATAACGACCGTTTACAAGCTGTTGAGCTTTTTTGTAACATTTAAGAGCGTCCTTAAATTTGAACATTTTTTGATATACAAAGCCAATACTAATCCAAGCCTGAATTTCACTGCTGTTAATGTTCAAAATTTTAGTAAAACATTTCAAAGCGGAATCATTATCGCCCATTAACTGATAGGTAACGCCGATACCGTTCCATGCTTTAACGTTGGTTTTATCCGATGACAACACCTTTTTGAAAAATGCGATTGAGCGGTCATATTGTTTAAGTTTTTGGAGAGTAACCGCAATGCTGAGCAATGTTTGCGGGTGCTTATTGTCAATCTTCATGGCTTGTTCCAAAACATCAAGCGCTTCTTTGAACAAAAACATGTGTTGCAACGCAATGGCTTTGCCGTTTAAGGCTTCAAGCGAGGTTTGATCAATAGCAAAAGCCTCGTCAAAGCAGGCAATCGCCTCTTTGTAAAGCCCGCGCATTGAAAGGGTAACACCTTTATTGTTAAGCACTTCAACTGATTTCGGATTAAGTGCAAGTGCCTTATCAAAACATTCAACCGCATCAGTGTAACGGCTCATTTTTTGAAAAGCAAAACCTTTAGAGTTCATAGCTTTCCATGAATCCGGCTGTTCGGTTAAAACTTCATCAAATTGTGCAACAGCCTCTTTATACATACCGCTGTCTAATAATTCCTGCCCTCTTTTATAGGCATTGTTGTCGTTCATTTTTACCATTTTCTTCTCTTTTCCAAAGTTACAAAATAATTGGTAAAAAATACAATATCATTATAAATCTTTTATGTCAAGTTTTGAATCGCACCGGCTAAACGGGCTTTATTTGCTTATATATAGGCAAATCTTGCTTTACCTCGCGATAACGACAGTTAATTTTTGCACAAAAATTTTTTATTTTTTGGCGTTTTTCGGCAAAATATTGACGATAATCTTCAGCAAAATCTTTTCCTGACACTGTCAAAATCTGTTTCTGATTATGATATTGCGCCAAATATTCGCCTGCCGGAGGCGCCTTTGCCTCAAGCTCATCAAACACATTTATTAAATAAAGTTCATGATTACGAGCAAAACCTGACAGCACCGCCGCCGATTCTGCCTCCGTATCGGTAAACGAACCGATAACAAATACAATCGCCCGATGTTTGGCTTTTTGCTGTAAAAGTTTTAATGATTTAACCGCGCTTTCCGATTCGTCCGCCTGATATAAACTTTCCGCGGCGATTTTTTCAATTTGCTTAAAAACCGCAAACAAATTTTCGGTAGTGCGTTTAGGTTCAAAAATAAGAGTTTTAGTGCCATCAAAGACCGCCATACCGACGCGGTCTTTATTTTCAAGCGCGTACCAGCCGATTAACGCCGCAGTTTTGGCGGCAGTCACAGACTTTAACTCCCGCTTGGTGCCAAAACGCATTTTTGCCGATAAATCAAGCCAAATATAAACCTCGCGGTCTTTTTCTTCATTATAAAGTTTGGTAAACGGCTGATTTTTGCGCGCCGTAACCCGCCAATCAATATCACGCACATCATCGCCGTAATTATAAGCGCGAACCTCTTCAAACTCAATGCCTCTGCCCTTAAAAGCCGAACGGGCATCACCCGCCTGCAATGAAGTTTGATTAAGCTTGAAATCTCGCAAATACGGAACATAACGCCGCATTAATGCCATTTGTTTAAAATCTGCCGCCAAAGCCGGATTAATTTTCGGCGTTTGGTCTGACTTCAGCAATCCGGCAATGCTCTTTAAATTAAACATCGGAGGCTCCCTCTGTTTACGGCAACGGCACCGCTTTTAGCAAAGAGCCGATAACATTATCGGCGCTGATGCCTTCCGCCTGCGCCTCAAAGCTCAAGATTATACGATGCCGCAAAACATCATAAACCACGGCGTGAATATCTTCCGGCGTAACAAAATCGCGCCCTGCGAGCCATGCGTTAATTTTAGCGCATTTGTCAAGCGCGATTGTGGCGCGCGGACTTGCCCCGAAACGAACCGCCCCCGCAAGCTCACTGTTATATTTTTCCGGCTTGCGGGTTGCCATAATCAGCTGAATTAAATACTGCTCCACCGCCTCAGAGGTATGCACGTCTAAAACCTTGCGCTGAGCCGCCAAAATTTCCGCAATATCCAGTTTGGCAAAAGATTTTTCTAATTCTTGTTTAACTGAAGCTCCGCCTTTGCCCGCTTTATCTTCAGCCCGCACCAGTTCCAAAATTTTCTTTTCGGTTTTTGCATCAGGTTGGTCAATTTTGATATAAAGTAAAAAGCGGTCAAGCTGCGCTTCCGGCAAATTGTAAGTTCCTTCATGTTCAATCGGGTTTTGGGTGGCAAGAACCATAAACAACTCCGGCAGCTCATAGCGTTTGCCGCCAACGCTGACCTGCCATTCCGCCATAGCCTCAAGCAATGCCGATTGCACTTTGGCAGGCGCACGGTTAATTTCATCGGCTAACACAAAGTTGGCAAAAATCGGACCGCGCCGAAACTCAAACTTTCCGGCAGAAGCAACATATATATCGCTTCCGGTAATATCAGACGGCAACAAATCCGGCGTAAACTGAATACGGCTGAAATCAGCATTCACGCTATCGGCAAGCGTTTTAATCGCCTTAGTCTTGGCAAGCCCGGGAGCACCCTCAACCAAAGCATGCCCGCCCGCCAGCATGGTAATAAGCAGCTTTTTAACCAAATCTTCTTGACCGACAATGCGTTCTTCCAAATGATTTTTTAAATTTATGATTTTATCGCGCAATTCTGACATAATACCCTCTTAATTGTTCATAAGTGCCTATAAAATATCTTCCCTTTCGGATAATAATATTATATATATGGCTAATCGGTTAAAAAAACAAGAAGTATTGCACCATGAACAACATTTTTGATTTAGAAGATTCCGCCGCTCAAGATTATGACAATATCAGCGCCTTGCGCCCTGAATACGCGTGGTTGAATACTTTAAATCCTGAACAGCGGCAAGCGGTTGAAACCACTGAAGGACCGCTTTTGGTGCTATCCGGAGCCGGAACCGGCAAAACCAAAGTTTTAACCACCCGCCTGGCATACATTTTAGCCACCATGAAGGCGCAGCCGTGGAATTGCTTGGTTGTAACCTTTACCAACCGCGCCGCCAAAGAAATGAAAACCCGCGTGCAAGAAATGATTGGCGGGGTTGCCGATTCGGTTTGGCTCGGCACTTTTCACAGCATTTGCGTTAAAATTTTGCGTTCGCACGCCGAACTTGCCGGCTTAAAATCAAACTTTACCATTTTGGGCGAAGACGACCAACGCCGCCTGATTAAACAAATTCTTGAGGCCGAAGGCATTGATGAAAAAAAATATCCGCCGCAAGCCTTTGTTGATAAAATTCAGCGTTGGAAAGATAAAAATCTGCCGGTAGATAAGGTTGCCGCCGATAACAAAGACAATATCACCTTAATGGTCTACCAAAAATATCAGGCGCGTATGCTTGAGCTTAACTGCGTTGATTTTGGCGACATTTTGCTTTACACCCTCAAAATTTTGCTTGAAAACCAAGATATTGTAAAAAAATATCAAGAACAGTTCAAATACATCATGGTTGATGAGTATCAAGACACCAACGTTACGCAATATATGTTCTTGCGCCTGCTCTCGCAAATTCACCACAATTTGTGCTGCGTGGGCGATGACGACCAATCAATTTATTCATGGCGCGGCGCCGAAGTTGAAAATATTCTGCGCTTTGAAAAAGATTTCAGCAACGCCAAAATTATCCGTCTTGAACGCAACTACCGTTCCACCGGCAATATCTTAAAAGCCGCTTCTAACTTAATCGGGCACAATGAAGCCAGACTCGGCAAAACCCTTAAAGTGGCGGAAAACTCCCCCGCCAACCAATGCCCGAATGATAAAATTAAGGTCGTCAGCACTTATAACGGCGAGGAAGAAGCCAAATATGTGGCTGATGAAATTGAAAACTTAAAGCGCTCCGGCTACCAATATTCCGATATGGCGGTTTTGGTGCGCACCGCTTTTCAGACCCGTGAATTTGAAGAAAAATTTATTGCGGAAGCCATACCTTATCAGGTTATCGGCGGTCCTAAGTTCTATGAGCGGCAGGAAGTACGCGATTTGCTTGCTTATTTCAGAGTAATTTTGCAACCGGCTGACGATTTGGCATTTGAGCGCATTATCAACAAACCGGCGCGCGGCATCGGCGCCAAAAGCGTTGAAAAGTTTCAGGATTACGCCCGCGAGCACCATATTTCAATGTTTGCCGCCGTTAATGAAATGATCGTCAACGGCTTAATCACCGGCAAAAGCAAAACCGCCCTTACAGAATTAATGGATCATTTCAACGAATGGCAGAAAACTGCGCAAGTTGTCAGCCCCGATGATTTAGCCGCGCAGGTTTTGGACGATTCCGACTATCTTGATATGCTTAAAAATGATAAATCAGCCGAAGCCCCCGGACGTATTGAAAACTTAAAAGAATTGGTCGGCGTTATGGGTGATGCTGACAATTACCCCACATTGGCAGACTTTTTAGAGCACGTCAGTTTAGTTATGGATAACGACAGCGCCGTTGATTCTAATAAAGTGCTGTTAATTACGCTGCACTCCGCCAAAGGTCTGGAATTTAAGGTGGTATTTTTACCGGGGTGGGAAGAAGGACTTTTTCCGCACCAACGCGCGCTTGACGAGGGCGGTAAAAATGCTTTGGAAGAAGAGCGCCGCTTAGCCTATGTTGCCATTACCCGCGCCCGCGAAAAGCTTTACATTTTAACCGCCTTTACCCGCCGCATTTACGGGCAATGGCAAAATAACACGCCGTCACGCTTTTTTAATGAGCTTCCGTCGGAGTGTTTGGCAATCAGCAACAACGCCAACCGTTATTACAGCGGCGGTTATCAAAATTTCAGCAATTATCGCCGCAAACCAAACAATGATTATAAAAAAACGACCAATTATCGCCAAACCCCCGATTATAACGAATACAGCGAGCACGAATACAGCTATGAACCGGCTGATGATTACGCATCATCTTCCAATAGCTTAAAAGGGCAGCGCGTTTATCATCAATCATTCGGATATGGTAAAATTTTAAGCGTCAGCGGTGAAAAATGCGAAGTGTTTTTTGATAAATACGGTCGCAAAAAAATTATGGGCTCTTATCTTAAAAAAGTATAACTTGCAAAATTTATAATGCCGATTACATAGTCTGCATTACAGATATGTTTGAGGAGAAAAATTATGAAAATTTGGCATTGGATAGTTATACTGGTATTTGCCTTTGCGCTCATTATCACTTTTGCATATTAAATACAACTTATACACAGCATCATTAATTCCCCTCTATGGAGAGTGCCGCACACTATAAAAATTCCCATCCCGAGGCGGGGTGGTCTTACAACTTATACACAGCACGGACTCGTAAATATTGCAAAAAAAAAACGCGAGCTAAAATCTTCTCA
>CAVBCV010000049.1:0-5240 GCA_963594125.1 Lachnospiraceae bacterium
GCGAACTGATTATATTCCTTTTTTATAATCTTGGATACTGCTTTTGCCCCTTACTCTGATGGAGAACCGGAGCGTCTTGTTCAAGTACGCGAAATTACTAAGCTAGACACCAATACAGAAAAGCCTCGCCTTTATGGTGAGGCTTTTCTGTATTGGTGAACTTAATGACGGTGAAGAGCCCATTGGTTCGGAGCGGGTAGTTGGTGAGCGCAAGCTTGCGCCGCGCGAACCTTACGGCGCGAGGAGGACCAGCTTTTGCGGGAGTACCCAGTCCCGTTGGGATCAGCAATAAAAAAACTGTCGCATTTTAAATACGACAGTTATATATAATTTATATCGTTTTATTCAACTTCATGTGCTTCTAAGAACAAAGATTGCCCCAATGCATTAAAGAAATTTTGATATGCGATAGGTTCTTCAAGTGGTTGTAAACCTACTTGAGCCGTTGCTCTTACCACAATTTGTTTATTATTGATAGCTCTAATAGAAATAGTCATTTTTGAAGCGTGCGTATATGATGTTCCGCTGATGGTTCCTAATTTTTCATCAGCCCTATCAATAATAAAACCTAAATCTTGCATAGTTGATATAACAGCTCTTAAAACAAGCGCTTTGTCATTAGTATCAAAATAACGAGATTGGTAATTTCTCATCTGCACCTGAGATTGAGATGTTCCTAAAACATCATTGTGTGTTGATGCACAAGCTGATAAGCTTAAAGCAATGATGATTGATAATAAAAACTTTTTCATTTTTACCTCTATATATTATTAGCAGTTAGAAAAACAGATTGGCTTAACTTGTCAAAGAAATCTTTATAAATTTCTTCATCTTGAATTTTTTCAATCCGTGCTTGATTCATATTATTCCAGATTACACGAGCAAACTCTACTCTAACATTGTAGCCATTGTTATGATTTTTAGTTGAAACTAATGTTACATAAATTTTTTGACTTACATCATATATAGGTTGTGAGCCAGCAATGGCAGCAAGAAGTATCATGCCTAATTTTTGACCTGCAGAACCAGCTTCTCTGTCTTTATTTGCTGTAATTAATCCAAGTTTTATTTCGCTTTCATCTAATGTAAAACCTAAATCTTGCAAGACCTGAGCAGATGCAATCAATAAAGCTTCTTCATCTTTAGTTTCATAGGCTCTTGTTTCTAGTTGACGTCTTGCTAAATATTGCTCATCCAGTTTATAATAGTGCTTATAAGAAATACAGCCTGAGGTCGTGAGAACGACTAACAGGAATAAAACAAATATTCTCTTCATCTGCCAGTCCTTAAAATGTAGATGTCCTATAAGCGAAATCTCGAACTAAACCATTTTTATCAAATTTTATAATAATGGTTAAAGTTCTTTGATTCGATGATGCTTGGCTTTCTTTTCCGTTTGCCGCAAATAGGAGTAACCAAACTCCTCTACTGGATGATGAAGATTGAATATTTGTTGAGACTTTATCATAAACCCACGTTTCTCGGCGCTCTGCATCTGTCGTTACCATATTAGGTGAGCCAAGAACTTCAACAACAGCTGAAGAAGGCATTCCAATTTTAATTTCTGTTTGAGCCTTAGCTACAGTCATTTGTTCTTCATGCAGGTTATAATTGGTTGTTGAGCAAGAAGAAACAAATGGTATTGTTGCAAATGCTATGGCTGATATAGTATTCTTGAATTTCATTTTGTTGTTCTCCGAATAAATTATTAAAAAACCACCTTTCAAAGGTGGTCGGAGAGTTCGAAAATCATATCGTTAGCAATGACTCTTTTAGCCTTTAAAGCTATATTTCTCAGAGATTAAGGTATAGCTCTTGGACATACGCTAAAAGCTCCCCGACCATATTACTATGAATCGGGGATATGTTTTATTGCCGGTTAATATGAATAACTGACAATTTGACGACATTATATCCTAACGCCGCTAACGATTTTGAGCTTTCGACAGCCCTCTTGCACCTTAAGGCACTCAGAATGTGAAAAATCACATCCGAAAATATTATATGATAAGTTATTTTAAAAAGAAACTAAAAAATAAATCGTCTACTATTTTTTAATAAAAAGTAGCCGTGTTATCATTGCGATGCGAGCCAAATTGATTTGAGCGAAGCTAAGAGAAGTTTTTTGATTCTCTAAATTTTAATCATAAAGATGTATAAAATTCATTGTCGGATGCAACATAATATTCAAAATATCCGCTGTTGTTATAGCGCCATTTTCCTAATGCCGTTCCGTCAATATACACTATGCCGTCGTCTGCCAAAAAAACGTTATTTTGAATAAAAATTTGCTCAATACATGCCCTCAGATTCTCAATATCGTGAGCGGTCAGCAAGATTTTTTCAAGCCATTCATCATATTGGCTGTTGTAACAAGGATTAATCGGGCGATAATATTCAAAATACAGTTCGGTATAAAATTCCCAATGAATTTTCATCCTCGGGTGATATCTTGCGTTTTCTATTTTTATGGGGCGCCAACAAAAAGCATATTGCCTATTGATAAACACTGTGCCGTCGTTTGCAAATTTGATAACATTGGGGCTGATATCCAAACATTTTGCTATCATCGCCCGCAAATCTTGGATGCTCCGCGCTCGCAATAAAACCTTTTCTTCAGTATATGCGTTTTCTGTTTCCGCGGCATTGAGTTTTGCATCGTAATCCGCTCTTTTTTGTTTATCGGTTAAAATTTTGTAAGCTTCGTTAAGTTCTATGAATTTTGTTTCAGCCAGTTTTTTGTCGGGGTTTAAGTCAGGGTGATATCTTTTTGCCAGCGCGCGGTACGATTTTTTTATTTCGGCTAATGATGCTTTGGCCGTTACATTTAACACATCGTACAAAGTTGATTTTTTATTTTTGGGTTTGCTCTCTTTAGTTGGTTGGTCGGTTGCTTTCGGGTTTTCTTTATAGACGATAAAAAGCAGCATCAAAATTGTGAGCAGCCAACCCCATATGGAGCTGTGATTTTTGGAAGAATTACTTTGTTTTTGCAGGGTAAGATAAGCTTTGGCAACATAACCGCGTCCCCTGTCGGTTTTTACTTTTACCCAGCGATTGCCATCTCCTAGGATAGTGACTGTTTCGCCGGCAATAAGTTTGGCGACAATTTGGCAATTTGTTTTTGGGCAAACGCGCAAATTAAGCGCAGGCACATTAACCGAATAAACTGCTGTCTGTTCAGAAGGCAAGCACATATATGTTACGAGCAAACAAAACATAAATATGTATAAAATTTTGCGCATTTTTATTCCGGTATTCTTGATTGAGTTGTCCAAAACTTATTGATTTTTATAAAAATTTTCGGAGATTGCTCTTGCTCATTACCCGATTACTCCATAATAATCAATTTTAAGTAAAAGTCAAAAATTATCAACTTAATTTAATGCCTTTTGCGTGAAACAGAAAAGTTTTTTATTTGGTATTGGGTAAATGTTTAATATAACGAATGCAGTTTTTTTTGATAGAACAAAAATTGTTATTATGATAAAATTATTGCTTGTTTGATTGTTTTGCGGTATAGATAAAGCAGTTTAAAATAAGGAAGCGCCGCTATGAATAAGCAATAGATATATGATTACTTAAAACAAAAAAAAGATTTTGCAAGCTGATGCTAAAAAGTTTGGGTAGTTGATATTTAAGTTCATTAATATTTTGAAAATTTATTAAAAAGAAACCAAATTTCCGGTTGGAAGATTTGGTTTCTTTCAGATTTATTATGCGAAAATTCTCATAATTAAAAAGATGACTCCGCCTACAATGAGCAGCCCAAAAAGACCTAGAAAAATAGTCTCATCAAGATCTTCAAATTTCTTATTCATAATCAAAAATAATTAAATTAGTTAATAATGTACTATGTAAGTTTCATGTATCATATTCTTTTTCTGTACGCAAGATTTTTATAAAACATTTTTTATATTTGCAGAAATAAGACTTGATTTTTGGTGTTTGATTTATCAAATAAGATTTTTCTTGTATCATATACAATTATAGTGTTAATTGATGGTGTGGCAGAGTATGTTTTAGCGATGAAAGAATAAAGCTCTTGTTAGTAAGGATTTGAAGATGTTTTATAAAACCGATTATAATTCGCCGATTGGCGGCATTACTTTGGGTTCTGATGGTAAAAATATTGTCGGTTTATGGCTGGAGGGGCAGAAATATTTTGCTGCTACGGTTAATGCTGAAATGTTCCAAAATGATGATTTGCCGGTTTTTAAAAAAGCTAAAGATTGGCTTGATAGGTATTTTTGCGGTAAAAAGCCGAAAATATCAGAGTTGCCGCTGGCTCCGGTCGGTGGAGAGTTTCGGCAAGAAGTGTGGAAAATTTTGTGCGAAATTCCGTACGGTCAAGTTATGACTTATGGTGAAATTGCCCGACTGATAGCTCAAAAGCAAGGGTTAAAATGTATGTCATCGCAAGCAGTCGGCGGCGCGGTCGGGCATAATCCGATTTCAATTATTATTCCTTGCCATAGAGTGGTTGGCACTAACGGCAGTTTGACCGGATATGCCGGTGGGTTAGATAAAAAAATTAAATTACTCCGGCTTGAAGGTATAGACATGGCAAAATTATACCGCCCGAGCAAAGGAACAGCGCTGTAAGTTTTTATTATCAGTGAAATTAAAAGCGGCAGGGGTGGTGTCTGCCGCTGTTTTTATTTATCGGTCTTTTCCCATACGTTTATAACTTCGCCGATATAAGCGACATGCGGTGTTAAATGTGTACGGTCATAAAATGCTTTGGCTTTATCATCTAGCAATTCTTTTTTGAAACTTTCTTTATATATAATTTTACATTCAATTGCGAGATTGCCTTCTTTGAAGATGGGGTTGCCATTTTCAGTAAATTCCGGGGTTAATCCGGCGGCGGCTAGTTTGTCGCCATCTCGTCCTGAATGAGTCCCGATGTAGGTTAAAGCCTCTTTTTTATTTTTAGGAAAGCCGACAACCGTAAAATATTCATTGTTTTCCATCAGCTCATTAGTATATCTTTCCGGCGCAACGTAAACGGTTAATACCGGTCTTCCCCACAAGGTTCCGAATTGTCCCCAGCCGATAGTCATGGCGTTCATTTTTTGCGTGTTACCGACAGCTAAAGCCGCCCAGTCTTCACCAAATAATGTTGCTGGATTTTTTACATCGTAAATTGAAATTTTTTGCCACTGGTTGTTCATTTTGCTTGGCTCAGCCGCTTGAGCCGATATGCAAAACAATAAAGTTGTTATAAAGCTTAAAAT
>CAVBCV010000050.1:0-5049 GCA_963594125.1 Lachnospiraceae bacterium
GAATTAGAGTTTTATGTGCTTAACTTATTTTTATGAAAAACAAACGAACTGATGATTGATTTTTTTTATAATTTTTTACTCCGCCCCCAACTTTGACGATGAACCTGAAAAACAAACGAACTGATGACTGATTTTTTTATAACTTTTTTACTCCGCCCCCAACTTTGACGATGAACCGCCCGATGAGCCCGATGAGCCACTCCGCTACGCATCACCATTAAAAAAAGCGCCATTAAGGCGCTTTTTTTAATGGTGATCCCAACGGGACTCGAACCCATATTACCACCGTGAAAGGGTGATGTCCTAACCATTAGACGATGGGACCATCTAAAGACAAAGGCATATATAAAGGTATTTTTATTTCAGGTCAAGAACTTTTTTCAGTTTTTTTAAATTTTTTGTATTTTTTTATTTTTATCGGTTGGTCGCAGCAATAATTTCGCTCACATGAACCAGTTTAACCTCTTTATCCGGCAAAGTATTGAGCCAATCTTTAAGCGCCAAATAAGTTTGACTCTTTGGGTGGCAGATGGCAACGGCAAAACCTTTTTTCCGCGCGATTTTTTCAGTTTTTTCAAGCTGTTTCATAATATAAGCGTAATCGTTCTCATTATCTAAAAACACATCGCGCGCCGCATAGTCAACCCCATCGGCAACCGCCAACTCTTTGCCTTTTGAGCTCGCTGTGGTTTTAGAATCCAAAAAGAACATACCGCGCTGTTTTAAAATATTCATCACATAGCCCAAGCGCTCTTTGTCTTCAGTAAACTTGCTTCCCATGTGGTTATTAATGCCGCTGACTTTAATGTCATTAAATTTGGCGAGCATTTCTTCAAAACGACTCTCAATCTGCTCTTCCGTCATATCCGCCATTAAAGTATCCGGTGCCAAATTAGCCTTTACTTTAGGCTCCATCGGCGCATGAATCATAATTTCATGTCCGGCAGCTTCAGCACTAGCCGCAAACTTATCCAAAGTCTGCCCGTAAGTTAAAAATGATGAGGTCAACGGCGCCTGTAATGAAATTATATCCAACGTGCGCTTGCGGTTAACCCCCATATCGTCAATCACCACCGCGATTAACGGCTTATCCGTACTGATTTTATCGGCAATCACCCGTGATTCTACCGCTTTTTCAGACTCAATGCTATCGGCAACCGCAACCTGCGCATCAGCCGCCTGCTCTGCCGCTATAGCTCCGTCCTGCACAACAGCATCAGGTTCTGCCTCTTGCAAATCCGATTCTTCTTCCAAAGCTTCCGTATCGGCGGCAAAATACTCATGATTCAAAATAAAATCACCGATATCATCGCCGACTTCCGCCGAATTTTCTAACATTTCAGGCGCTGATGACGGAATATCCACCACCACCGAGCGCGGCTCGCCCGTCCGCGGTGCAAACCGCAAATACCCGACTAACACACCGGCAAGAAAAATGCACAAAACGAGCAAAGCCCTAAGAGCCATAGCAATATATGGCTTCAGGGCTTTGTAATAACGCTCGTATTGAATAGTCACTGCTTATTAGTCCCGTTTTCTTAAAGTCGGAAAAGCAATCACATCGCGGATTGTTTCAGCACCAGTCAGGAAAATGGCCAAACGGTCAATACCCATACCCATACCGCCTGACGGAGGAAATCCGTTTTCAAGCGCGGTAACAAAATCTTCATCAAGCATTTGCGCCTCATCATCACCGGCTTCGCGCGCGGCAACCTGCGACTCAAAACGCTCTCTCTGCTCCAACGGATTTGAAAGCTCAGAATAAGCGCAACCCATTTCCATACCGGCAATATAAGCGTCAAAGTGTTCAACCAAGCGCGGATTGCTGCGGTGAGTTTTTGCCAGCGGCGAAACATCGCGCGGCATATCCATAACCAAAATCGGGTCAATTAAGTTTGCCTCAACCTTCTGGTCAAAAACTTCCTGCACCACCTTGCCCCAAGATGTGCATTCCGAAGCGTCAACACCGGCTGATTTTGCCATTGCCTGCGCCTCTTCCAAAGTGTTAGCCTGCATTAAGTCAATACCGGCGTATTCTTTAACCAAATCAACAATAGACTTGCGGGCAAACGGCTTGCTTAAATCAATTTCATGACCGGCAAAATTAACCACCGTCGTGCCTAAAACCGATTTTGCCACATAAGCGAGCAAATCCGGAATTAAATCAGCCATGGTATTATAATCGGCATACGCCTGATAAGCTTCCAAACCGGTAAATTCCGGATTGTGGCTTTTATCAATGCCTTCATTGCGGAAGTTGCGGCCGATTTCAAACACGCGATCAAAACCGCCGACCACCAAACGCTTTAAGTAAAGCTCCGGAGCAATACGCAAATATAAGTCCATATCCAAAGCGTTATGGTGCGTAATAAACGGCTTAGCGTTAGCGCCGCCCATAATCGGGTGCAGCATCGGAGTTTCAACTTCCAAAAAGCCGTGATCTTCAAAATAACGGCGCACCGCCGAGGTAATCTGGCAGCGTTTTTTAAAAATTTCGCGGCTGTCGTCATTCATAATAAAGTCAACATAACGCTGACGATAACGCGCTTCAACGTCAGTCAAGCCGTGGAATTTTTCCGGCAGCGGCTGTAATGACTTTGCAATAATGTCAAACTTTTCGGCGGCAACCGAGAGCTCGCCGCGCGGAGTACGGCGCACATATCCGGTAACACCGATAATATCGCCGACATCTAAACATTTAAGGCGTTCCAAATCAGCTTCCGGCAAATGATTTTTATGGCAGAATACCTGAATTTTACCGGTGCAATCTTTCAAATCAATAAACATACCGCTGTTACGAACAGCCATAGCGCGTCCGGCAATGGTAACTCTGTCTTCAGTATCGGCGCCGGTTTCCAAATCTTTATATTTTTCTTGCAAATCAGCGGCGAATGCGTTGGGTTCAAACTTGTACGGATACGGATTATACCCTTGTTCCTGCAAAGCCTTTAACTTTGCCAATCTGGATTCACGATGAATATTTGTTTCTGTTGACATTTTTTTTCCTAATAAAATTTAACTTGCAAACCACGATTATAAACGGAAGATTTTATTTTTCAACTGCTTTTACGAAAAAAAACGCTATTTTTTGCCAATTTAACAAAAAAGATTGACAAGCCTTAAAAAAGAACTAAACTAGAACAAAATCAAGTTCGCTATGAGGTTTATATGCTCACTGAAAAACAATATAAGCTGTTGTTATTTATTAACAAAATCACTAAAGAAACCGGTTGTTCCCCATCGTTTGAAGAGATGAAAGACGCCATCGGTTTAAAGTCAAAGTCAGGGATTCACTCTTTAATCAACGCGCTTGAAGAGCGTGAATTTATCCGCAAACTTCCGCACAAAGCCCGTGCGCTTGAAGTTATCCGCATGCCAAAATTTAAGCCCAAAGCCATCTTAGAAGAAGAAAAAAAGCGCGATACCGCCTTACAGCACGCCGCTGCGCAGATTCCGCTTTACGGCAAAATTGCCGCCGGCACCCCGATTGAGGCTATCGTGAATGAAGCGGAAACCCTATCGGTTCCGTTTGACATGGTTTCACGCGGGCAATTTTACGCGCTTAAAATTGAGGGCGATTCTATGAAAGACGCCGGTATTTTAAACGGCGACACCGCCATTATCAAAAAAGCCGACACCGCCAACAATGGTGAAATTGTGGTGGCTTTGGTTGATAATAATGAAGCGACTCTTAAAGTTTTGCAAAAAAAAGGCGCGGAAGTTTGGCTGGTACCTTGCAACAGCGAGTATGAAACCCGCAAACTTGACGCCCGCCGCGTTAAGGTGCAAGGCGTATTAAGCTCCCTCATCCGCAACTATCATTAATAAAAGGATAAAAATATGAAAAAAATTATCTCCGCATTATTTAACATGGTGTTAAATTTTAAATCATTAATCATATCGCACAATAATAAATCAGCCCTGATAAACGCAATTACAAACAATGATATAAATACAGTAACAGCCTTGCTACAGCAAAAGGTGGATTCTAATATAACTTATAAATATGGCTTCACACCTTTAATGATTGCGGCAAGATTTGGGTTTAATGATATTGTTAAAACTTTGCTTAATAATCAGGCTGATATCCACACTAAAACTAAAGATGAACTTGGTTTAAATGCGTTGATGATTGCAGCAAATTACGGGCAAAATAAAGTTGTTCAAACTCTGCTTGATGCCGGAGCTGATGTTAATACTAAAGACAATGATGGTAAAACGTCCCTAATGTACGCAGCAGAAAAAGGACAAGATGAAGTTATCAAAACATTACTTAGTGCCGGAGCTGATGTTAATGCGAAAAACAAAAACAATGCAACAGCCTTGATGTTTGCAGCGCAAGAAGGATATAATGATGCTATCAAAACCTTGCTTGACAACCGAGCTGATGTCAACGCTGAAAATAATCTCGGAGGAACAGCTCTGTTATATGCCGCACACGCAGGACATAATGATATTATCAAAACTTTGCTTGACCACAAAGCTGATGTTAAAATTAAAGACGATATTGGCGCATCACCTCTAATGTACGCTGCCAATGATGGACATAATGATGTTGTTAAAACTCTGCTTGAGGCAGGAGCTGATGTTAATGCTAAAACTACTGAGAATGAAACGGCTTTAATGTTAGCTTTACAACACCAACATTTTGACACAGCGGAAATTTTACGTTCTTATGGAGCAAAGTAAATTTTCAAGTAAAATACAACGCCGAATGTTAGCGATAAACACCATATAAAATTTAACTCCCGTGGCAAAGGACGGCGACATATTTAAAATTCCCATCCTGAGGAGGGGTGGCGGTGAAACCGCCGGGGTGGTGAAAATATAAGATTGAAAATTATAATTAAATATTATTTATGTTTAAGGTTTTGTAATATAAAAACAAACAATTAACGCGTTGTTAGATAGTGACGAGACCACCCCGCCTTCGGCACCCCTCCATAGCGAGGAATTTTAAATCGCGGATTTAAATACAACTTATGCACAGCGTGGACTCGTAAATATTGCAAAAAAAAAACGCGAGCTAAAATCTTCTCAAATGCAACA
>CAVBCV010000051.1:0-5029 GCA_963594125.1 Lachnospiraceae bacterium
ATCACCCAACCTCCAAGAGCAATAATAATACCGGCAGGGAGTGAGGTTCTGCGCCGGTAAAGAAATAAAAATTAAGCCTCCGTTTCGGAGGCTTAATTTTTATTCATCATCAGAATTATCAGGGCAGGCGGTTTCTTTGACCATAACCTTAACCCGTTTAACTCTCATTCTGCCGGCGGCGATGACTTCATAAACGCATAAGTCATCTTCAACCTTATCGCCGACTTGCGGAGCGCGCCCGATAAGCGTGAATACATAACCGCCGATTGTGGTTTCATCGCATTCGCGCTTTGGCAAGCCCATACATTCGTAGGCGTCTTCAATTAAAACTTTGCCGTCAAATTCACAAACTTTTTCATCAACTTTATGAATTTCTTCCACTCCGGCAACGTCGTGTTCGTCTAAAATGTTGCCGACCAGTTCTTCCAAAATATCTTCCATTGAAAGCAAACCGGCGGTTCCGCCATATTCATCAACCACAATCGCAATATGAGTGCGCTTGCGCATCATCAGGTGTAAAACCTCGGAAATTGATTGATTTTCAGGCACAAACAAAATCTGACGAGCAATTTTGTTAAGGCGACCTTTTTCAAGTTTTTCTTCACAGTGTTCCAGTAAATCGCGAATGTGAATCATGCCGACCACATTGTCGCGGTCTTTGTCACAGAGCGGGTAACGGGTGTGCTTGCTGCGCTTTACCTGACTCATAACTTTGTCAAACGTATCATTTAAGAACAAGCACTGCATATCCTGACGCGGAACCATAACTTCATGGGCGCAGATTTCAGAAAAATCAATAGCATTTTGAATAATATCGCGTTCGGTATCATCAATTACGCCGCCGCGTTGCGATGCGTTTACAATCAGCTTAATCTCTTCTTCCGAATGGGCGGCGTCATGCTCTGATGCCGGCTCAACGCCCATCAAGTGCAAAATTTTGATGGTCATGGTATCCAAAACCCAAATGAACGGGTAAAAAATGCGCTTAAACATATAAAGCGGATAAGCAATCATCAACACAAAGGTTTCAGTTTTTTGAATAGCCAAAGACTTAGGAATAAGCTCGCCCAACACAACGTGTAATAAGGTAATTAAACCAAAGGCAACCGCAATGCTGACGGAGTGGAGCAAAATCGGGTTTTGGGAAAATACTTCGCCGAATAAATCTTCAAACAAGTGGGCCACAGCCGGCTCGCCAATCCAACCTAAGCCAAGGGAGGCAAGGGTAATGCCGAGCTGAATGGCGCTTAAATAAGAATCAAGATGTTCGGTAATTTTTAAGGCAATGTTTGCTCTTTTATTGCCGTTTTTTATCATTTCCTCAAGCTTGGTGCGCCTGATTTTAACAATTGCAAACTCTGATACCACAAAAAACGCGTTAAAGAAAATTAAAATTAAAACAAAAATAAATTTTAACAAATAACCATATATCGGACTCATTTTTTTAAATAACCTATATTATTTACATAACAGCAAAATATTATGCGTAACCTTTGCCGTTGTCAACAATCTTGTTGCAATAGTTTATGAAAAATCATTATTCGCCGGAGCTTTGATTAACGCAGTTAATACAAGCCGCTAATTTAATTTTGTTATAATTATCCTTAAAATAGTTTTTAGACTTTTTACCTTTAAGCTTGTAAATGGTAATCACGTAACCGATCATTACTACCATGGCGGCGCCGAACCAGGCAATCGGGCTGGCGTAGAATATGCCCTTGTAGCCCATAACATGAGCCAAGTAAATGGCGGCAAACGAGCGCATGCCGAGTTCGGCAAATCCGGCAATCAGCGGAATTAAAGATTTTCCCATACCTTGCAAGGTGTTGCGGAAAATAAAAATCATGCCGAGGAAAAAGTAAAACAGCGTGCTGATACTTAAATAAAATTTGCCGGTATTGATAATAAATTCGTTGCCGCCTTTAATGAATACTGAAATCATATCGCTGCCGACGTAACGCACCAACAATGACATAAATATACTGATTGAAAGCGAGGTTAAACCGGCAATGCGCACGCCTTTGCGAATACGGGCAACTTTTCCGGCGCCCCAGTTTTGCGCCGAGTATGTCGCCATGGCGATACCCAATGCAACCAGCGGCTGAGTGGCGACTTGTTCAATACGCAATGCGGCGGTAAAGGCGGCAATAATGTCAGGACCAAAAGAGTTGCACACGCTTTGAATAATCATCATACTTAATGAAAGCACCGAAAATTGAATAGCCATCGGCACGGCAATATGAAGGTGGGTTTTCATAAAGGCGTGATTATATTTCCAGTCTTCAGCTTTAAGCCGCATAATCGGAAATTTTTTGTACATGTAAACAAGGCACAAAATTACGGAAATAAAAATAGCGCAAACGCTGCCGATAGCCGAGCCGACTACGCCTAATTTAAAGTGATAAATAAGCGTAAAGTTAAAGGCAATGTTGAGCAAAGTTGAAAATACCAAAAAGTAAAGCGGGGTTTTGCTATCGCCCAATGCGCGGATAAAGCCGGAAAGCAGATTAAAGAACACAATTAAAATTAAGCCGCCGGTTAAAACTGACATAAACTTATAGGCGTCTTCCATAATTTCAGCCGGAACGTTCATTATTTTTAATAACGGGCGTAAATAAAACACTAAAAACACGGTGATTAAGCCGCTTAAAATACCGGCGGCAATCAGCGAGTGAGTAATGGAGCTGCGCACGCCTTTATAATCGCCGGCGCCGAAGCGCTGCGCCGTAACCACGGTTAAACCGCCGGTAAAGCCGAAGGCAATTAACAAAAACACAAAGTAAATCGGGGCAGTGGCGCCAACGGCGGCCAAAGCCTCAATCCCAATTAAACGTCCGACAATTAAAATATCGGAAATTTGGTATAATTGTTGGAACAGATTGCCTATTAACAGCGGCAATGCAAACATAAGTATCAGTTTTGCCGGCGAGCCGACAGTCATATTTTGAACCATTATTTTCTCCGTGATAATTTGAAGCAAAATATACCCATCATTTTTAAATTGTAAATATTTATTTTTTTTGTTTGCAAATTTTTTTTACGGAAAATAAAATTATGCTTGACAATGAAAATATATAGTACATATAATACGTATACAATTTGTAATATTTCATTTGAAAGGTAACAATTATGGAAAAAGCAAAAAATGTTAAAGAATTTGTTGAGCGTATGGACAATCGCAAAAAGGTGAACCCGAAAGATTTATCATCTGACCAAGATTTGACCATTGCCATTATGAACTTAATTTCAATTGAAGAGCACTTGGTTTTTTCAGGCGCTAAAACCGGCAAACCGGCGTTTTATGATTTGATTGAAGAAGTTCGGCAAACCCGTAAAGAGTTGATGCAAAAAATTATTCCGGCTTATGAGGGCGAGGTTTGGTGCATTTCAAAACATTTGCTCGCAACCTGTATGCGTCTTATGGAAGTTGGTACCAAGCAGCAGAGTTTGGGTAACAAAGAGCAGGCTTACGCGCTGTTCAACAAAGCCTACGATATGTATTGCCTGTTTTGGGGCTTAAATATGAATATGCTTCAGGTTGAAAACCTTAAATGGGTTGAAGACAGCCTTGCCGATGTTAAAAAAATCAGCAAAAAAGTAGATGAAGAAATGGCAAAAATTACGGTGCCGACTGCCGCAGAACCGGTTGCAGCTGAAGGAGAAAAACCGCAAGGCACGCTTGCTAAAATGAAGGCTTTTGTGCGCAAAGCCGTTGATTGCTGCATTGAATAATCGGAGTTGAAAAAATTATGAAAAAGCTTTTATTTGCATTATGCGCGGCGTTTTTTATGCTTACTGCCTGCGGAAAAACCGACGGGTTTGATTCCGGCAAAATTTATTATTTTTATGCTGAAACCTGCGGTCATTGCCGCGAGGCAAGCGCTTATATCAACAAACACCATCCCGACTTGAAAATGGTTAAAGTTGATGTTGGCACTAAAGAAGGGTTTGACTTAATGGTTAAAGCCGCTAAAAAGTTTAATCTCGGCAACAGAATCGGAACTCCGATGTTTGTTATCGGCGATAACTATGTTATGGGGTGGGCTCCGCGCCAGACCGCTAAGTTTGAGACTTTGATTAAGCCGTACTTAAAATAATTGTAACTGAAAACAAACTTAAAAGCCGCTTAATTATGAGCGGCTTTTTGCTTATTTGTACAATACTGAGATATTGCATGCGATGCCGGTGCAAACGTCGCATACGGCGTCAGTATCATTTAAGGTCATGTTATGCAGGCATTTGGTATTTGGGGTGCAATAGCTATCGCCTTTGATGGCTTGCCCCACATTTTGCGAACCGCTTTTCGTGTGCTGTATGGTGTTTACCTGCCATAAGTTGGCGGAATTTTCTTTGGCGGCAAACAAAATATTGCGGCAGATTTCTTTATCTTGAGCAGTTGGCTGAAGTGTAAAAACAATGCCTCCGAAATCATTTTGAGCCTGAGTCCCATCGGGAAGGGAATATTTTACATTATTGTATTGTACGTACATTGTTCTTTTAAAATATTTTTCTTTCAATGTATTGGCGCCAATTAAAGTAATGCCGTCAGGAAGCATATTCATTTTATATAATAAAGTGCTATAATTGCTTATGCCGTCCGAGGTGTGCTGGAGCCTATCTTTGATAGAAAGTACATTATTTATCAGCATATTTACTGCTACGGCATGCTGATTAAGTTTATATTTCATCATTGCCTTGGAGTAACCGGCGATAGCTCCGACGCTCAGCACCCCGATTATTGCCAGCACGCCCAACATTTCTACCATGCTGCGTCCAGCACACAAGCTGTCACCATCGGGCTTGACCCGATGGTCCAGGTCAAACCAATTAGCAAATTTGTTCCACCTGGATATTCGGGGCAAGCCCGAATATGACAACATAGAGGTGGACTGCGGTTTTACATCGGAATGTGACAGAGTGCGGTGTAAAAAGCGGCTGAAATATGTGTTCATGAGCTAAAATCCTTTCAAAATATTACATTTGAGAAGATTTTAGCTCGCGTTTTTTTTTTGCAATATTTACGAGTCCG
>CAVBCV010000052.1:0-4544 GCA_963594125.1 Lachnospiraceae bacterium
TTGTATCGTCTTGTATTGTTTTGTATCGTTTTTTGCTCCAATATCCTGTTTTAACGACATTTTATTTTACGTACATGTTGTGATTTTTTTACTAAAAATTGCGCTTAATAAGGACTATCTACAGTAAAATACATCATATTTATAACTCGTTTTCCCTTCGCAAAACCACCAAAAATCACCGTTTTTTACCTATTTTTCCGAATCGATTCGGAAAGAGAAAAACAACCGCCGTTTAATTAACAGCGGTTAGTTTTTATTACATATCCATCAAATCCATCTGCCGGTCATAAACCGTGGTTTTTATATCAGTTAAACCGATTAAAGTATGGAAAAAGTTATCATGACTGTATTCACCGGTTTCGGCTTTTTGGCGCAAAATATCAACATTAATTTTATTGCTTGCCGCCATTTTATCCGAGAGCCACAATATCATCGGCACCTGCTTTTGATAATCAGGGGCAATTTTATACGGCAGCCCGTGCAGATAAATATTGTTTTCGCCGAGCGATTCCCCGTGGTCGGAAATATAAAGCATTGCCGACTGATATTGAGGATAAGCTTTAAGTTTTTCAATCACGCTTGCAACCACATAATCAGTATACAAAATGGTGTTGTCATAAGTGTTTACAATCTGCTCGCGGGTACAATCCTGCAAATCGGCAGTATCGCATGTCGGTTGAAACTTTTTGAACTTATCGGGATAGCGCTCAAAATATGAAGGTCCATGACTTCCCATCATGTGCAGCACAATTACGGAATTATACTTCAAATTTTGCAATTTTTCATCTAAACCGCCCAACAAAATTTCATCAAAACAATCGCCGTTTTTGCACCATTTTTCATCGCCGGAAGCGCGCAAATCTTCGGTCGGGATACGATTGCAAACTCCTTTACAGCCGCTGTTATTTTCAAGCCATGAAACGCTATATCCGGCGCTTAACATAATATCCAGCACATTCTGCGTAAACTTGGCGTCATTAACATTAAAATCATCGCGGTTCATATTTGAGAACATGCACGGAACTGAAACCGCCGTTGCCGTTCCGCAAGAGGAAACATTTTTAAACACAATCGGATTTTCAGCCTTCAACATCGGATTGGTTTCTTTTTCATATCCGTACAATGAAAAATCTGCCGCCCGCGCTGTTTCGCCCAAAACCACTACCAAAACTTTTTTCTCATTACCTGAAAGCGGCATAAAAGACGGATTGTCATCAAGGGTAACAAATTCGCGGTGTTTTAACGCCTCGCGCTGATAATAGCGAGCGGTTGCGTAAATATAGTTAAAGGTATTAATCAGCTTTCTAACCTCATTATGATTGCGCCCGTATGATGCGTATTCTTTATATGTGCACGCGGCAAACCCGCCAAGCAGCGCCAACGCAATTAAAATATTTAAGGCCCGGCGCCCTGCCTCTTTTATAAAGGACATATAGTTAACATGTATCACTGCTAAGAGAAACGCAGGCAGAACGCCGGTTAAAAGCACCCAAGCCGCACTTTTTAAAGTAAGCAAATCCATTGTTTCATTTATATCGGTTTCAACCACGTTGCGATACATATCCGAATCAATAAAAATTCCGTATGTAAACATAGCGTAGTTAGCCGCCGCTGAAACAATCAGCAAGGTGCAAAGTAAAAATTTGCCAATATATTTGGCAAAAATTAAGTTAAAAAACATCCACAAGGTTAAAAAGATAAAAAACGGCAGCGATATAGCAAAAATAAAGCCGGTAAAATTAGTTACCTCCACCGTATTCCACACAAAGCGCCAAAAGCTTAAATCAAGCACGGTTGCAAAATATACAGCGGCAATAAAAATAACTTTTTGCGCCGATACGCTCGGCAGTTTTTGAAGCAAATTTTTTATCATTTTTTCCTCGCGGTAAATTAGTTCATATCTGCCGCATACGCCCCCAATCTGAAAACAATCTCAAAAAAGCGCAAAAAAACTTTAAAAAAGCGGTTGCAAACATTTTTGCATTGGTTAAACTATGCTGATATAAAACAAGAGGTTAAAAATGAAACTTTTATTGGTTGAAGATGATTTAAAATTAGGCGCTGCGCAAAAAGAACTGCTTGAATTTTCAGATTTTGACGTAATTTGGGCAACTGACGGCAAAGAAGCTTTAGATGATTTTAAAACTTCTGCCGATAATGCTTTTGATGTGATTATTCTTGACTGGATGCTGCCTGAAATTTCCGGACTTGAAATATGCAAAATTTTGCGCTCTGACAAATATAATTATCAAGGCGGCATTATTTTTGTAACCGCCAAAGACGCTTTAGACGACTGCCTAAACGGGCTTGAATCCGGCGCTGACGACTATATTGTTAAACCCTTTGAAAACAAAGAGTTGGTTGCCCGCATCAAAGCGGTAAACCGCCGCAAAGCCAAACCTTATATAGACGATGTTTATAAAAAAGGCAAACTTGCCATCAACAACAACCTTTTAACCTTATCATGCGGCGGTCAAACGCTGCAGCTGACCAAGCGCGAATATGATATGTTCAAAATTTTGTTTGTAAACTGCGGACAAACCATTTTGCGCTCTTCCATTATTGAAAAAGTTTGGCCTGATAATTTGGATATTTCGGAGTCAAGTTTAGATTCATACATTTACTTATTGCGCAAAAAACTAGCCGCTTTTAACTCCGGCATTGCCATAAAATCAGTAAAAAACGTCGGTTATTATCTGGAGATAAACAACAATGATTGATAAAATCCGCAAAAGTCTGGTGCGTAAATACACCGCCATTATTGCCGTTATTTTAATTGCCGTATTTTGCTCCGGCTCATACCTCAATTTGCAAATCACTCTGCGCAATATTGATAAAACTCTTACGGCCTATTTAGATGAAGAAGAGCGCGAAGCCTCTGAAATTTTTACTGAAAAAGCCGTTATTCCGCAATCAGTTGAATACACCGATTCCCGCACAAATGTGTTGCTGAGTTTTTGGTTCAAAGGTGAAAACTTAGTTTATGCCGAACTTCCAACCAATCCTCATTTCAGCACTGCGCTGCTTGAGGCGGTAAAAAACGATAATTTTCAAACTGAAACCATTCATCAGCAAAAAGTAAAAAATCGCTGGTATTTCCGTATGATGAGCCGCAATCTTTATCAAAATGGCAAACAAATCGGCAAAGTAGTGGTAGTAAGCAACACCACCAATCTGCACCATAACTTTAACCACTTGTTTGCCATATCGTCCATAGTTATTGTCTTTTTGTTGATACTGGCATTTTTCATCAGCAACCTGCTTGCTTCCAAAGCCATTATGCAAATTGAGGCGATGTTTGAGCGGCAAAAAAAGTTTGTGTCTGATGCCTCGCATGAGCTGCGCACTCCGCTTAGCGTAATGCTTGCTTATACCGAGCTTTTAGAGCATAAAAAGTCATCGCCGGAAATTATCCGCCGCTTAAAAGATGAAATTACTTCCATGGCTGATTTTACCGGCAAACTGCTGCAATTTGCCCGCTTTGACAACAATCAGGCTTTAGTTAATAAAGAGCCGCTCAACTTAACCGCGTTTTTGCAAGATATTTATCAAAACATCAAACCGCTTGCCGAGCAAAAAAGCATTAAGTTAAGCGCTGACATTGCGCCTTGCTTAAATATCACCGCCGATAAGGTTTTAATCCGCCAACTGGTGTATATTTTGCTTGACAACGCCATAAAATACAGCCCTGAAAACAGCAAAATCAGCCTTAGCGCCAATATGTCTAAAAAACAAATTCACATTGCGGTGCAAGATAACGGTATCGGTATTTCAGATGAAAATAAGCAGCACATTTTTGAGCGCTTTTTCCGCGCCGACAAAGCACGCAGCCGCAACAATGAAGGTTTGGGCTTAGGGCTTGCCATGGCGCTGTTAATTGCGCAAAAACATAACGGCACTATTGAGGTTGAAAGCAAAATTAATGCGGGCAGCACCTTTACCGTAACCCTGCCCGCATAATAAAGCGTTATCAATTATGGTTTATTAGCCGTTATCGTTGGCGTTGCCAAACACGCGTGCTTTTTCACGCAACAGGCATTCGTTGCGCTTGGCGGCATCAATACTGCCGGCTTTGGCCGCCTCAGTATAATAAGCGATTTTGTATTCAATTTTATCCATATAACTTTTAAGCTCCTGCATTTGCGCTTTTAAGTTTTCGCGCTGAACCTTAAACATTTCCAAGCGCTCCGGAATAGTTTCGTCGCCCTTTTGGCACATTTCCAAATAGTTTTTAATGGCTTTAAGCGGCATACCGCAAGCCTTCAAACACTCCACAATCAAAAGCCACTCTAAATCAACGTCTTTAAACACCCTTAAACCCGATGAGCTTTTACGCACCATCGGCAGCAATCCTTCTTTGTCATAATAACGCAAAGTATGGGTCGTCATGCCCAATTTTTTAGCGACCTGCCCGATTGTATAAGCCATATAAACCTCCTGTTTTTTGTGCAAAGTATAATCTTATATAAGCCATATATTTTATTTTCGCAACAAAAAGATACCCACGCGTAAAACGCGTGGTTCTTCATATGCGGCTATAAGCC
>CAVBCV010000053.1:0-4305 GCA_963594125.1 Lachnospiraceae bacterium
GAACCGATATAAAAGGATTTGCAGTCCTCTGCATGAGCCATTCTGCCAACCGGCCATACCAGTACCAAACTCATTGGTGATTTACATATATACAAATATTTTTGCCCGCGTCAACACTTTTTTTATAAAAAATGCATTTTTTTGCACATATATAAAAAAAAGTCTTTTTTTCAGCGTGATTTTATAGTCTACTGTGCATAACAAATTAACGGGAGATAAAAATGAACATCGCAATAGCATCCGACCACGGCGGATTTGAAATGAAACAAGCTCTTATTAAATATTTTGCCGAACACGGGCAAACTCTTGCTGACCTTGGAACAGACAGCACCAACTCAGTTGATTACCCTGACTATGCCGACAAAATGGCTGAATATATTTTAGCAAAAAAAGCCGATTTAGGCATTTTAATCTGCGGCACCGGAGTCGGAATTTCTATTGCCGCCAATCGCCATAAAGGGATTCGCGCCGCTTTGCTTTACAACAAGTTTGTAGCTGAAAAAGCCAAACAGCACAACAACGCCAACATCATTGTTTTTGGCGGACGCACTATGACCGTTCCGGAAGTTATTGAATACTGCAACATCTTTTTAAATACCGCCTTTGAAGGCGGACGCCACCAACAGCGCTTAAATAAGTTGGATAAAGGAGAATAATCATTATGGATTTTACCCAAAATCTTCAAGCTGAAGACCCCGATATTTTTCATGCCATCACGCAGGAACAAAAGCGCCAGCTTGAACAAATTGAACTTATCGCCTCTGAAAACTATGTTTCAAAAGCCGTCATGGAAGCGCAAGGTTCGGTTTTAACCAATAAATACGCTGAAGGCTACCCTAACCGCCGCTATTATCACGGTTGCGAGAACGCCGATATTGTTGAAAACCTCGCTATTGAGCGCGCTAAGCTCCTATTTAACGCCGAGTTCGCAAACGTACAGCCGCACTCCGGCTCACAAGGCAACACTGCGGTTTATGTGGCATTACTGCAGCCTCATGACACCATTTTAGGCATGAGCCTTGACGCCGGCGGACACCTAACCCATGGCGCCAAAGTTTCATTTTCGGGCAAATGGCTTAATTCCGTGCAATACGGCGTGCGTGAAGACACCGGCTTAATTGATTATGATGAAGTTGAGTGCTTGGCGCTTGATTATAAACCTAAACTGATTATTGCCGGCGGCTCCGCTTATCCGCGGCAAATTAACTTTGCTCGTTTTCGTGAAATTGCCGACCGAGTCGGAGCTTACTTAATGACCGACATGGCTCATTTTGCCGGATTAGTTGCCGGCGGCGTTCACCCCAACCCGTTGCAATGGGCAGATGTTGTTACCACCACCACTCACAAAACCTTGCGCGGTCCGCGCGGCGGCATGATTTTAACCAACAATGCCGACATCGCCAAAAAAATTAATTCCGCCGTATTCCCCGGAACTCAGGGCGGTCCGTTAATGCACGTTATTGCCGGTAAAGCCGTTTGCTTTAATGAGGCTTTAAGCCATTCATTCAAGCTTTACGCCCGCAATGTTATCAACAATGCTAAAATTTTGGGAGAAACACTCAAAAAACGCGGCTTAAATTTAGTTTCCGGCGGAACTGACACCCACTTGTTGTTGGTTGACTTGCGTCCCAAAGGCTTAACCGGCGATGTAGTGGCGGCAGCGCTTGAAAAAGCTCATATAACTTGCAACAAAAATGCGATTCCATTTGACCCGATGCCGCCAAAAATCACTTCCGGCATCAGATTAGGCACTCCGGCCGGAACCACTCGCGGATTCGGCGAGGCGGAATTTACGCTTATCGGTCACGCTATCGGCAATGTAATTGACGCATTAGCCCAAGGCGACGCTGAAGCAACCATTAAAGCAACCGCCGATGACATGATTGCTTTGTGCCATCGCTTCCCGATTTATTAATAAGGTTGCAACTTAAACCGTTGCCGCGCGCAATGACTTAATTTCTTGCGCCCAACCGGCTAAATCATTAGGAGTTTCCAAAATAAACGGAAGCTCCTTTAATTTTTCATGATTAACGATTCGCACAATCGCGTTTAACCCGATTGTGCCCTGCCCGATTTTTTCATGCCGATCTTTATGGCTTGCAAACGGCATTTTGCTATCATTAAGATGTATGGCTTTAAGCTTATCAAGCCCGACAATTTTATCAAATTCCGCCAACACTCCGTCAAGATTATTCACAATATCATATCCGGCGGAATAAACATGACAGGTATCTAAGCAAACGCCGAGTTGTTCAGGCAATTTAACCCGCGATATAATCTGTTGCAGTTCCTCAAATTTAGAACCGACTTCTGAACCTTTACCGGACATCGTTTCTAACAGAACCATAGTTGTTTGTTCTTTACTTAAAACCTTGTCAAGCAGTTCCGCTATCATTTTTATACCAACCTCAACCCCTTGCCCGACATGACTTCCGGGATGAAAGTTGTAATAATTATGCGGCACATATTCCATACGTTTTAAATCATCGGCAAACACCATTTCCGCAAACTCGCGCGTTGCCGGATTATCTGAGCACGGATTAAGCGTGTACGGCGCATGCGCCACCATTTTTACAAAATTATGCTGCTTTGCCAACGCCAAACATTCCGCTACATCTGCCGGATTAATCTCTTTGGCTTTGCCGCCCTGCGGATTGCGCGTAAAAAACTGAAACGTATTCGCCCCGATTTTTACCGCCTCTTTGGCAATATTGGCAAAACCTTTAGAAGATGACAAATGCGCCCCGATATTAAGCATGAAAAGATTCCTTTAAAAAAAGCGGATACACAAAAGCTCACCTTTAAAGGTGAGCCTTATTTAGTTGGTCGGATTGACTGGACTCGAACCAGCGACCTCTTCGTCCCGAACGAAGCGTTCTACCAGGCTGAACTACAATCCGGTGACACAAGTGAGTATACTAATACATCATTATTTTTTTAAAACAAGTCTTTTTTTTGCTTATTTGCATAAAATTTTATCTGCTTTTGCTGAAAACCGACTTAACGCTTTGAATAATTTTATTTGTTTTTTCACGACGCCTTTGTTTTTTCAAATAACTTTCCGTATCTTCTTTGCCGTTTTTATCATAGTGATGATATTCAACCGCTTTGCCGTCTTCATAAATACGCAAATGTTCAACCTTAGCGGCCGCTTCTTTTTCATAATAGGAGTAAAACTCACCTTTATACGGCTTGCCTTCTTTGTCATATTCGCGATAAGCTTCCGGAGTGGCTGAAAACTTTACTTTTCCATCAGGATAATATTCTTTAACTTTTCTCTTAGTGATTTCTTTATTTCCACCGAAAGTATAATCAGCAAAGGTGGTATAAATTGATTCATAACGCAGTTGCTTAGATTGTTTCGGGTCATTTTTATCAACATAATACAAACTGAACGAATCAGAATAAGAACTGTAAAACTCATCGCCCGCACTATGATTGTCGTCTTCCCTCACAATGCCATGAGCCGCCAAAGCCTCTTTATCTTTAGTTTTTTCTTCAATCTTAGAATCGCGTGAAGCAACCTCTTGCCAGTATTTGCTTTCAGGGTAATCAAACTTATATTCAGGCTCTTTTTTATCTTTTTTCTTATTGCGAAGAGGTCTGTACCCACCTCCGCCGCGGCGATAATTTAAAGTTGCCGTCAGGGCATTTATCGGCGCTGTTGTTATAATAACCATCAGATTGCTCCTTATATCAAAACATATACTCTTTATAACATCTTTGCTAAAAAAATGCAAATATTTTTTCGCAAAACTTGACAAAACAGATTAACTGAGGTATTTTACGCCCTGAATAAAAATTATTAACCATGAAAGAAATAAAAAAACAAGCTCCGCAAAAGCCTTTCAGCCTTGAAACCATCAAGGACATTATCGCAGGTAACCTCGGTATCTCACGCGACAAAATATCTGACAACTCCGCCTTAGTTCAAGACCTTGGCGCAGACAGTATTGATGTCGTTGACATATCGCTGAGCCTGGAAAGTAAGCTCGGCTGCATTATACCAATCAATGATGCCGCCAAGCTTACTACTCCGAAAGAAATTTATGATTATCTTTCCGAGTAGTAAGCAAATTTACAAAAAATCCCCCGCAAATAAAACATCTGCCGGGGATTTTTTGTATACAACTTATACATAGCGCAATCAATTTCCATCCCGTGGAGGGTGGCGGCGGAACTGAACTGTACCCCAGAAGTTGGACGATAAAATCCCCTCCCTGAGAGGATTCATCAGGAACTAAGCAAAAAAGATCGGCGTTCTGCCGGTGTCATTTTGTTTAAGTTCCATTGGTAACGTTCATT
>CAVBCV010000054.1:0-3697 GCA_963594125.1 Lachnospiraceae bacterium
AAAAAATGACGCGTAAGTTTTCATATAACTACCAAGTTTTGAAGCGCTTGTTCCCGGAAGTTTACAAATTGCCGGAGAGCGAGATTCGCTCGCTGGTGCATTCAATTTACGATAACCCCAAACTGGGCGATGAATTGTTAGACCACTTAACTGATGTGATAAACAAGAAAAAGCCGGAATGGGGCGAATACTTAAACCCGAAACCGGAAGAACCGGAGCAACCTGTGCAATCAGTACAGCAGGATAATCCGTTACAACCGGTGCAATCTAAGCCGCTGAGTATGAGTTCAGGCTTTGAACCGTACAAGCCACAAAAAAGCGCTTTCGGGCTTGGCATAGCCAATGATGTTGCGCTTAATAATTCCGGTAAGCTAAGAGGGCTTAACAACACCGGCGGCTTAAATCAAACCAAATTGCCTGATTTTACCAAAGGCATGGATTTAAAGCATTCAGATATGGTAACCGGTTTTGGCATTAACGAGGCTAAACAAAAAGAAATGTTTGGCACGGGATTCCAAATGCCGAAACTGCCTAAAATGCCGACATTCCCAAAAGCTCCGGAACCGCAAATGCCAGAGATGCCGCAAACACTGCAATTCTCACCGGCACCGCAGTTCCAACAGCCGACGCTAGTACCACAGCTCCCGCAAACAGAAATGGCGTACTCCACCTACACCACTCAAACTCCAATGGCTTGGGCACAGGTGCAGAATAATAGTTATGTTGACCCAACTTATGATGCTTTTGAAGAACTCAAAAAATATCTGTTAGCTAAAGAAAGAATGATACAATATCCTTATCTTGATAAAAAAGCAAAAGATACGGTTTGTATTGGTCATATGGATGAGAGTCGTGATGATTTTGAGCAACATCCATGGCGCTATAAAGGAACAGAGATTTTAGCACCAAAGGATGAAGTTAAACTTAGGCTTAATAGACTTGGACATGCTAAAAACCATAAAGCGACATATTATGAACATTTGACAGGCTTGGAAGTTCCAAAAGAATATTGTACTAATTTATTAGAGAATGATATTGCAGTTCGCGATAGAGAATTGGCACAAATTTTTCCTAATTATGACAAGCTAAGTCAAGCTTTCAAAAATGTATTAATGGATATACATTATACTTCTAATATCCGCAAGTGGAAACACCTTCAAGAAGCTGTTGCCGCTTTGGATAAAAACTATATCTGCAATGAAATACATCGTAAAGAAGCTGGAAGACCCGATATGATTTCGCGTAATCAATGGGCGGCTGAGCAATGCAATAACGGATTTTTCCTAAAATAAGTGTTGCAAATATAATTATGGTTGTTATTATTATGTTATATTTTTTATTAAGAGAGTAAGGAAAATGAAAAAATTTATTTTAATTTTTGCGATATTAATGACTTTTAGCAGTGTGTGTAAAGCTGAATTTGTGGATAAACGTTTTAATAGGAAACTGATAGCTTTTCAAGAAGTTGAAGGAGTAATTACTTTATCAGAAAATCAAATTTATGCGGATAATGGATTCCATAAATATTACAATGACTGTAAATTATTAAAAAATGAAATCGGTTATTTACAGTACCTGTGTAGTTATATTTATTTGGCAGAGGAAAAAGATACAGCAGATAAAACGCTTAAAGATATTAAAGAATTTAAGATAACTAAAGCTGATAAATATTTGGGGTGTGACTATTTGGTTAAAGAATATGATTATGATGGAACTAATATAGAGCACGGTTTTATTGCCAGAATACCCTATTGCTTAAATGAATAAGGCTATGAAAATGCGAAAATATTTACTGCTGATTTTGTTGGTGATTGCGATGCCTGTTAGAGCCGAAAGTGAAGAGGTTCCTGAAAAGTTTAAGAATCCGATATTTAATGATATCATTTATTCAAATAATTATAAGTTTGCCCGTGATTCCAGAATCACACCAACTTATATTAAAGATTTAACGACCGGTTATGATGAAGAATGTTCATATATCACTGAAGATGATGAGGCAATTTTTTTAAAGTGCCATCATGTAGATAAGAATTTTTTAAAAACGACATTTTATGAAATGTTTTTTGCCAGATATAAAGAGATGTATAAGCATCCTATAGAACAGATATGTAGAGTATGGTGGTGCAGTTTTGATATAGAATATGGAGTTATTGCCTCTATGAATCATGCAGCACCTATGAGCAGTAAAGTTGCTAATTGCGATGATGAAGAGGAATATAACTGGCTTGATTCAAATGGAAAAAATTTTTATATTTCTTGCCTTTCAGAGCTCAAAGCGCGCGGGTGGGATAAATACATCCCCGCCAAATTACCGGACGATAAAAAATAAAGAGGTTATGCAAAATGAAAAGAGCAATAATAATAACGACAGTAAGCTTGATATTGTTATGGATATTAGGCGAGATAGATTTCTTTTTAAGGGATGATACTTGTCGTGATGGTGGCGGTGTCTGGGATTATTATGAAGATCGCTGTCGCGATGATTGCTTGCTTTGGAATGACAAATACGGATGCGTTCAAATGACACCAGAACATGTGAAAGTTATGAAAGATTGTCGTAGGGATAGAAAACGCTGTGACGTAGAACTTGCAAAAATATATTCTGAAGAATTATGCATGAAATACAGTAAACGGATAAATCCTAAAACAGGTCGTTGTACTTTTGAATAAAACAAGTATAAATTAGAGGATAGCTATGGTTGAAGTTAATGAGACCTTATTTAAGATAATGCTGATAATCATGTATTGGATGATTAATATTGTATTGATGGTATTAGTTATTCCTGGATTAATAGCTATGTTGGGTATAATAAAAGCAGATTTTTAATGGAAAGAAACAGATGAAAAAAAACAATTATAAAATATATAACATACTTTGAAAAAGTATCCCGATATATAATGTATTTTTTACTAACTATAACATTAATACTGCTCCTAATCAGTCTTAGTCAAGTTGATTGGTCGTTTTTGTTTAAATAAACTGAAAGCTCATATTCCGCCTGCGAAAACACCGCAGGCGGTTATATTATTTGTAAGTTATAAAAAGGTTACATACGCCATCGTCACAAGCATCGCACAGGTTATTTATTTTAGTTAAGCTTGCGTTACGCAAACAGTCTGTTTCCAAGTTGCAACGAGCATCGCCCCAAAGTCGTCCGAGTGAAGATGTTTTATAAAGGTCAATATTAATTAAGTTACCTGCATTTTCTTTAGCCGCGATTATAATATTACGACAAATTTCCGCTCCTTGTGCAGATGAATTGAATTGAAAATATATCTGTCCGAAACTGTTTCTGCCACCGCCATCAGAATATTCGGTATTATTGTATAAAATTATAATATTTCCCTTAAACCATTTATCTTCTAATTTATCGTTACTGATATAGCTTATTCCGTCCGGCAATAAATTTAATTTATAAAATAATGTTCCGTAATATGTATTTGTATTTGGGGTATATTCCAATTTGTCTTTAATTTGCAGCACATTATTAATCAGCATATTAACCGCCTGAGCATGCTGATTGAGTTTATATTTGTTCATCGCCTTGGAGTAACCGGCAATAGCACCGATGCTTAAAACGCCTATAATCGCCAATACTCCAAGCATTTCTACCATAGATCTTCCAGATTGTATATTCATGAACTAAAATCCTCTCAAAATGATTAATTTGAGAAGATTTTAGCTCGCGTTTTTTTT
>CAVBCV010000055.1:0-3662 GCA_963594125.1 Lachnospiraceae bacterium
AAGGTAAACAAGGTCGTTTCCGTCAAAACTTGTTAGGTAAACGTGTTGACTACTCCGGTCGTTCGGTTATTACCGTTGGTCCTGAACTTAAATTGCAGCAGTGCGGTTTGCCTAAAAAGATGGCGCTTGAGTTGTTTAAGCCGTTTGTATATTCAAAACTTGAATTATACGGTCACGCAACCACTATTAAAGCAGCCAAACGCATGGTTGAAAAAGAACGTCCGGAAGTATGGGATATCTTGGAAGAAGTTATTCGTGAACATCCGGTATTGTTAAACCGCGCGCCGACTTTGCACCGCTTAGGTATTCAGGCATTTGAACCGGTATTGGTTGAAGGTAAAGCTATTCACCTGCACCCGTTGGTATGTACCGCGTTCAACGCCGACTTTGATGGTGACCAAATGGCAGTGCATGTTCCGCTTTCATTGGAATCACAACTTGAAGCCCGTGTGCTGATGATGTCAACCAACAACATTTTGTCACCGGCTTCCGGTAAACCGATTATCGTGCCTTCACAAGATATGGTGCTTGGTATTTATTACCTTACCTATGATGCTGACGGCGTAACCGGCGAGGGCAGCATTTATGCCGATGCCGATGAAGTTATGTTAGCATTAAATGCCAAAGTTGTTGACTTGCACGCTAAAATCAAATGCCGTATGGAATATGTTGATGATAACGGCGAAACCAAGTATGGCTTGGTTGATACCACACCGGGACGTATTATCGTTTCCGATATTTTGCCCAAGAACCCGCACATTCCGTTCTCATTGGTTAACCGCTTGATTAAAAAGAAAGAAATTTCTGAAATCATTGACACCGTATATCGTCACTGCGGACAAAAAGAAACCTGCATCATGGTTGATAAAATCATGACTTTGGGCTTCACCAATGCTTGCAAAGCCGGTATTTCATTCGGTAAAGATGACTTGATTGTGCCTGATGCCAAGAAAGAACTCATTGCCGAAACCACTAAACAGGTTAAAGAGTTTGAACAGCAGTATCAAAACGGTTTGATTACCAAAGGCGAAAAATACAACAAAGTTGTTGATATTTGGGCAGCCTGCACCGATAAAATTGCTGATGAAATGATGAAAAACATTTCAAAAACCGAGCACGGTTACATTAACTCCGTATACATGATGGCTCACTCCGGTGCGCGTGGTTCTGCCGCTCAAATGCGTCAGCTCGCCGGTATGCGTGGTTTGATGGCAAAACCGAGCGGTGAAATTATTGAACAACCGATTATTTCAAACTTTAAAGAAGGTTTGACCGTGTCGGAATACTTCAACTCCACTCACGGTGCTCGTAAAGGTTTGGCCGATACCGCGTTAAAGACCGCTAACTCTGGTTACTTAACCCGTCGTTTGGTTGATGTTGCGCAAGACGTTGTTGTTACTGAAACGGATTGCGGAACCGAGCGCGGCATTATTGTTCGTCCGGTTGTTGACGGCGGTAACGTTATTGTTTCAATCGGCGATCGTATTTTGGGTCGTACCATTCAGGAAGATATTGTTCATCCTGAAACCGGCGAAGTTTTGGTTAAAAAAGGCAGACTTATTGATGAAAACGACGCTGAATTGGTTGAAAAGGCCGGTGTTGAACAGGTTAAAATCCGTTCGGTATTGACCTGTGAATCCGAGCACGGTGTTTGCGCCGCATGTTACGGTCGTGACCTTGCCCGCGGTACTCCGGTTAACGTTGGTGAAGCTGTCGGCGTTATTGCCGCTCAGTCCATCGGTGAACCTGGTACCCAACTTACCATGAGAACCTTCCACATCGGTGGTGCAGCATCAAAATCAGCCGAACAGTCCAGTGTTGAAGTTCCGTTCGCCGGCGTTCTTAAACTTGAAAACAAACATACTGTTACCAACTCTGACGGTCACTTGATTGTTTTATCGCGTAACTGCGAGATTGTAATTTCTGACTCACAAGGTCGTGAAAAATCTCGTCACCACGTGCCGTACGGTACCAAAATTTTGGTAGAAGAAGGCGCCAAAGTTAAAAAAGGTCAGAAAGTGGCAGAATGGGATCCGTTTACCATTCCGGTAATTTCAGAAAAAGCCGGTGTTGCTCAGTTGGTAGACCTTATTAACAACGTTTCGGTTAAAGAAAACATGGATGAAACAACCGGTATCGTTTCAAAAGTTGTTATTGATTGGCAATCCGGTTCTTCAGCCAATGCTTCATTAAAACCGAGCATTGTTTTGAAAGACGCCAAAGGCAAAGCCGTAAACTTTGATAATGGTAAGGAAGCTCGTTATTATCTGTCGGTTGACGCGGTATTAAACGTTGATAACGGATCTGAAATTAAAGTCGGTGACGTTATCGCCCGTATTCCGAGAGAAAGCTCCAAGACCAAAGATATTACCGGTGGTTTGCCGCGTGTTGCCGAGTTATTTGAAGCTCGTCACCCGAAGGATCAGGCCATTATTTCCGATACCGATGGTATGGTAGAGTTCGGCAAAGACTATAAAGCTAAACAGCGAATTATGGTTGTTCCTGCCAAAGGCGAACCGATTGAATACTTAATTCCTAAGGGACGTCACCTGGTTGTTCAAGACGGCGATATTGTTAAAAAAGGCGATATGCTGGTTGAAGGCACTCCGGCTCCGCATGATATTTTGCGCGTGTTGGGTGTTGAAAAATTGGCCGAATACCTGGTTAAAGAAGTTCAAGACGTATACCGTCTGCAAGGTGTTAAAATTAACGATAAGCACATTGAAGTTATCGTTTCGCAAATGCTCAAGAAAGTTGAAATCACCGTTCCGGGTGACACAACCTTCTTAGTCGGCGAACAGGTTGACCGCGATGTGTTTGAGGAAGAAAACGCTAAAGTTTTGGCTGAAAACGGAACTCCGGCTCAAGCTGATCCGGTTCTGCTTGGTATCACCAAAGCTTCATTGCAGACCAAGTCGTTTATTTCAGCGGCATCATTCCAAGAGACCACCCGCGTCTTGACTGAAGCCGCCGTATCCGGCAAAGTTGACCACTTAACCGGTTTGAAAGAAAACGTTATCGTCGGTCGTTTAATCCCGGCCGGTACCGGTACGGTATTGCGTTCGCTTAAACGCGTTGCCGCTCAAAATGATAAAGAAATTTTGGCTCAACGTGAAGCAAACAGCAACGAACAAATTGAGCATAATGCTGAAACTCCGGCTCCCGTAGCTGAAGAAACTCCGGCAGAATAGCTTAAATTAGCAAATAAAACCCTCGCTTTAGCAATAAGGCGAGGGTTTTAGTTTGGGTAAAGATTAGTTTATAAATACATTTGATAATAAAACAGACAACTGTCTTTATCTTCACAAACATTACAGAAATTTTCCATTTCCGCAACAGTTAAATCTTTAAGGCATTTAATCCCTAATCTGCAACGAGCGTCGCCATAAAATATGCCGGGCGAGGAGCTTTCGTCGCCTTTAGTGGTTTCAAACTTGGTTCGCCAAAGTTGTTCTCTTTTGGCATTGGCGATGGTAAATAAATTCATGCACGATTCTTTTTGCCCTTGGTTTAAGTGTACTATAAACTCAAAAATATAATCGCCATCTGCCGTATAGTTTACGGGAACAATCGCAGTACCGAAAACATCATATATCGCGTCATCTATGTTTTCGCGTATCATTTCTTGCGGGATAACGTTTAACTTCTTAAATAAAGGTGTC
>CAVBCV010000056.1:0-3610 GCA_963594125.1 Lachnospiraceae bacterium
GCACGGACTCGTAAATATTGCAAAAAAAAAACGCGAGCTAAAATCTTCTCAAAATAACTTTTTTGAGAGGATTTTAGCTCATGTATACACAATCTGGTCGGTCTATGGTGGAGATGTTAGGCGTGCTCGCGATTATCGGCGTCTTATCTGTTGGAGCGATAAGCGGTTATAGCAAAGCAATGTTCAAATACAAGCTCAACAAGCAAACCACCCAAATCGGCTATATTTTAGACTATCTTATTGCTAACCAAGACGCATTAAAAGGCGCTGGTTATCAGCTCAAAAATATATTAAACAAACTTGGCGTTCTACCTAATGACATGATAAAAGATAACACTAATTACGCCTATGATGTTTTTAATTCACGTATTAAACTTGAAAACCATTTTGCTGGTATTGACGGCGACACAGCCAAATACGGCCTTGCTCTCGGCGTTGAAATTAACAGCAGCAATAATGCTTCTGAAATCTGCCGTAACTTTATGACTATGGCTAAATTAAGAGCCGATGATGTTGCATATGTATATGTGCAAAAACAAGAATCTGATGAATCTTTTTCAGGTTCTGATATTTATTACGGCAACCAAGCCACCGGTAAAGATAATTATTTGCGCAATATGGATATAGTCACCATGGATAACACTTGCAAAATATGCGCCGATTCTAACTATTGTTTCGTGTTTATCCTTATCGGCTATGATGTAAATTAAAAGCGAAATATTAAAAAGAAAAAGCCTTGAGGTCGCAGCCTCTTGGCTTTTTTCAATACGGAAAGAAGTTGACCTACAACTTCCTCACCCTATGTTGGAAGTATCGCATAAAATGATATAAAAGTCAATGACTTTTAATCTTTGTAAAATTCCATTATAACACATACCAAACCCTGCGGATAGCGGGGCAGATGCGACGGGGTTTTGGAACGTGGTGTACAAATAGTTACACGAGTGACAAAACCCCTAGTAGCTGCCCGCTAGATATAAAAAGCCTGCGGAGAATAAGGCAGATACGCAGTAACTTTTTTCTGCGGTGTACTTTAATATATAAAAACCCTGCAGATAGCGAGGCAGATGCGACGGGGTTTTGGAACGTGGTGTACAAATAGTTACACGAGTGACAAAACCCCTAGCAGGTGCCCGCTAGACGCAGGGTTTAATTTAGTCTATTCTGCCGTGGCAGTGCTTATACTTTTTTCCACTTCCGCACGGACAGGGATCATTGCGCGATACTCTGCCCCATGTGCTTGGGTCATTTTTATTAAACGGAGCATTGCGGATTGGTTCCGGTTTAGTGGGAGTTTCTTCTGCGGGAGCATTGCTGCCGACTAAACTTTGCGGCTGCTCGTGAACGGCTTCCATTTTAACGTTTTGCTGACGCTGTTCGGCACGCTGCATTGATTCTTCAGCGTTGCTTCTGATAATGGTACGGCATACCACAATCGTAACCTGTTGCTTTAAGGCATCAAGCAAAGCCGAAAACATATTAAACGCCTCGCGCTTATATTCATTAAGCGGATCTTTCTGTCCGTATGCGCGCAAAACAATAGTATGGCGCATCATATCCAAAGTGGCGATATGTTCTTTCCAAAGTTGGTCAAGAACCTGTAGCAAAATGCTCTTTTCCACCATTTTAACAATTTCAGGCGGAACACCGTTATTCTTTTCAACCAAGCGCTTTTCAACCTCGTCCAAAATTTTCTGCGTCATGGTGTCGCTGTCAATTTCCGGTTCATTCGCCCAGTTGGTAACCGGCAAAACAAAGCCGGTGATTTTAGCGAGCTCTTGCTTTAACTCTTCGGTTTGCCATTCTTCCGGCGCGCTGCCGTACGGAATATAACCGGCAATCACCGATGTTAAATATTCTTGACGCATATCTTTAATGGTATCTGAAACATCATCGGTTTCCATTAACTCGCGGCGCTGAGCATAAATAACCTTACGCTGTTCGTTCATAACATTGTCATACTTTAACAAGTTTTTACGAATATCAAAGTTACGCTCTTCAACTTTCTGCTGAGCTTTTTCCAAAGCCTTGCTAATCCACGGATGAACCAAAGCCTCGCCTTCCGGCAATCCGAGTTTCTGCAACACGGCTGACATTCTTTCTGAACCGAAAATACGCATTAAGTCATCTTGCAATGAGAGGAAGAACTTTGAAGTTCCCGGATCACCCTGACGACCGGAACGACCGCGCAACTGGTTATCAATACGGCGGCTTTCATGACGCTCCGTACCCAAAATATACAAACCTCCGGCATCCAAAACCTTTTGCTTATCGGCTTCAATTTCCGCTTTAATTTTAGCTTTTATTTTTTCAATTTCTTCCGGAGTTTCTTCGCCGGTCAAAACTGATTTAAGTTTCATATCCAAGTTACCGCCAAGCTGAATATCCGTACCGCGACCGGCCATATTGGTGGCAATAGTAATAGCACCGGCAACACCGGCTTGCGCCACAATCGCCGCCTCGCGCTCATGATGACGGGCGTTCAGCACTTCAAAGTGAACATTCGGCGCGGCTTTGCTTAACAAATCAGCCACCACTTCAGATTTTTCAACTGAGGTTGTGCCCACCAAGACCGGCTGTCCGCGGCGGTGACAATCTAAAATAGTGTTAATAATCGCCTGATATTTTTCTTTTTCGGTGCGGTAAATTTCATCATGTTCATCAACTCTGATAACCGGCTTGTTAGTCGGAATTTCAACACATGACAACCCGTAAATATCGGCAAATTCAGCCTCTTCGGTCATAGCCGTGCCGGTCATACCGGAAAGTTTCGGATACAAACGGAAATAGTTTTGGAAGGTGATTGACGCCAAAGTTTGGTTTTCTGACTGAATGGCAACCCCTTCTTTAGCCTCTAACGCCTGATGCAGACCATCGCTGTAACGGCGTCCTTCCATAATACGTCCGGTAAACTCATCCACAATCACAACTTTGCCGTCTTTAACAATGTAGTCAACATCGCGGGTAAACATTTTGTGCGCGCGCAAAGCCTGATTAACATGGTGCACCAACGAGACATTGCCAATATCATACAAACCGCCTTCAGTAATAAGACCAACCTGTTTTAACAACTGCTCAACATGGGTCATACCTGCCTCAGTTAAAGTAACCGTGCGGGCTTTTTCATCTTTTTCATAATCTGCCGCCACTAATTGCGGAATAATTTTATTTACTGAAATATAGCGCTCTGACGAATCTTCCGCCGCGCCTGAAATAATGAGCGGAGTTCTCGCCTCATCAATTAAAATAGAGTCAACCTCGTCAACGATGGCAAAATTAAATTCGCGCTGAACACGCTCTTCTAAGTTAAACTTCATATTATCGCGCAAATAGTCAAAGCCAAGTTCGTTGTTGGTGCCGTAAATAATGTCGGAATTATATGCCGCGCGGCGCTGATTGTCATCTTTGCCATGCACGATATAATCAACCGTCAAGCCCAAAAAGCGGTAAACCTGCCCCATCCATTCAGCATCGCGCTTAGCCAAATAATCGTTTACGGTAACGATATGCACGCCTTTGCCTTCCAAAGCATTCAAATATGCCGCCAGCGTTGCCACCAAAGTTTTACCTTCACCGGTTTTCATTTCGGCAATCATGCCTTTGTGCAAAA
>CAVBCV010000057.1:0-3357 GCA_963594125.1 Lachnospiraceae bacterium
AACTTATTTTTATGAAAAACAAACGAACTGATGACTGATTTTTTTATAATTTTTTACTCCGCCCCCAAGTTTGACGATGAACCAAAATAAAAAACTCTCCGAAGTGGAGGGTTTTTAATGGTGCTCGGGGACGGGATTGAACCGCCGACACGAGGATTTTCAGTCCTCTGCTCTACCAACTGAGCTACCCGAGCATCGTTGACGAATTGTCTTATAATGGATATTTTTTTAATTGTCCAGTCTATTTTTGCATTTTGTGTATTTTTTTTACTAAAATTGCAAAAATTATCAGCGTTCCGGCTTAGTTGGCTGTTTTACGGTTTCCGCTTTTGCTTAAATTACTTATATCTTCGCTTTTGAAATCGCGGCATTCGTGGGCAAAATATTCGCCCTCTGCTTCAGCAACTTTTTTTAACAGAATCTTTTTATTGTCATCGCAATCTTCAAAACTGATTTTAACCGGCGGCTCTTTGCCAAGCAATATATTGCGTTCGTGCTCAAGTGCGTGCAGACGAATTAAATGCTTGTGATATAATGGGGACGAATAATAAAAATCGTTGCCCATCTCTTGGCAAAAAATTTCTTCCTTTAAATTGGCAATGTCAGTGTTAATGTTATCAAGTGTTTTCATGTTTTATTATCCTTTCATAAAACACAATATAATATATTTATTTTAATATATCAAGAATAATATTTTAAATATTATAAAAAAGCCGCCAAATATGGCGGCTTGAAAGCTTTTTATTATAATTACAATTTTTGAACTAAGGTAATTATTTTGCCTAATACTTTGAGTTCTTTGTAATTTTGGGCTTTGTAGGTTTTGTATTGCGGATTGTCGCTGCTGATTTCAACCGAGCAGTCAAGCGGGGAAATTTGCACTCTTTTAATATTAATGTCACGTCCTGATGAAAATAAATATAATCCGTCTGTTTCGGGGGTGGTATATGATGCGTCAAACCAAATGTAGTCGCCGGGGTTGATTGATGGTTTCATAGAATCGCCGGTTACTTTCATGATTTTAATATTTTGCGAATCGGCGGAAGTTATGTCTTCTAAAATATTGCGGCTTAAATATTGCTTGCCGACGATGTTGTGTAAAAAGTCAGTTCCGCTAAGCTGCGGTGATAAAACGTCAATGGCTTCTAAGCTGTTCTCATCAGAATTTGAATTTTTGATGATGTCGGAAATAATTTCAAGTTTGCCGTCAGAAAGCCCCGATGCTTTTGAGGCGATAATTTCATCGTCCATCAATTCCGTGTCGTCAACATTTAATAGCTTGGCAAGGCGGGAGCGGTCAATTTCTTTTAAGCGGCGCGGGTAGCCGTATTTAACATATTGCTGAATGTATGAATCCTTGCGACCGATTTTTAATGAAAGGTCGCGGTAATTAAAGCCTTTTGAGGTGATTAATCTATCAACTTTTTTTCTGATTTCTTCAATATCTGCCATGGTTGGTCTCCTAATATTTATCACGGTCTTATACTATATTAAAAACAATATTTTCGCAAATATTATTTTTAATATTGACTTTCGTTATTAATATTCATTATATTATAAATATAATTAACAATAATACAGGATTAAAAATGGAAGAAGTAAAAACAATACAAGACGTTGAGGCTGAAATTCGCAAGGCGGTTTTGGTCTTAAAAAGTCTGCCGAAAGAAGGACCTAAAAAGGTTTCTTCAGCATGGCCGGAGTTTAAGCCGGATTTGAAGTCTGAAATTCAGCTTCCCGATTCTAAGCGGATGACGCCGTATCAGGAAGAAATTGACGATATGGATATGGTTTTTGAAAATTGGTTTAAGGTACTTGACTATAATACGCGCAATTTGGTTTTTTATAAAAATTCCGGTTGGCCTTGGAAAACTTTGGCGCATAGTTTTGGCTTAACTCGTAATAGTTTGTATTCGCGTTATAAAAAGGCGTTGTCAAAAATTTTGCTGCATGTTAGGCAAAGCGATAATACGCCGCGGACTTTAATGTAAAAGGTGAAACTATGCAGTTTTATAAAAAATATGAGCCGTTGCTTAAACTTGATTCGGGGCAGTATGACACGTTTGTTTTAACCGGTGGGCGAGGGAGCCTTAAAACCGGTCACGCCTGCCGCGCGGTGTTGGTGGCGATGATGAAGAGCCAAAAGCGCGTGGTGTGCTTTCGCGAAACTAAAACCAGCCAGAAAGACAGTCTTATTAGCGAGTTTCAGGCGTTGATTGACGGCGAGTTTAAGAATCGTGGCTTTAAGTATAATTCTGAAATGATAAAATACGAGCGCACCGGCTCTTCCATCACCTTTTTAGGTTTGCGCGACAGCAACGCCAACGCCCGTGAGGCGATTAAAGGCTTGGCGCAGGTGGATATTTGGCTGGTTGACGAGGCGCAGGCGGTGACGGCTCCGGTTTGGGACGTTTTGTTAAAAACGATTCGTAAAGAGGGCGCGGTGCTGATTGCCGTTTACAACCGCATATCCGACGAGTTGCCGTTAGAGGGCGCGCTGTTTTTAGATTATGACAATATGACCGCGCCGGAAAAAACTTATTTTGTGGAGGTGAACTATCCGGAAGTGCAGCATTTGGGCGTGCTTTCAGAAAAGTTCTTAAACTATGCCGAACTTGTTAAAAAGAACAAGCCCGACGAATACGAGCGCGACTACTTAAACAAGCCCAAAGGCGCTAACGTCGCCCGCGTGGTTAAATACTGGTCGCCTGCCAACATTGACGAGCGTATTCGTTACTGCCCCGATTTGGACATATACTGGAGTTTGGATTTTAACGTTAATCCGGCGATGTCTACGCTTGCGCACTATGACGGCACCAAGTTTTTTATTTTTGACGAGCTGGTGTTAAACAACGTGATTACGCAAGACGTGGTTGACGAGTTTATCCGGCGTTATCCGCCCGAAACTTTTAAGGGTGTGGTGCAGATTTGCGGCGACGCTTCCGGCAAGTATCGCAAAACGCAGAGCCGCTATTCCGACTATGCGATTATTGTGAACACGCTTGCCAAAGCGGGCTATCATTACCGGCTTAATTTACGCTCGTTTAATCCGCCGATTTTGGCGCGGGTGAACGCGTTTAACAAGCAGGTTTTGACCGATGACGGCAACCGCAATGTGTTGGTGCACCCGCAGTGCAAGTGGCTTATTTACAATATGAAGAACCTAAAGTTTAAGGACGGCACCAGTCTGATTGATGCCCCGACCCCCGCGCAGATTGCCGATGATGACAACAAGCTTTATCTTGGGCACATATTTGACGCGGCGAGCTATATGGTTGAATTTTTTAAACCTGTTGTGAAATCCTGCGTCTAGCGGGCTCCTGCTTGCAAGTTTTTTCTTTATGTAGCGGTTTAGTA
>CAVBCV010000058.1:0-3329 GCA_963594125.1 Lachnospiraceae bacterium
CACTAAAAGGTACATAATGAAAAAAGTTGCAAGTAGGTGCCCGCTAGACGCAAGCACCGGAAGATCTATGGTGGAGATGCTGGGCGTTTTGGCTATCATCGGCGTGCTATCCGTTGGCGCCATTGCCGGCTATTCCAAGGCTATGACAAAATATAAACTTAACAAGCAGGCGGAGCAAATCAGCTGGCTCTTAAACGTTATATACCGCTATAAAGATTTATTAGGGCAAGATAAACCTTTCGCAAGTTTTGTGCCATATTTCAAAAAACTTGGCGAAATTCCGCAAGAAATGATAAAAGATGACAGCGATACGATTTATGATTCTTTCGGAATAAAATATAGAATTTTTACTAACGGCTGTACGCCAACTTGTGGCTTTGCTAACCTTAACATCGTTATGGATAATACCTATAAAAACTTTGACATCTGCCATAATATTTTAGAAACTTCTAAAACTTTTGCAACACAGCTTGCATATATAACTATTTGGGAAAGTGAATCTAATTCTGATTTAGGCTCCATTTTTGGTAACACAAGGTGTAGTAACGGAGTTAAATGCCTAAAAGATTTAACCAAAAACGATATTTATAACATATGTCAGCTTTGCGCCGATAAAAAAGGCTGTTCGTTTAATATTCAGTACAAAATTAAAGATTAAGCACAAAAAAATGCTCCGATACCAAAATATCGGAGCATTTTTAATTATTGCAAGACTAAAACTTTTCTTGCAGTTCAAAAAAGTATGCTTGCGGGTGATTGCATACCGGACATTTTTCCGGAGCTTTCGGGCTTTCAATGCGGTGTCCGCAGTTTGCGCACTCCCAAATAACTTTGGTCGGACGCTCAAAAATTTTGCCTTCACACAAAGAATCTAACAAAGCCTGATATCTTTCTTCATGCCCTTTTTCAATTTTGCCAACCTGCTCAAACAAATAAGCAATTTTAGTAAAACCTTCTTCTTCCGCCTCTTTAGCCATACGCGCATACATATCGGTCCACTCATAATTTTCACCGGCGGCAGCGTCTTTAAGGTTTTCAATGGTTGAAGGAACTTCGCCGTTATGCAAAAGCTTAAACCAAAGTTTAGCGTGTTCTTTTTCATTGTTGGCGGTCTGTTCAAACTTTTCGGCAATAATGTTGTAGCCTTCTTTTTTAGCCTTTGAGGCATAATAAGTGTACTTATTGCGAGCTTGTGATTCGCCGGCAAAAGCGTCTTTTAAGTTTTGTTCGGTTTTTGAACCTTTTAATTCCATAACTGTTCTCCTAAGTTAAAATATAGTTTATATATTGCTTTGTTTGGCATCAATTTTATCAATCATATTGCCGATTTCATCTGCCTGTGCATTAGCGGCAATTTCTTTAGATTGAACTGATGACGCCTTAATTTCTGCCACGGTTTTCTTAAATGCCGTAAGCTTGGCGCCGGTTAAATTTTCACCGGTAGCGGCTTTAACCTTTAACGGATCAACTTTAGCGCCGTTTTTTATAACTTCAAAATGCAGATGCGGACCGGTTGAACGTCCGGTATTGCCGACATAAGCAATCACCTGCCCTTGTTTAACTCTGACTCCCGGACGGATTCCTTTGGCAAATGATTTTAAATGCCCGTATCCGGTTGAATATTCAGAATTATGGCGGATTTTAACAAAATTTCCGTACCCTCCGTACCATTTAGACATAGTAACCACGCCGTCAGCGCTGGCATAAACTTTACTGCCTAACGGAGCGGCATAATCAACGCCGTCATGACGCTTGTATGTTTTCAAAATCGGGTGAAAACGGCGTCCGAAACGCGATGAAATACGCGCCCGCTTAAATTCCATCGGCTTGCGATCAAGCGACTTTTTAAGCGCGATTCCTTTTTCATTATAATAGTCAACCGTGCCGTCTTTATCCTTAAAGCGATACAGCTCAATTTTATCATTACGCAATTTTAGAGCGGCATAAACAATTTCACCGGTTTTAACCACAGTACCGTCCGGCGCAAGTTGGCGCTCATAGCGCACTTCAAACTCATCGCCTGAGCGAATATCGCGCCTGAAATCAACGCTGAACGAAAAAATATTAATAAAATTACCGGTCACGTTTGAGGGAACACCGGCATTATGCATTGCCGCCGCCAAACTGCCGTTTACAATACCGCTGATAGTTTTAACCTCATTGGTCAAACTGTCTTGCTCGGTACGAGCCGAATACTTGCCGTCCTCGCCTTTTTCAACAATATAACGGGTTCCGCTGACCGGCTCTATCACAATTTTATCAACTGAAGCAAGTTGCGCTGCTTGCGTATCAAAAACCGAGGTAATCTGCAAATCTTGCCCGACTTTAATATGACGCGCGTCATAAACTTTTTTAAGCGCGGCATAAATATCGGTCGCTTTTGAATAGTCAAGCCCCATTTTGGTTAAAATGCCGATAAAACTATCGCCTTTTGCCACCGTAACAATTTCTTCATTAACCTGCAGCGGACTTTCATTTTCCGACGCGTTTTCAGCTTGAGGCGCAGATTCGCTCTGTTCAGCAGCTGCAACCTGCTCCGTTTCATCCTCTACAACGTTTTCAGCCTCTTCCGGCAAGTTTTCACCATCAAAATCAGCATCTTGCATAACGACAAAATCACCTGCGCCGTCTTTCAGGTCATCAGAGGCAATAACATCGGCATCATAATCGGCAAATGCCTCCGCTACCATCGCGGAAGTTGCAACATTTTTCGGTGCGGAAGCCTCAACCTTGGTATAGAGCAGCACAAACAGCCCCACGGTAACCACAACGGCATAACCAAACAACATACTGCGTTGCTGTCTGATTTTTTTGGCTTTAGATCTGGCTTTATAAAAATCCATTATATAAATCCTCAATATAAATTTATACTACAATGCCTCAGAGTTAAAAATTTTTCAAGCAGATATTAAAGTTATACCAAAATAAAGATAAATGTAAAGCATTTACAAAGCGTTATGATATTATGCAAAAAAAATTAGCAAAAACTCAAAAAAAACTCTTGCATTTAACAATTTTGTTGGTTATAAGGTTGTTCAGAAATTGCTGGGGGCGTAGTTCAGTTGGTTAGAATACATGCCTGTCACGCATGGGGTCGCGGGTTCGAGCCCCGTCGCTCCCGCCAGTTACAAAAAGAGCTGCTTTATGCAGCTTTTTTTGTAACTGCATGGAAGTCGCGCTTGAACCCGCAAAGTCGCGGGCTTGAGGATAAAAACAGCCGGTTCATCGTCAAAGTTGGGGGCGGAGTAAAAAAATTAGGTTCATCGTCAAAGTTGGGGGCGGAGTAAAAAAGTTATAAAAAAATCAGTCATCAGTTCGTTTGTTTTTCA
>CAVBCV010000059.1:0-3204 GCA_963594125.1 Lachnospiraceae bacterium
AAATATTGCAAAAAAAAAACGCGAGCTAAAATCCTCTCAAAATTAACTTTTTGAGAGGATTTTAGCTCATGAAAGGGTTTTCTGATTTTCTTTCAACAGAACGGGTCTTTCCTTTTTGTATTTGTTTTTTTATATTTATATCATTATGGTGTGATTTTTCAGTAAATTATTTTTTATTGGATACATTAGAGCATATCCGCGCCTCTATGGCTGTTTCATCTGGACTAATTCCTTACGTTGATTTTTTTGAGCACCATCATCCGCTTTTATGGTATTTATTGGCTCCGCTTGCCAAAATGATGTATTTAAATACAGCAGCGATTCCACTATTCAGAATAATAGGTACCTTAGCTTATTTAGGATGCATATATCTAGCCTATCAGATTACCAAAAATTTATACGGTAAACAAGTATCTCAATTTTCTGTTTTATGTTTACTATCCATACCAACATTATGGATGGATATTTCAAACTTACGTCCTGATAGCTTTATGCTGCTTTTCTTTCTGGCGGGACTAAAATTCATATTAGATTATTCAGACTCAAAAAAAATCAGATTTTTGATATTATCCTATCTATCCGTTTCAACCTCATTTTTATTCTTACAAAAAGCTGCATTTTTTGTAGTACCGTTCGGTATTTTTAATTTATATGCACTTTTCAAAAAAGAAATTAAACTTAATGACTTTATTTTAGCGTGCGTGGTCGGAGCATCGCCTGTTGTATTTGCTCTCAGCATTTTACTTTATCAAGGTATATTGACTGATTTTATATATTATAATTACACATTTAACACACAACTTCAAGAATACTACAGCAACTATATTTCAGCCGTACCAATGCTTTTAAGATGGTTAACAGTTGTTGTCTTTTTAATAATCATTCGCACATATCAATTTTCTTTTAAAACAGGTGTTGTCTTTTTATGCTTTCTCTTTTCCGGCATTTCGCTTATTTATTTTGCCCCACACAGCTGGTATTACATTCCGTATTTTGTTTTTGCCGCTATATTGCTCGGAAATTACGCTTATATAGCTAATCATAAGTTTGTTATTACAGGTTTGTTATTTGCATTTAGCTGTTCAATTATTAGCTTATACCCTAATGATACTACAATACAATATTATAAAAAGTACATGAAAAAAATTGAATATATCGTTCAGCAAAATATTTATAACAACACGCTTGATTTTTCTATTGCACCGATTAATGTTTTCGGTCCTATCAAAAATTTTTATTGGTTTGGTTTTCATAATGTTGTTATTATTGACACCATCTATAATCCAAACAGGATTTTTAATCCGAACGATGTTATCAAAAAAACAATGCCTGAATATTTAATATTAGAGACCTCTTTGGGAGCGATTTCTCCCCAAAATACTATTGCTAAACAAAAAGCTTCATGGTTTCAAAATCATAACGCAAAAATTATTCAAAAAATGAAATATTATCCCGAACTTCGCTCAAGACTTGTGCCAATTGACTTTGATTTTTGGCAGTTTGACGAAGATTGGATTAAAAAAAATTATACACAGATTGATAACACCAATCTTTATCGGCGAAATCTTGAAAGGAGTAAATAATGAATAAAACCGCTATTATCATCGGAGCCGGACCGGCTGGTCTGACACTGGCTTATGAACTGTTAAAGCGTACAGATATTAAACCTGTTATTTTGGAAGAAAATGATTTCATCGGCGGTATCAGCGCAACACTTGAATATAAAAAAAATCGCATTGATATGGGGGGACATAGATTCTTTTCAAAATCCGATCGTGTTATGAATTGGTGGTTAAACGTTTTGCCACTCCAAGGTAAACCTTCAAAAGATGACATTATCTTAAACCGCAATGTTGAGTTATCAGATAAAAAAGATGCACCGGATCCGTCAAAAACAGACCGTGTCATGCTTAAACGCCCGCGTTTGTCTCGCATATTTTATTTGAAAACATTTTTCTCTTATCCTGTCAGCTTGAATCTAGACACCATTAAAGGACTGGGGTTGTGGCGAATGTTTAAAATCGGCTGTTCATATATGAAGATTTTGTTTTTTCCTATTAAGGAAGAAAAATCTTTGGAAGACTTTATGATCAACCGATTTGGGCGCGAGCTTTATCTTACTTTTTTCAAAGACTATACCGAAAAGCTTTGGGGTGTGGATTGCAGTAAAATTTCAGCCGAATGGGGCGCTCAACGCATAAAAGGCATTTCTATTATAAAAATCATCAAACAAATGTTCTTAAATTTAACCGGTAAAAAAAGTAAAACTACGGAAACAAGTTTTATTGAAAGTTTCTTCTATCCGAAATTTGGTCCCGGACACTTATGGGAAACGGTGGCAAAAGATATTAAAACAATGGGCGGCGAAATAATTTTAGGCGAAAAAGTTGTGCAAATCAAAAAAGAAAATAATTTAATTAAAAGTATTACCACCGCAAACGGCAAAGAATATAATGGTGAAATTTTTATCTCTACCATGCCTGTAAAAGATTTGATAAACTCCTTAAACAATGTACCGATAAAAATTAAAAAAATTGCAAATGGTTTAATGTATCGTGATTTTAGAGTTGTTGGTGTTTTATTAAATAAACTATCATTAAAAAATACAACTAAAATCAAAACTATAGCTAATATCATACCGGATACTTGGATTTACATTCAAGAAAAAGGTGTTAAACTCGGACGAGTGCAGATCTTCAACAACTGGAGTCCATATATGGTTGATGACTTTGAAAGCAAAGTATGGATTGGATTAGAATATTTTTGCAATGAAAATGATAAAATCTGGACAGACGACAACTCCACATTTATTGATTTTGCGATTAATGAAGCAACATCTATCGGTATTTTTGAAAAAAAAGACGTTTCAGACGCCTATACTAAACGTGTTAAAAAAGCATATCCTGCTTATTTCGGAAGTTATGATAATTTTGACGAGATTAAAAAATATGTCTTAAATATTGATAATCTTTATCTTATTGGTCGCAACGGCATGCATAAATACAATAACATGGATCATTCATCTTTAACGGCCATGAAAACTGTTGATTGTATTTTAGGTTTATGTTCCAAAAACGATATTTGGAATATTAATACCGAAACCGAATATCATGAAGAAAAGAAATAATATTGAGTACATATCCATGAAAAAGAATATTTACGGTATAGAATAATACAACTTATGCACAGTGCAGACTCGTAAAT
>CAVBCV010000060.1:0-2517 GCA_963594125.1 Lachnospiraceae bacterium
GATGAATCCTCTCAGGGAGGGGATTTTATCGTCCAACTTTTGGGGTACAGTTCACTAACGCCGCCACCTCTCCACGGGATGGGAATTTTTTATAGTGTTTGGTGTCCATCTTTACAAAATGAATGGTAAACATATTTTAATCTTGATTTAATCGTAATTTAATCATAAAATAATCATAATTTAATCGCATGGGAGGGTGAATTATGGTTTGGATGCCTAAATATACAATTACTCAAAGCATTTTAACAGGGTTGGCGCAAATTGAAAATGTTAAAAATGCGTTTGAAGATAAGCCTTTATCTCCGGTTTTGTTAGCCTCGCTGCATAAAAGCGCAAAAGTTGCGGCTGTTCATTTTTCAACTCAGATTGAGGGCAATAATATGTCTTTTGAACAGGTTGAAAATGCCTTGTATACCAACAATCAGGCAGTAAGAAGCTACCGCGGGCACGATGAGCAGGAAGTTAAAGCTTATTATAATGCTGTTAATTATATGGAAAAATATTTGGCTGAAAATCAGCTGTTTTCAGAAGCGTTTATAAAAAAAATTCATAGCCTGATAGAAGGTGAGAAAACAGCGGATAATTATCGCCAAACGCAAAATGCCATTTACAACAGTTCAGATGGGGCGCTTGTTTATTTGCCGCCGGAAGCTAAAGATGTTCCGCAGATGATGAAAGATTTAACGTTATGGGTCAATGATAATGTAAAAAAATTGCCGGTGCCGGTAGTTGCCGGTTTGTTTCATTATCAATTTGTGACTATTCACCCGTATATTGACGGCAACGGTCGCACGGCGCGTTTAATTACCGCTTATATTATGCGTAAATTCGGTTACGGGCTTAAAGGAATATATTCGTTGGAAGAATATTATGCTAAAAACTTGCGTGATTATTATGAGGCATTAGCCGTTCACCCTCATCATAATTATTATTACGGTCGGGCTGACGCCGATTTAACTCCATGGCTGGCATATTTTATTAAAGGGGCGGCAGAAGCATTTACCAACATAAGCTCTAAGGCTGCAAATGAGCATAATAAAAGTTTTGCAACTGACAAAACCTATATGTTGCGAGAACTTGATGTTAAGCAGCGTAAAATTTTGGAGCTTTTTACGGAGTATAAAGAGATTACGTCAGCGCAAGCCGGTGAATATTTGGAAATATCAAGCCAATCAGCCGGATTAATGCTTAATAAATGGATGAAAGATGGCTTTTTACAAATTGCCAATCCGGCGAAAAAGAATCGTACTTATGCCTTGGCTGATGAATATGAAGAATTGATAACTGCGTAAAAAACGGGGACGATTAAGCCCCCGTTTTTATCAGATGTTCTTAAATTAGAACAATACTTTTACACGAGCGCCGAGGGTGTAGTCATATTTAATGTAATGGCTGCCGGTTCCGTCAAGGAAGTATTCGCCATATACGCCCAATGCGATGTTTTCAGTTGCGTAATAATCACCTTCAAGCAAGCCCCACAAAGTGTTGGTGTTTTTGCCGTCGGTGTTGAAGTCATAACGCAAAGCAGCGTCAGCGGCCCATTTGCCGGCATATTTGTGCAAGCCTAAAGTGAAAGATTGGTCTAAATAACGGTCGCCGGTGTCAACATTGCCCATAATGCCGTAAATTGCATAAGGGGACAAGCCGTTGCCCATATCATAGCCGACTTTTAACTGAGCGCGCAAAATTTTAACCCATTCAGAGCTGTTTTCAAGCTCGCGGTAATCGCGGCCGTAAAAATCTTTTTGGCTGAAAGTAACGTAATCAGCGGCTACCTGAGTGGTAAATTTGCCGTAATTCATATTATATGCGGCGCCGATGTTGTAAACAAAGTTATGATCATTGTTGTATTCGCCGTTGGCGTCAAATTCATTTTCAAGGGTGGCTTTTACGGCAAAGTTATCGGTTACGCCGTAAACAATTTCTTCTGCTAAAGAGGCGTCTTTGTCAGCATCACCGCCATAACGATGTTTGACTTGAGTGCGCCCGTATTCATACGAGGTGTTTGAAGTGAGTTGTCCTTTGTTAGGTAAATAAAGAGCTCCAGTTAAGTCAGCGGCCATAGCAGAGCCTGCAAACATAACGGCGGCAGACGCCAAAAGAATAGTTTTGTAATTCATAAAGTTTCTCCTTGATAGGTTAGTACTCTTGTTAATGTTAACTATATTAACGGATATGAGGCTAACATAAAATACTAATAAAGCAAGCTCTTAATTTAATTGTCAGCAAAAATTAAATTTCAAAATGTTTCAATTTGAAATTGTGTGAGCAAAGCAAAACACAATGTGGCATATTAATATCCATACTTATTAACAAGGTTAATTTATAAACTGGACATTAAGCGCCGGTTACGACCTTGGTTTGCGCAAAGACTACCAAAGCCACACCGCTATGTTGAAAGCTAAATACGAGTTTTAGAACTCTAAAGGCTCATAAAAAAGAGGAGGCGTAAGCTTCCTCTTTTTTTGTCATTAGAAAACCCCGCGTTAGACGCGGGGTTCAGTGAAGCTTAAAGCG